>DATARB010000052.1:0-41603 GCA_036264375.1 Pseudolabrys sp.
TGGTAGGTTGCGCGGCGGCCTTCGCCTGCTATATCCCTTGTTTACGGCTTACCTGCGCTCGTTCGCAGGAGTGAGCAACAGGAGCGAGAACCATGGTCTCCGTGACCTTTCCGGACGGCGCGCGCCGGGACTATCCCCCGCATATCACCGGCCTCGACATCGCCAAGGGCATTTCGCCCTCGCTGGCGAAGCGCACCGTGGCCATGGCGCTCGACGGCGCCGTGGCCGACCTCGCCGATCCGATCGATCGCGATGCCAAGATCGAATTCATCAATCGCGACGACCCGCGCGCGCTGGAGCTGATCCGGCACGACGCCGCCCACGTGCTGGCCGAAGCGGTGCAGGCGCTCTGGCCGGGCACCCAGGTCACCATCGGGCCGGTGATCGACAGCGGCTTCTACTACGACTTTTTCCGCAACCAGCCGTTCACGCCGGAGGATTTTGACGCCATCGAGCGGAAGATGCGCGAGATCATCGCCCGCGACAAACCCTTCACCAAGGAGGTGTGGTCGCGCGACCAGGCCAAGACGGTGTTTCGCGACAAGGGCGAGGCGTTCAAGGTCGAGCTGGTCGACGCCATCCCGGAAGACCAGCAGATCAAGATCTACAAGCAGGGCGACTGGTTCGATCTCTGCCGCGGCCCGCACATGACCTCGACGGGCAAGATCGGCAACGCCTTCAAGCTGATGAAGGTGGCCGGCGCCTATTGGCGCGGCGACAGCAACAACCCGATGCTGACGCGAATCTACGGCACGGCCTTCGCCAAGCAGGAAGAGCTCGACCTTTACTTGAAGCAGATGGAAGAGGCCGAGAAGCGCGATCACCGCAAGCTTGGCCGCGAGATGGACCTGTTCCACTTCCAGGAGGAAGGTCCGGGCACGGTGTTCTGGCACGCCAACGGCTGGACCATTTTCCAGGAGATCGTCGCCTATATGCGCCGCCGCCTGCGCGGCGACTACAACGAGGTGAACGCGCCGCAGCTGCTCGACAAGTCGCTGTGGGAGACGTCCGGCCACTGGGGCTGGTTCCGCGAGAACATGTTCCAGGCAACCTCCGCCGGCGAGCACACCGAGGACGAACGCGTCTTCGCCATCAAGCCGATGAACTGCCCCGGCCACATCCAGATCTTCAAGCACGGCTTGAAGTCGTATCGCGATCTGCCGCTACGCATGGCGGAATTCGGCATCGTGCACCGCTACGAGCCGTCCGGCGCGCTGCATGGGCTCTTGCGCGTGCGCGCCTTCACGCAGGACGACGCGCATGTGTTCTGCACCGAGGAGCAGCTTGCCGACGAGTGCCTCAAGATCAACGAGCTGATCCTGACGACCTATGCCGACTTCGGCTTCACCGGCGATCTTACGGTGAAGCTCTCGACGCGGCCGGAGAAGCGCGTCGGCTCGGAGGCGGCCTGGGATCATGCCGAAGGCATCATGCAGGACGTGCTCAAGCAGATCGAGGCGCGCGGCCACAACCACATCAAGACGGCGATCAATCCGGGCGAAGGCGCCTTCTACGGGCCGAAGTTCGAATACGTGCTGCGCGACGCCATCGGCCGCGACTGGCAATGCGGCACCACGCAGGTGGACTTCAACCTGCCGGAGCGGTTCGACGCTTTCTACATCGCGCCCGACGGGTCGAAGAAGGCGCCGGTGATGGTGCACCGCGCCATCTGCGGTTCGATGGAGCGCTTCCTCGGCGTCGTGCTCGAGCACTATGCCGGGCACCTGCCGCTGTGGCTCTCGCCCAAGCAGGCGATCGTCGCCACCATCACCTCGGAAGGCGACGATTATGCGCGCGAGGTGACCGCGGCGGCCCGCAAGCGCGGCCTGCGCGTCGATGCCGACCTGCGCAACGAGAAGATCAACTACAAGGTGCGCGAGCACTCGCTCGCCAAGATCCCGGTCCTGCTCGTGGTCGGCAAGAAGGAGGCGGCGGAACGCCTGGTCTCGATCCGCCGGCTCGGCAGCGACGGCCAGACAGTGATGCCGCTCGACGAAGCCTTGACGATGCTCGCCGACGAAGCGACGCCGCCGGACATCAAGCGGGAAAGGGCTGACTAAACCGCCACCTTGAGCTTGAGCCCGAGCGCGCGGATGACCTTCAGCACGGTGGCAAATTCTGGATTCCCCTCGGACGAGAGCGCCTTGTAGAGGCTCTCGCGTCCGAGGCCGGCCTCACGCGCGACCTGTGACATGCCTTTGGCGCGGGCGATGTCTCCGAGCGCAGCGGTGATCAGCGCGGGATCGCCATCGTCGAACACCGCTTCCAGATAATGTGCAATGTCCTCGTCGCTCTTAAGCTGGTCGACGACATCCCAAGGCACTGTTTCGATCTTGGCCATGATCGCCTCCTAAAGCTCGCGCGCGAGCGCATGCGCCGTTTCGATATCGCGGTCTTGCGACCGTTTGTCGCCGTCCGCCAACAGCACGATCACCGCACGTCCACGCTGGACAAAATAGATTCGATAGCCGGGGCCATAGTCGACTCGCATCTCTGATACGCCCTCGCCTACGGGCTTCACATCCCCCGGATTGCCGAGGGACAGACGGCGAATGCGGACGTTGATGCGCATGCGCGCCCGGCTGTCGCGGAGCCCCGCAAGCCATCGCACAAAGATCTCGGTCTGGCGGACCTCGATCGGCTCGTATCCCATAAGATACGCGTCCTAGGTGCGAGCACAAGTCAGTCGTGGCGCGCTCAGCCCGCCTTGCTCTGGCGCTCCCCTGCTACCCGCATCGCCTCGCGGGCGCAGTCGGCGAAGAACAGATACATCGTCGCGAAGAACACCTGTGTCGCCTCCGCAAGCCGCGGGCGGATGACAACACGGCTGCCATCTTGACCGACGCGCTCGATGAAGCCGTCGTCGGCCGCGTCGCGGATCAGCTTGAGCACGTGCGGGCGCGATACGCGAAAGCGCCGCGCCAGCGCCGCCATCGACATCGGCACGGCGCGCGAGGGCGGCACGCTGTCGTCCGGCGCGCCTGAAATGATCAGGCTCATCAGGATAAACAGTCCGGCATTGCGGTCGCCGAACAGGCCGAGCTCCGGTGCGTGCGTCATAAAGCGGAAGCCGGCGCGGAAACGCTCGGCCATGACGATGACCAAGGCGCGTGTGACGGCGGCATCGTCCAGCGCCGCGACCATCGCATCGCCGTCCGCAAACAGCGGCGCCATCGCCCCGAAGTGCAGGTGCCAGCGCTTGCGCAGCAGGTCGCGCAGCTTGTCGGTCGCGATCAGGCGGCGTTGCCGGCGATCCACCACCTGCGTGTCGAGCGCGAGATAGCCGGAAAAGCGCATCAGCGACAGCATCGCTGTCGCGCGGCCGGGGCTGCATATGTCGTGCTCGGCGGCCAGCGTGCGCATGCGCTTCGGCGTGAGCCCCGACAATGGATCGGCCGGATCGCGCGACGCATCGAAATAGAGCGCGAAATAGGCGAACAGCAGCCGCCCGCGATCGTCCATCAGCCAGTTGAGCAGATGGCCGCCTTGATACATCCCGACCAGACCGATGGAGGACGTGCGCATCGCCTGCGCAAAACCCGGCCGCGCCCGCACGGCAGCAATCGCCTCCGGCATTGCCGGATTGGGCGCAAATAACATCGCCGATCTGGCAATGGAACTCACGTGTGCCGGCCCCCGCCTGCGCCCATAAAGCAGGGATGCAACCAAATTTCTACAGTTGTACCGCCGCCGCACCCTTCTAAGTTCACAACGCGTTGACGCAATTGGAATCTTTTAGGAATTGCCGCGATGAGCTTGCGCGGAGACGCACCGCCGCCCCGCCGCCGTTTGGCTTGCCTCCGCGGTGTAACGCTGGGAGCGGCGATGCTTTGCCTCGCTGCCCAGCCGGCGGCGGCGCAATTCGTGTGCGACAGCACCACGCCGGGCGGAACCGACGGCGCCACCGCCGGCGGCACAAACGCTGTTGCCTGCGGCACGGGTGCCAACGCCAGCGGCGTTGACAGCGTCGCCGTCGGCTATCAGAGCAAAGGCACCCAGGCCGATGCGGTTGCCTACGGCTCGTTTGCCACGGCCACCGGTCTCAACAGCACCGCCATCGGTGCGTCGTCGATCGCCAGCGGCGACGCCTCGATCGCTTTCGGCGTTCAAGCCGCCGCCAGTCAGTCAGAGGCAATCGCATTCGGCGCCCACGCCTACGCAAGCGCCGCTAACACGATGGCGTTGGGCAACAATAGCGCCGCCAGCGGCACCGGGGCTGTTGCCCTCGGCATGGTCTCGGTGGCGAGCGGCGCCTATAGCGTATCGTCCGGCATGGATAGCCAGGCCAACGGCGCCAACTCCATCGCCATCGGCGGCAACGGCGCCACCGGTGCCGGCAACGCCGCCTATGTCGATGCGGCGGCCGTCAACGGCATCGCCATCGGCAACGGCGCGCAGGTGACATCCGGCGCGACCAGCGGCGGGATGGCAATCGGGGTAGGCGCCATCAGCAGTGCCGTCAGCGCGACCGCCGTTGGCGCTGGCGCCAATGCCACCGGGAAATTCGGCAGCGCCTTCGGTGACGGCGCATCGGCGTCGGGAATTGGCGCCTCGGCCTTCGGCATTAGCGCATCGGCGTCGGGAAACGGCGCCTCAGCCTTCGGCATTAATAGCATCGCCACTGGCGCCAACAGCACGGCATTGGGCTCCAGTTCCACTGCCAGCGGCAGTAAGAGCACTGCACTGGGTTTCGACAGCACGGCTTCGGGGATTTCCAGTGTCGCACTGGGGACCGGTACCGGCACCAGTCTCTCGACCGGCGCGCTGAACGACTTCACCACTGCCACCGGCTTCGGCGCCAGCGCGAGCGGCTCCGCCAGTTCGGCTTACGGAGCCAATGCCCAGGCGAATGGCGCCAACTCCATCGCCATCGGCGGCAACAGCGCCACCGGGGCCAATCGCGCTGCATTCGTGGATGCGTCGGCGGCCAATGGCATCGCGATCGGCAATGGCGCCAACGTCGGCCCCAACGGCAGCAATTCGGTCGCCATCGGGTCGAACTCGATCGCCAATGCCGCCAACGTCGTTTCGGTCGGCGCGGTCGGCAGCGAGCGCAAGATCGTCAACGTCGCCGATGGCACCATCGCCCCCGGCTCGACCGATGCGGCCACCGCCGGCCAGCTCTACACCGCCAATCAGCGCGTCGCCGCGGCCTTCGGCACGACGCTCGATGCGACTGGGCAGATGAACGCGCCGAGCTACACCATCCAGGGCACCGCCTACAACAACGTTGGCAGTGCCTTCAGCGCCGTCGACACGACGCTCACCGCCGAGAATAATAGCATCGTATCGCTGCAGAGCCAGCTCGGCAGCGGCACCATCGGCCTCGTTCAGCAGAGCGCGGCGGGACAACCGATCACAGTCGGCGCGCAGACCGACGGCACCGTCGTCGACTTCACGGGCACCGGCGGCACCCGCACCTTGACCGGCGTGTCCGCCGGCACGGTCTCGGCCAGCAGCACCGACGCCGTCAATGGCGGCCAGTTCTATGCCGCCACGCAGAACATCGCCTCTGCGCTCGGCGGCGGCGCCGGCGTCGATAGCAGCGGCAATCTCACCGCGCCGAGCTACACCATCCAGGGCACCGCTTATAACAATGTCGGCAGTGCCTTCAGCGCGGTGAACAGCAGCCTCACCGGTCTGCAGACGCAGATCTCGAGCGGCACCATCGGTCTCGTGCAACAGAGCGCTGCCGGCCAGCCGATCACGGTCGGCGCGCAGACCGATGGCACGGTCGTCAACTTCACCGGCACCGACGGCACGCGCACCCTGACCGGCCTCTCGGACGGCGTCCTCTCCTCCACCAGCACCGACGCCGTCACCGGCAGCCAGCTCTACGCCACCAATCAGCAGGTCGCCGCGAACACGGCCGACATCGCCAGCTTGACCAGCACGGTGGCCGGCCTGTCGGTCGGCAATTCGCCCTACATGACGGTCAACAGCACGGGTGCGTCCGCGACGGCCTCCGGCACGAATGCCATGGCTTTCGGCGCCGGCGCAAATGCCAACGGCAACAACTCGCTCGCCATGGGCAGCAACGCCTCGGCGAGCGGCGCCAACGCCATCGCCATCGGCACCAATTCCGTATCGGCCGCGAATTCCGTCGTGATCGGACCCGGCGCCACAGACAACAACTTCACCAACGCGTCGGTCTACGGCGTCAACGCTCAGGTCGGCGCGACTGGCAACGTTGCGATCGGCGACAGCGCCAATGCGGCCAGCAGCAACTCCGTGGCCGTCGGCCAAAATGCGGCCGTGCTGGCGAGCAATGGCTCGGCGTTCGGTCAGGGGGCCACGGTGCAGGCCGGGGCGACGAATTCGGTCGCCATCGGCCAAGGCTCGATTGCCAACGCGGCGAACACGGTCTCGGTAGGCTCGGCCGGCAATGAACGGCGTATCACAAATGTGGCCGCCGGCATCAATCCGACTGACGCAGTCAATCTCGCTCAGCTCAACAGTGTCGTCTCCGGCCTGAACTACCAGCCGCAGATCGATAATCTGCAATCCCAGATCAACGACACCAACAAGCGCGTCGACAACGCCAATGCCGGCGTCGCCATGGCCATGGCGATGGGCGGCGGTGGACTGCCCGAGACGAAGAAATACGCGGTCGGCGTCAACTACGGGACCTTCGCCGGGCAGAACGCTTTCGCCTTGTCGAGCGCCTTGCGGCTCTCCGACAATCTTGTGGCGTCGGGAGCCTTCGGCTATGGCGTCGATCAGGGTCAAGTTGGTGGCCGCGTGGGATTGCAGGTGGCATGGTGACAAAAAAACACGGTTCGCGGTTTGGGATATTCGCGGCTGCAATTGCCGCAGCCTTGCTTGCGTCGTCCGCGGCGCAAGCGCAGGACAACGAATGGTCCAAACTGCCGCGTATGCAGCTCGAGCGGCAATTCGCCGGCCACTTGCAGGACACCATCATCCAGCGCTGGCGCGATCCGGTGGACGGGGCGGTCTGTTACATCTATCTGCCGATCACAGCGGCGCACACGCCCCCGACGCCAACCGGCTATGTGCAGTATGGCGCCAATACCATTGGCACCCTAAGCTGCCTGCCGGGTCCGGGCGGCGTGAAACCAATGCAGGCCGCGGCGCCAGCAAAGCCTGCACCCGCGCCGGTGCAGCACCCCTGACCCGGATAATTATTGCCGTTGCGTCTTGATGTAGGCGGCCAGATCGGCGGCCTCGCTGCGCGACAGATTCATGTCCGGCATCCGCGGGTGCGGCGTGAGAAGAAAAAAGGCCAGTCTGGCATCGTCGAAGCTTGACTGCTTGGCGATGGCCGAGAACGGCGGCGCCTGTGTATTGCCGCTTGTCTGGTCCGCGGCCACGACGTGACAGGCCGCGCACCAGCGTTTGGCAAGCGTCTCGCCGTTACGGGCGTCGGCCGCCGACGCTGACCTTGCCAGCGCCGCGAACAAGGTCAAAGCCAGCAATCCGGCGGCGATCTTCAGCATCGTGCGGCCCCCATGATCGACTCGAAGCCACTATCGTGGGCTGCGCGGCGCGCGACCGCCGTGACTTAAATCAAGTCGCGCTCATCGTCCGAAGGCGGCGCGCTCCTTCGGAGGATCAAGCTCCCCAGCCGCCGGCTCCTCGAGCGTTGAGAGGAAATGCTCCGCCCAGTGGCCGAGGTCGTTGCGCAACAGGACGCGGAAATTGTGCGCATGCCGCCGCTGCCGCTCCTCGAGCGGCATGCCCAAAGCGCGGTTGATCGCCTGCCCCACCCCTTCCGGATCGTAAGGGTTCACCAGCAGCGCCGCCGTGCATTCCTGGGCAGCGCCGGCGAAACGCGACAGGATGAGCACGCCGGGATCGTCCGGGTTCTGCGCCGCGACATATTCCTTGGCGACCAGGTTCATGCCGTCGCGCAAGGGCGTCACCAGCGCCGCGCGCGCCGCGCGATAGAGGCCGGCAAGCGCCGTGCGGCTGTGCGCCTTATTGATGTAGCGCACCGGCGTCCATGACGCTTCGCCGTAAGCCCCGTTGATGCGTCCCACCGCCTCGCCAACGCTGCGGCCGATGTCGGCATATTCCGGTATGCTGCTGCGGCTGCGCGGCGTGATCTGCAGATACGTGACCTTGCCGCGCCAATCCGGATAGTTGGCGAGGAAGCGCTCGAACGCGTCCATCCGCTCCGGGATGCCCTTCGAGTAGTCGAGCCGGTCGACGCCGATGATCATGGCGCGGCCCGAGAGGCTGTCGAGCACCTCGCGCACGAAGTTCGTCTCGATCGCGCGCCGCGCCAGCCGCGAGAAGACCTCGGTTTCGACGCCTACAGGAAATGCACCGACCCGGACGGTTCGCCCGTCGATGGAAAAGGTCTCGTCGCTGACGCGGCGGAATTCGCATTCGTTGACGAAATAACGGCAGATGTTGGTGGCATCGACCTCGGTCTGGAATCCCACAACGTCGTATTGGCCGAGCGTCGGAATGAGCTGCTCATGATTGGGCAGCGCGGTAAGGATTTCCGGCGGCGGGCACGGGATGTGGAGGAAGAAGCCGATTTTGTTCTTGTGTCCGCGGTCGCGTAGCGCCTTCGCCAGCGGCATCAGATGATAGTCGTGCACCCAGATCACGTCGTCGGGGCGCAAAAGCTTGTCGAGATTGCTGGCGAAGAATTCGTTGACGCGGAAATAGCCGCCGAGATCGCGGCGTGTGAATTCAGCGAGGTCGAGCCGGTAATGCAGGATCGGCCACAGCACGCGGTTGGCGAAGCCGTTGTAGAATTCTTCGTAGTCGTCTTTGCGCAGGCCGGTGGTGACGTAGCTGACTTTGTCGTGCACCGATGTCTTTGGCGGCCCGGGATCTTCGTCGGTGACGCGTCCGTTCCAGCCGAACCACATGCCGCCGCGACGCTTCAGCGTCGGCCTGATCGCCACTTCCAATCCGCCCGCTCGCGTCCCGCTGTCGGGAACGCCCACGCGATTTGAAACGATGACGAGCCGCGCCAATAGTTATCTCCCCAGATGCCGCGACAACCCAATCGCGGAAAAATGACTCTCGTGAGTCGCGAAGTCTTGCGAAAAAACTCGCCCAGCATGTTCTCTCATACGCGGAATTGGCCGATTTTCCTCGGCAGCCCCATACCGCATAACGTGGAACTCGCGCGGAAGTTCACGCGCGCATAGCAGGGCGACAATTGCGAGGGCTAGGCGTCGCCGTCTATCACGCTATGCGCGTGGTTCGCGCTCACGCGCGGCGAGCCGCTGCAGTGCGCCCCGCACGTCCGCTGGCGACGCGAAGATGCCGGCCATGCCGGGAAAGCCGCGGCCGACACCGAAGCCCTTGCCGCCGAATTCGGGCATCGCCTTGAATGCGGATTCGTCGGTGACGTCGTCGCCGAAGAACACCGGCGTGCGGCCGGCGAACGGCAGATGCTCCATCAGCACGCGGATCGCGTCGCCTTTGTTGATGCCGGGACGCTTTACTTCGAACATGGCCTTGCCGAGCAGAAGCTCGGTCGCTTCTGCAGGAAATGCCGCGCGCGCGATGGCGACATGGCGGCGCAGCGCCTCCGCCTGCTTCGGCGCCTTGCGATAGTGCAGCGCCACCGAATAGCCCTTGTCCTCGACCTCGATGCCGGAGCCCGGCGTCGCCGCGGACACGAGCTGCTTGCGCAGGGCCTCGGAAAGA
Source organism: Pseudolabrys sp. (assembly GCA_036264375.1). GTDB lineage: Bacteria > Pseudomonadota > Alphaproteobacteria > Rhizobiales > Xanthobacteraceae > Pseudolabrys. Next base: position 9,637 of record DATARB010000052.1, read on the forward strand.
TTCTCGACCTTCGAGATGGCCGTGCCCTTCGTCGTCCGCGTCTCGGCGCCGTGGCCGCCGATTGCCGGCAGCATCAGCGGCTTGAACAACAGATCGAGATCGCGGATCGGACGGCCGCTGACGAGCGCGAGCGCGCCGTTCGTCTCGCGAAAGAGCTGGTGCAGCGAGTCCTTGAGCGCGTCGGAGACATGCACCTCGAAAGGCGACGGGCCGATATCGATCAGCGTGCCGTCCACGTCGAACAGAAATGCGGTCGATGAGGGATCAAGGGCGGCCAGAATTTCCAGTGCCGCGTCGCTCGCAATCGGTTGCTTCACAATCGCCCTTCTTGATTTCGGTGACGCGGCGCCTCTCGCGCACGCCTCACCGCGCCAGAACCTCGACGTCGCCATCCACACCGGTGACGACCTTGAATTCGCGCTCGTACACCTTGCCTTCGTTGCGGGCGATCGCGCGGTATTCGCCCTCGGCCAGGATCACGCGCGGGAACGCGCCGATCGATTCCTTGATCACGTCGCCGCCCGGCGTGAGCACCGACCAGGCGGTGTTGGCGAGCGCCTCGCCGCCTTTGTCGCTCACCAGCTTGAGCGTGATAGCAGCCGCGCGATGCGTGACTGTGACATCGGTGAGCTTGCCGGCCTGCACGCGGATATCGGAGCGCACCACCGAATTGGCGTCGCCATAGTTCGAGACGATGTAATAGGTGCCCTCCGGCACCGCCACGGGCGCGCCGGTCGTCACGTGCTCGGCGATCGGCCGCCGGTCGCCCGGCTCGAACTGGCTGCCTTTGTAGACGTCGAAGGAAATCTGCCCAGGCGGGATGCGCACGTCGCCGACGCGGCCCTCGATGCGCAACGCGCCGGCCGGAAGCTCGAAGTCCTCGCGCACGGTCGGCCCGCGCAGCACCACCGGCTTGACCGCGGTGGCGAGGCCGAAGCCGACGTGGACGATATAGTTGCCTGGCGGCAGCACCACCGTCGGCGCCGGATTGTTGTCTTCCTTGACCAGCGCAAAATTGCCCCCCTGGTCGGCCTTGGCCGAAAAAATGCGCCAGGTCAGCCCTCCGCCGATCGGGGGCGCCTGCTTGCCGAAGCGCGCGCTGAGCGAGAGCGCGACCTGCCCGGCCGGCACCATGGGAATCTGCGCGCTGTTGGGCATGACCGTCGACTGGGGCGGCGGCTCCAGCGCGCCGCCGGGGCCGAAGACATCGCCCCGCGTGGCCGGACCGGGCGCCACCAGGCCGCCTCCGGATGGCGCCGTCGAAAAGAGGGAATTTCCGCCTGGCGCTTGCGCCAAGGCTATCCGGGGGACAAGCAGGCAGAGCGCGAGCGCATAGACCGGCCCCAGCCGGCCGACCATGGCGGCGATTGCATTTGCCTTACTCATCACGCGTTGCTTCTCGGTCTAAATCGCGGCGATTTCAAGCCAATTACCGTGTTTGTCAGCCTGCCGACGCTATGCTAACGCCGGAAATCGCATGCCACGAGGATGAAATGCCCGACGCGCTCGAATTGCTGAAGTCCCGCCGCTCGATCAAGCCGATGGAATTGACCGGCCCGGGGCCGAGCGCGGCCGAGATCGACACGCTGCTCACCATTGCCTCGCGCGTCCCCGACCACGGCAAGCTCGCCCCCTGGCGCTTCATCGTTTTCGAGGGCAAGGCGCGAGAGGCCGCCGGCGAGATCATCGCCGACGCATTCCGCGCTGACCGCGCCGACGCCACGCCGGACCAGCTTGACTTCGAGCGCAAGCGGCTTGCCCGCGCGCCTCTCGTAATCGCGGTCGTGTGCCGCGCAGCGCCGCACGTGAAAATCCCCGAATGGGAGCAGCAATTGTCCGTCGGCGCCTCGGCCATGAACCTGGTGATCGCCGCCCATGCCATGGGCTACGCGGCGAGCTGGATCACCGAGTGGTATGCCTATGACCGGCGCGTGGTGGAGCGCCTGGGCCTCTCCGCCGACGAGCGCATCGCCGGGTTCGTGCATATCGGAAAGATGACGAAGCTGCCCGAGGATCGTGACCGGCCGAAGCTCGAGGCCATCGTCACCCGGTTTCAGGGCTAGAGGTCTGGATGTTCTACGAGCCTGAGAAGCGCGACCGACAGCTCCTGCCGCACGACCCCTTCAAGGCCATCGTGGCGCCCCGCCCGATCGGCTGGATCACCTCGATCAGCACGAGGGGCGAGGTGAATCTGGCGCCCTACTCGTTCTTCAACGGGGTCAACAGCCGGCCCAATATCGTGATGTTCGCCAGCGAAGGGCGCAAAGACAGCGTCTCCAACATCGCCGCGACGAGCGAATTCGTTTGTAATCTCGCGACTTTAGCCCTGCGCGACACGATGAACGAGACGTCCGCGCCGCTCCCCCATGGCGCCAACGAAATGGCTCGCGCCGGGCTCCAAGCCGCGCCATCGCGGCTGGTGAAGCCGCCGCGCGTGGCCGAGTCACCGTGCGCCCTGGAATGCAAGCTCATCAAGATCGTGCCGATGGAGACCTTCGAGGGGCATCCGGTCGACGCCCATGTGGTCTTCGGCCAGGTGGTCGGCGTCCACATCGACGACCGCTTTATCGTTAACGGGCGGCTCGATACCGCGGCCATGAAGCCGATCGCCCGCTGCGGCTACGACGAATACGCGGTGGTGGAGAGCCTGTTTGCCATGCAGCGGCCGGCAACTTAACGGCCGCTCACGCATTTACTACCTCCTTGTAACAATCCTTGTCTTACCGGCACACCTCTGTGTCACTATTCGGACACAGGCATAAGCGAGCACTCTTCACCATGTTGGTGTGAAGCCCTTGTCCTTTGACTCAGCCTGGTCGGATGATTGGGCGAGGAGATTTAGGTTTTGGTGTTCGAAGGTTTATTCGCACGCGCCCGCAACGGCGATAGAGCCGCTGAAGCCACCCCGCAGCCCCAGCCGGCAGCGACGCGACCAACAATCGCACTGGCGCTGGGCGGCGGCGCAGCGCGCGGCTTTGCACACATTGGCGTAATACGGACGCTGGCGGCGCACGGCATCGTGCCGGACGTAATCGTCGGCACTTCGATCGGCGCCGTCGTCGGCGGCTGCTACGCGGCGCACGAACTCGACAACCTCGAGGAATGGGCGCGCGGGCTCAACGTGCGCAGCGTGCTGAGCTATCTCGACGTCAACTTCTCCGGCTCCGGCCTCATCCGTGGCGGGCACCTTTCGAAGCGGATGGATGCGCATCTCAAAGACATGCGCATCGAGGACCTGCCGATCCGCTTCGCCGCGATCGCCACCGAATTCAACACTGGCCACGAGATCTGGCTTACGCGCGGACGTCTGTCCGAGGCGATGCGCGCCTCCTACTCGCTGCCGGGCATTTTCCCCCCGGTGCTGATCGGCGGCCGCTGGCTGGTCGACGGTGCGCTGGTCAATCCGGTGCCGGTGTCGGCCGCGCGCGCGCTCGGCGCACGCCTGGTGATCGCCGTCAATCTCAACTCCGATCTGTTCGGCCGCGGCACCATCATCGCCAGCCACGGCTCCGACGATGAGGACGAGGCACTGGCCGCCCTTCCCAAGCAAGGCGGCCTGCGCGGCATGTTCTCGCGCGAGCGTTCGTTGCGCCGCCAGGTGCTCGGCCGGCGCGGCCGCCCTGGCATCCCCACAGTGATGGTGGAAGCCTTCAACGTCATGCAGGACCGGATCACGCGCGCGCGGCTCGCCGGCGATCCGCCGGACGTGCTGATCAGCCCGCGCCTGGGCAATGTCGGCTGGTTCGACTTCCACCGCGGTGGAGATGCGATCGCCATCGGTGCGGAGGCCGCGGAGAGATCGCTCGAGGCGGTGACCGAAGCGATCACAGCCCTCTCGCAACCCTTTAACGGGAACGGCAACGGCGTCGCTAAATAGAACGCGTGCCGGTCGGATGACATCACACGCTCGTCCCCGCGAAAGCGGAGACCCAGCGCAAAAAGACTGCTCGTCCCGTACTCTCGTGATTCCCGCTTACGCGGGAATGAGCGGAGCAAGTGGAGGTGCGAACGAAGTTCGCTGAGGCCATTACGCCGTGCGGATGTAATCGCGCATCGCCTCGGACTCTTGCTCGATCTCGACGACGCGTTGCTTGACCACGTCGCCGATCGAGATCAGCCCGACCATCTCGCCTTTATTCATCACCGGGAGATGACGGAATTTCCGTTGCGTCATCTGTTCCATGATCGAGGCGCAGGTGTCGTCCTCGCCGCAGGTCGCAACCTCGCGCGTCATCACCTGACCGACCGGCATCGTCAGCGCCGCGGCGCCGTGCTCGGCCACCGCACGCACGATGTCGCGCTCCGACAAGATGCCGGAGAGACGGTCGCCCGCGCCGCGGATCACGACCACGCCGATGCGATGTTTGCTCAAGAGCTTTGCGGCCGCCGCCAGATCGGCGGATGGTTCGATGCAGATGATGCCGCCGCCCTTGGCGGCCAGGATCGACTTGACCTTCATGGCAGCCTCCGTGTGCACCCTGCTCACGGCAAACCCGCGAGACCGGGTCTTGCGTGAACGATCCTGCCGAAGATCGGTTCCGTCAAGCGAATCAGTTGCTGCACTGCGCTAGCTATTGAGGCTACGGACCAAAATCGTCCGCGGGCGGCGCATGCGACACCGGGTCGAACCAGGAAAACAGCAGCAGGCCGGCGAGAAATCCGCCGATATGCGCCTGCCACGCCACCGGCTGATCGTTGCCGCCGATCGGCAGCGAAATCAGCCCGAACACGATGTTCATGCCGAACCAGACGACAAGAAACAGAAACACGCGTGAATCGCGCAGCACGCCGGAAAGCGGCAGCGCCGGCACGCGATAAGCTTCATCGTCCTCGCCGCGCAGCATGCCGAGCGGGCCGCCGTGCTGGAACGCAAAACGCATGGCCGCCGCCATCGTGCCGGAAATCGCTGCCGACGCACCGATCATCGGATATTGCTCGCCCGCATGCGTCGCCAGATGCATGGCCGCGCCGGCGGCCGCGGTGACCGCAAAGAAGAGAAGGAAGCGCACCGCGCCGAAGCGGCGCGCGACCGCGCTGCCGAAGGGCAAGAACCAGATCGCATTGACGCCGAGATGCGTCCAACTCGCATGCAGCAGCGAATAGGTGACGAAGGTCCAGACCTCGGCGCCGAAGCCGCCCGGCAAGACACCGCCGAGCACGGCCGAGGTATCGTAGCGCACCGGAATGAAGGCGAAGGTGAGCAGGACATCAATGTCCTGCTCATTGGTGAGCAGATAGACGCGGACGATGTGAATGAGCGCCAGCACGGCCAAGAGGGCCGTGACGACGGATGGGATATTGAAGAGGGGTTCGCGTTTCACGAAGACGATCCGATGGAACGGTTCGAGTTACGCTCTTGGCCGACGCACTGCAAGCGCGGGGGGGCCCTACCCCTTCCGGTCAGCTTTCCAACCGTGGTTCGCCAGGCGTCCGCTTACTGTTCCTGCTGACAGGTCTTCACGGTCACGCTCTTGGTCACGCTCTTGGCGGCCGCCACCACCGCATGGCGCCGCTGACCGAGACCGGCGGCAAGAATGGCGCCGCAGATGTGACAGGCCGCGACCCCCAGAAGGGTGACGCAGAAGGCATGCGTCACCGAGGCCGGACCGATGCGCGGACCGGCGACGGTATAGAAGAGTCCGCCCAAGATCGCGATGGCAACCGCGGCGCTGACTTGCAGCGTCGAATTGACGAGCCCGCTGACCAGACCGGCGTGGCGCGCCTCTACGCGCTCGACGATGGCGCGCATCATGGTCGGGATGGAGGTGCCCATGCCGAGCCCGATCAACATGACCGCCGGGCCCATCAACGTCCACGGCGGAATGGCGCCGACAGGAAAATGGGCGGTGACCAGCGCGGTCGCGATGGCCCCGGTAGCGGAAAAGCAGAACCCCAGCGATGTGGCCCCCCGTCCCAGCCAACGCCCGAACAGCGGCGTGAACGTCGAGCCGGTCACGAAACCGATGGAGAAAGGAATGATGCCGAGGCCGGCCTGCAGGGCGTCGAGCCCGAGCGCGGTCTGCAGGTAGATCGAATAGACCAGAAAGAAGGTCGAGATGGCGTAGAGGAACATGATCGCGCTCAGACCGCGCAGCAGCCCGCGCGACTGAAAGATCTCGATGGTGACGAGCGGATCGCCGCCCGCCTTCGCCAGCCGGATCTCGTAGCGCCGGAACGCTTCGACGAAGAACGGCGTCGTCAGCAGCATGACGATCGACCACCACGGCCAACCCCGCTCGCGGCCTTCGACCAGCGGCAGCACCAGAGCCGTAAGCGCCGCGCACGACAGAAGGACGCCGCCGAGGTCGAGGCGCGGGCGCGTCGCGCTGCGCGTCTCACGCAGCACCCTCAGCGTGGCGATGAATGCGATGACCACGATCGGCACGTTGATCAGGAAGATCAGGCGCCAGCCCAGGCCATCGACATTGGCGCCGACCAGCGCGCCGCCCAGCAGTTGTCCGATCACCGACGCGAGACCGAGCGTGATGCCGTAGATGCTCAGCGCGCGTCCGCGCTCACGTGGCGGAAACAGCGCATGGATCGAGGCAAGCGCCTGCGGCGACATCGCCGCGGCGGCGAGCCCTTGCAACAGCCGCCCCAAGACAAGCGCGAAAGGCGACCAGGCTAGGCCGCAGAACGCAGACGCCAGCGCGAAGCCGACGAGACCGGCGAGGAAAACGGATTTGCGACCGTAGATGTCGCCGAGCCGTCCGCCGGTGATGAGGAACACGGCGTAGACGACGGCATAGCCGGAAATCACGAGTTGCACGTCGGCGGCGGTCGCTTTGAGACCCGTCGTGATCGACGGCATGGCGACATTGACGATGAAGAAGTCGAGCGGTGCAAGGAACGATCCCACCAACAGACACGCGAGTGCCAGCCAGCGCTTCGGATCAATGGTTTCGGCCTCGCTCGGCGCCGTCGCCGCCGGAGTCGTCATCGTCGCATCCTTCATTTTCCGTCGTCAGGTCTTCGGCCGGTCAGCCGCGGGCAAAGCCGCAATCACCGCAAGACCTTCCTTGCGGCGGATCGGTTCGCGCTGAGGAGTGGAACGGAATCAGTCGCCGCCCTGTGACGATCCAATAGCAAGGGCGCGATTTAAGATCGCCGCGAAAACCGTCAAGTTTCGGCATATCTGGATTGTGGCGGATGCGCGTCTCGCAGATGCGCGCACAGCACTCGGAAGACAACTGAGGCAGCACAGAAAAAGGGAGGGCTCTCGCCCTCCCTTGAGCCGCTGTCGCAGGTGAGTGTTCACGCCTTGCGGCGCTTGTCACATCCCCTCGCCTCCCCGGGCTCTTATTCGCTCGCGACGCCGGAGTGTGTCGCAAACCGGTGCGCCGTTTGACGCCGATGACACTAAGCGAACGGCCCAGCGCCGCCAACGCGTTTGCAATTTTAACACTAACTCCAGCCCCGCGGCCGCGCGCTGCGCCCAAGGCATGCGCCCTGCTCCATCCGTAGCGTCGCAGCGAAAAAGCCGGCGCTTTGTCCCGAACGGGGACAGGTCAAGCCGGCATCGTCTCGCGACGGAACAGGTGGCGCAGATGAAGCACGAATCGACCCGGTCAGTGTTCGACTATTGGACCGAACGGCGCGGCGACCGTCCCGCTCCGGAACGGGGGGAGATCGATCCCGCCGCCATCCGCCATGCGCTCGGCGATACCTTCATGCTGGCGGCGGATTTCGTTGACGTTCTCCGGTTCCGTCTCGCCGGCACGCGCGTCTGCGCGCTGTTCTGCCGCGAAATCAAAGGCGAGGCATTCGACGCGCCCTGGGCCGAGGCGAGCCGAAAGTCGGTCGGGGAGGTATTGCACGCCGTCACCGGCGAAGCCGCCGGCGCGGTGGCCGGGATCATCGGCCGCACCGCCGACGGGTCGGAGGCCGATCTGGAGCTGCTGCTGCTGCCGCTCGCCCATACCGGCCACGCGCGCATCCGCGCGATGGGTGTGCTGGCGCCGATCGTGCCGCCTTATTGGCTCGGCGAGAAGCCCGTGTGCGAGCTCGAACTGCGCACGCTGCGCCATGTCGGGTCCGAGGTGGACAGGATCCTGGCTCCGCCCTTCGCCCTCCATGACGGAGCGACACATGTCCGGCACGGATTCGTCGTCTACAGCGGCGGCCGGGAGGCATCGGCGGGCGAACAAACCGGCTCATAGCCGGCGCCATATGTTGGCGACCGCACGCACCGCGCGCAATAATTGTTCAAAACAAGGTCGGCTTGCCGGCATGTTCGGCAAATCTGCAACACACGCTGAAATAATTGGTGATGACGTTTCGCCAGCGTAGCGACCGACGTGACGCGGGACTAAAGTAGCACGTGTGGGACTTGTAGAAAGTAATCGTGGTTTTCGGTTTCTAGGCGCCAGTGCGGGGAAACTGGCGTTTTCGTAAGACGGACGAGAGCGACAACGAAAGTTGGATTCGTTCCGACTGTGACACGCTGCCGAAAACCCTCCCATCCTGAGAACTGACTGTCTGAGCCGGTTGGCGAGGTCTTTCCTCGCAACGGTATTCTGTTGCCTCTTGCGGGGCTGGTTCTGCGCGTCGGTGCGGCTTCGCGAGCAATAAGAAAAGCAAGTCCCTGAAATGTGCGACTTCGCATTCGTATGGGGAGACATGCAATGAATCGTACGTTGAAAGTTGTGTTAGCGACGGGCGCGCTATGCCTGAGCGTGACTGCCCCGGCCTTCGCCGGATCGGTCACCCAACCTGGCGAAACAGTCGGTATCGCCACCGCCGTTCCACTGCCGCCGGGCTTCTACTTCGTGAACACTGCCGACTATGGTTGCCGCAACAGCAGTCCCAACAACGTTTGCGTTGGCGTCGACATTCCAGTGATTGCCTGGGCGACTCCGTGGCAGATTTTTGGCGGCAGATTGCAGTTCCTAGTCGCGACGCCTGTCGTGGAGGTCGGCACCCAAGATACAGGCTATGCCTCGGGCATGTACAATCCGTTCCTGGCCGGCCAATTGGCTTGGGATCTCGGCAATGGGTTCAACTTCAGCTACGCATTGGGCGCTTATTTCGGCGTGAAGACTGACGTCGGTTTCGACTCGACCTCGCTGAATCAGCGCTTCGCCCTGGCCTATGTGAAAGACGGCTGGAGCGCTGCCGCGAACGTCATCTGGGGCATCCAGCTCGACGATGGCGTGACATCGACGATCAATCCCGACTTCCTGAACGTCGACTTCTCTGTGACCAAGACGTTCGGAAAATGGGAGATTGGTCCGGTGGGCTATTATTCGACCGATCTGAACGAGCCCTTTGCCGGCTATGCCAAACAGCAACAGCTCTCGGTGGGCGGTCTCATCGGCTACAATTTCGGCCCCGTCATCACGCAGGTCTACGTGACGACCAACGTCTGGGAAGAGAACTACGGCGGCAAGGACACCCGGGTTTGGGGACGCATCATTGTCCCGCTCGGCAATCCGTTCCAGACGGCCGCAGTGGCGCCGCCCTATCCGACAAAAGGCCCGATGCTGAAATAGCGGCGCTTCGAGAGTCGGACTTCGGTGAATTGAAGCCTCGGCCGCCTGCGGGTGGCCGAGACATGACTCTGCGCGATGGAGCGGCTAACGAGCCGTTAACACTACGCCAATAGGGTCGGTTGTGGCGCAATAACACCGCAAGCAGAAGCTCCACAAGCAACGGCTCCAATGGCACTTCCGTTGACGAAGACAAAATCGCTGCCTCTGGCGGACGAGCGCCGGCGTCATCAGCGCGTGAAGGTGAACCTTCTCGGCCGCTACATGCTGGCCGACCGCCGCGAGTTCCCCTGCCAAGTCATCGACATGTCGCCCGGCGGCATGGCGGTGATCGCGCCGGTGACCGGAAATCAGGGCGAGCGCGTGATTGCCTACGTGGACCATCTCGGACGGCTCGAGGGTAAGATCGCGCGCGTCTTCGAGAACGGTTTCGCCATGAGCATCTCGGCGACCGCGCGCAAGCGCGACAAGCTCGCTGCCCAACTCACCTGGCTCGCCAACCGGCAAATCCTCAACCTGCCGGAAGACCGCCGCCACGGCCGCTTCACGCCGCGCAATCCGCTGGCGCACCTGATCCTGCCGAACGGCACCAATGTCGGCTGCCGCGTGATCGACCTGTCGCAGTCCGGCGCCGCGATCGCGATCGCGCCTGACCTGCGCCCGGCGGTCGGCGCCATGGTCACTATCGGCAAGACGCAAGGGCGGGTCGTCCGCCATATCGACGACGGCTTCGCGATCGAATTCACCCGATTGCAGCACAGCGACTTCGTCGAAGACAACGTCACCGGCGACTAGCCTCTCCAAGACGTAAACGAGACGCATCAAATTGCGTCATGAGCAGGCGCGCTTGGCGCGCGCTGCACGTGGGCTTTGCCACGCCGCGCCGGTGCATGACCACCTCCTCCTATCGTAAACGCCGCGAGCACCGGCCTGCGATCAAGCGCGTCATTGCTGTGTTTCAGCGCTTAATGCCGACAATTTTAGTCAAATCGTATTGCTTAAGTTTTTAGTCAAATCAGTTTCGTGTTTTACAAGTATTCGCCTCATGTTTGATCTTGGTTCTACTCAAACTGACTTGTTCTACTTAGCCGCACTTCAAAAGCTCTGTGGTCATTCTGGTCCCAACAAGACGGGACGGGGCCGAACACATGGGCAGGCGTTTTCACAAACTACTTCAAGCGGGCGGCAGCCTGCTTTTCGTCAGCGCCGCGGCGCTGGCCGGCTCGATGGGCCACGCGGTCGCCGGCGAGCGGACCGCGTCGATCGGCGCCGGCGCCGGCGCATTCTCCGACCGGCCGGTGTACGCGACGGTTGGGGAACCGACGCGCGCGCCGATCGGCTGGGTCGAGTTCTGCGTCGAGTACAAGCCCGAATGCGAGACCAAGCCGTCGGAGCCGCGCGACGTGGTGATGACGCCGAAGGCCTGGGCCGACATGGTCAAGGTGAACAGCTGGGCGAATGAGACCATTCAGCCGGTCACCGACCTCGAGCATTGGGGCGTTGTCGAGCGCTGGAATTACCCCGACGATGGCAAAGGCGACTGCGAGGACTATGTGCTGCTCAAGCGGCGCATGCTGATGCAGGCCGGCTGGCCGCGCGAAGCCCTGCTGATCACGGTCGTACGCGACAAGAAGGGCGACGGCCACGCCGTGCTCACCGTGAAGACCAACCGCGGCGAGTTCATCCTCGACAATCAGGAGGCGCAAATCCTCCCCTGGTTCAAGACCGGCTATCGCTTCGTGAAGCGCCAGTCGCAATCAGATCCGAATGAATGGGTCTCGCTGGGCGAGCCGCGCGGTCCGCTCACTGTCTCGGCGCGCTAGCGCCGGGATCGACCAGGAAACACCCAAGGACAATCGCGCTCCCGGTCACGTCCCCACCCCTCACCGTCCACAGACCGGGTACGCGAGCGGCCAGGCTCCCCCCAGGGCCTGGCCGCATCTGTTTTAGAGCCCTTGTGGCGGCGCTCGCAGCGAACGGTCCGAACCGCACGACCGCTTGCCCCCGACGTTATTGAAGGGTTACCCCGCGAAAGATCGCCTGGTAGTTCTAGGGCCGCCGCAAAGGGGGATTGCGATGGCAGAAGCGATCCGTCTCGTCGTCCGGGAGCTAGACGGGACGTTTTGGGATGGGACGATTTTAGAAGGCGGTATCCAATACCACCAGCGCACGCATGACATCGTCGTCGCGCTCGCCCGCCGTGGCATCATGAATTCGATATGCTCGAAGAACGATCATGCGACGATCGAGTACATTCTCTGCAAAAGCGGGTTGTGGGACTACTTCGTTTTTCCGGACATCAATTGGTACGCGAAAGGCCCGCGTCTGGCCAAGCTCATCGAAGATATTCAGCTCAGGCCGGCAACGGTCCTGTTCATCGATGACAACCCGAGCAATCTGAGCGAAGCCAAATATTTCGTTCCCGACATTCAGATTGCCGACGAGACGATCATTGCTTCCCTCCTTGAAAACCCGCTGCTCAAAGGCCGCGACGATCACGCGCTCACCCGGCTTGCCCACTACAAGGCCATGGAACGGCGCCGCGCCGACCGCGCACAGGCCGCGACGAACATCACCGACTTCCTGCGCGCCAGCAACATTCGCGTCGCCATCGAATACGATGTCGAGACGCACGTCGACCGGGCCATCGAGCTGATCAACAGAACCAATCAGCTTAATTTTACCAAGGAGCCGTTATCGGAGGATGCCGCCGAGGCGCGCGCAGAATTGCGTGCGCTGCTCGCAAAATTCGACCCCATCGCGGGCCTTGTCCGCGTCGTGGACGACTATGGCGACCATGGATTTTGCGGCGTGTTCGTCTTGAGAATCACGGCTGCCGGCAATGAGCTCATTCACTATTGCCTCTCGTGCCGCGTCTTGGGCATGGGCGTCGAACACTATGTCTACAATCTCATTGGAAGGCCAATGCTCAGGATCAAGGGCGAGGTTCTTTCAGACCCTGCCGATCCTTCAATCGTCGATTGGATTTCGATAAGCGAGGCTGACGAAAACAATCCGGCAGACGATCGCGCGACGCCGAGAGCCATCCGCGGCGTCTATCTTCGCGGCGGCTGCGACATGATGAATATCGGTCATTATTTCGGCGCAAGCGCGCTGGAGGTGGTCGGCGAACATAATATCCAGAGGAATTCGGTTCACCTGCGGCTCGATCACTCACTCATCGGTCGCTATTGCATCGAAGGCGCGCCCGTCGCGGCGATGGAGCCTTTTGTCGCGCTCGGCTATTACCAGGATGACTTCAAGTCCGAACTTTTTTCCCGCCGGCCACAAGGAATATGGGCGTTCAGCTTCGGTGCGGACCATTGGACTCCGCTATTTCGTCACAACCGCACCGGAGCGCTAATACCGTTCTGCCGCATGATGCCAGGCGTGGCCGACCCAACGACAGTTGCGGCCGCGGAACGCGCAATTCGTATCGCCAATGCCCGTGTCCGCGAGGCCATCGACGTCCTGGAACGAGATTTTTCGTACGTCGGTCTCACCAGCGAAGCGCTTTTCAAAGCCAACTTGCGCGTCATGTTCGACAGAGTGCCGCGTGACGCGCAGGCGTTTGTCCTCCTGAACCGGGACTTTTTCGGTCCAGACGACACACCGGCGGCCCATGTGATCAATTTCAACCTGTGGATTTGCGACATCGCGTCCGAATACGCGAATATCGAACCGATCGAGCCGGCAAAATTCGCTCAATCGAGAGAGGACTTCTTGCTGGACGGACACTTCAGCCGGCCCGCGTATTTTAGGCTTTTCAACTACATCAAAGAACGAAGCGCGGAGCGCCTCGCCGCCATCGCCGGCTAGCTCAAGGTGGCTGCTCGCGCCTATCCGATCCGCTTCAGGCCCTTCGAATATTGATTCCAGCGCTTCACATAAATGTCGGCGCCGTTGCGGATCATCGTCATGCCTTTCTCGTCGATGGTGCGCACCACGCGCGCGGGCGCGCCGACGATCAGCGAATTGTCCGGGAAGGTCTTGCCTTCGGTCACCACCGCGCCGGCGCCGACCAGCGAGTTCTGACCGATCTTGGCGCCGTTCAATAAAATCGCGCCCATGCCGATCAGGCTGTTATCGCCGACGATGCAGCCGTGCAGGATGACGTTGTGGCCGATCACGCAGTTGCGGCCGATCACCATCGGGAAGCCGGGATCGGTGTGCAGCGTGGCGTTGTCCTGGATCTGCGAGCGCTCGCCGATCTCGATCCACTCGTTGTCGCCGCGCAGCACCGCGCCGAACCAGATGCTCGCCTCGTGCTTCAGCCGCACGCGGCCGATGACCGTCGCGCTCTCGGCGACCCAGTATTTGCCCTCGCCGGGGAATTCAGGCCCCTGCCCGTCGAGCTCGTAAATCGGCATGTCCGTCCTCCGTTAAGGCGGGCGAACTTGCCCGAAGGCGGGCGGCGATGGAAGCGGTCTGCAGCGGCCCTGATCAGGCGACCAGGAGACCAAGCACCTGCATGGTCTCGACCATGACTAGGCCCGACATCAGGCTCCAGAAGCCGGCAATCAGCGTCGCCAGGAACACGAACTCGAAGCGGCGGCCTTCCTGGCGGCGGCCGAGCAGCGTGTTGCGCATGATCAGGAACGGCGCGGAGACGATCAGCAGCGGCACCGCCGCGATCGTCGTCGCGGACGGCCCGGTCGAGAGCTGGCCGAAGCTCGGCAGCCGGCTGGTGATGAGTTGATAACCCGAACTGCACAGGCCTGCCGCGGCAAAGCCGAGGGCGAGCGCTAGCAGGTTCTGAACGGCTTCTGGCGTCATCATGGGCCTCAACGCAATACAGGCTTCCATGTGCAGTGAAGGCGTCCCCGCTCGCCAGCCTATCCTTAACAAATGGTTAACGCCGTCTGCTGCAAAGGTGCCGCATGGCGCGTGGCATACTCGCCGTTGATTCGGGACTTCGAGGATTTGCAATGACCACGCTCGCGCGTCAGCACCCCCACGCCGCCAGGACAAGACGCAAGCGCAGCGGGCATAATCCCCTGCTCGCCCCGCTTATGGTGTTCGCCGCCGTGGTGGCCGTCGCCGCGGTCTATGTCGGCTATGTGCTGTGGCCGCGCTGGCCAGGGGCTCAGGTGACCCTCGACGCCCCGGCGCTGCCGGTTGTCATCGCCGGGGTCGCGTTCAACATCGAGCCGGCGGCCATCCGCATGCCCGTGCAGCGCCGCCCCGGCACGCAGGACCGCGTCGATCTTGCGTACCTCTGGCCGTCGCTCACGCCGCCCGATCCGAACGCGAAAGCGACCGTCGGTGCGCCGGTCGACCCCAACGAACGGCTGTTCGTCACCATCCAGAACGGCGAAATGACGATGCCGCTGATGGACCGTGTGCAGAACATCTATCCCCGCTATCTGGTGCCGGAGCCCACCGCCGGGCCGGAAGGACTGACGCTGCGCGCCTTCCGTGACGGCACGCCCTATCAGGGCGAGGAGTTGGTGTTCGAGTCGCAGACGCCGGAACATTTCCTCGCGCGCTGCTCGAACAAGGGCGTGATCAATTCGGGCAATTGTCTGCTGGAGCGGCGCATCGGCGATGCCGACGTCACCATCCGTTTTCCGCGCGACTGGCTATCCGATTGGCAGAGCGTCGCGCGCGGCATCGATCAGTTGATGACGCGGCTGCATCCGCAAGCTTGATGCTTGTCATGGCCGGGCTCGTCCCGGCCATCCCGATACATTTGGTAGGCGGTGCCTTCCCAAGCGAGATCGCCGGGACAAGCCCGGCGATGACAGTCACAAATATAGTCGCAACGATGAAATCACTGCTCGACCAGATCGACGTCGAGAATCGGCAGTTCGAAAATATATGAGCGGCGCCCCTTCTCGATTTCGACGAAGAGCACGCCGAGGAATTCCTCGCCGATATAGGCTTCGAGCGAATCCATCTTCTTCGGCCGCGTGACGACGCGGATCTTCTCGTTGTCGAACTTGTTGCGCAGATAGGCATTGAGCGCCGGCACGGGCTGGATGCTCGGGTCGCTGCCGAACTGGATCACCATGCGGAAGTTATACGAGCGCTCGCCTTCGTCCTCGTCGGCTGTGAGTTCGCCGAGATCGTCTTCGCCGACGAAAACTTCCGCGGCATCGCCTGCCTTCGGCACGACGCGAATGGTGGCGTTGCCGAACAGCTTCTTGAGATAAGCGTCGAGTTGCCTGACTTCGCTGACGTTCACCGTGGCCGCTCCGTGATGATGGCAGCGATGTGTTGCCCGATTGTGCGGCGCAGCGCAAGCGCCGCCGCGCCGATCCACAAATTCAACAGTGGTATTCAAGCCCGATAATACACGACAAATTTGACGGATCAGCCGTCGAGCATGACGCCGTAAACCATCTGGTCCATGGCGCGCGAGGGCTCCGGGCACCCCGCCTCGCCGACCACCCTGGCCGGAA
Source organism: Pseudolabrys sp. (assembly GCA_036264375.1). GTDB lineage: Bacteria > Pseudomonadota > Alphaproteobacteria > Rhizobiales > Xanthobacteraceae > Pseudolabrys. The sequence continues at coordinate 25,529 of DATARB010000052.1, forward strand.
CACCGGCAACGGTGACGTTGTTCGGCACCGGCTTGATCACCACCGAGCCCGCGGCAATGCGTGCGCAGTGACCGACTTCGATGTTGCCGAGGATCTTGGCGCCGGCGCCGATCATCACACCACGGCGGATTTTCGGATGACGGTCCTCGTGCTCCTTGCCGGTGCCACCGAGGGTCACGTCATGCAGGATCGAGACGTCGTCGTCGATCACCGCGGTTTCGCCGACAACGAGGCCGGTGGCGTGATCGAGGAAGATGCCGCGCCCGATACGGGCAGCCGGATTGATGTCGCACTGGAATACGGCCGACGAGCGGCTTTGCAGGTAGAGCGCGAAATCCTTGCGGCCCTTACCGAGCAGCCAATGCGCCAGCCGGTGCGTCTGGATGGCGTGGAAGCCTTTGTAATACAGCACCGGCTCGATGAGCCGGTTGGTGGCCGGATCGCGGTCGACGACAGCCGCAATGTCGGCGCGGAACGCATCACCAATCGCGGGTTCGTCCTCGAGCGCATCGCCATAGGCTTGGCGAATTGAATCGGCGGACACGTCAGAATGATTGAGCCGCTGGCTCACACGATGAACGATCGCCGCCTCCAGCCGGTCGTGATGGAGGATGTTCTCATAGATGAAGGTGGCGAGTTCCGGCTCGCGGCGGGTGACGTCTTCCGCCTCGTGGCGCACACGCGCCCAGATCGGATCGACCGTGTCGAGACCCTTGGCAGGCCGTGTCTGAAAGTGAGCCATAGAATAAAATTCTCCGATGCCCCTCGGATCCCTTAGATAATGCTTCTACCACAGATTTTCAGAGGCCAAGAGAGACGGCCAAGGTTGGGGACGCATGGCTCATGCGCGAGCGCTGAGAAAATCGAGGACGCGGGCTTTGTAAACGCGGTCACCGACCGCCAGCATGTGGTCACGATCCGGGATATCGAGCGCTTCTGCCCCTGGAATGAGCTTGGCCAATTCCTGGGCAGAGCCGGCGACGACGTCCCTGGTTCCAACCGCGATCAGTACCGGCACGCGTAGCGCCGCCGCTTCTGTGCGGCCCAGCGTCTGCCGCGAGCCGCGAATGCAGGCGGCGAGCGCGCGCAGGTCTGACTTGGTCTGATCGCCGAAGGCGCGGAAGACACGGCCGGTCGGATCGCTCACGTCGTCCAGTGACGGCGCCTCCAGCGCCTCGGCGATGCTCTCGGGCAGACCGACACCATCAACCAGGCGGATGCCGAGTCCGCCGAGAACGGCGGACCGCACACGATCGGGATCGCTCGATGCGAGAAAGGCGGTAATGCGCGCGCCCATCGAATAGCCCATCACATCGGCGCGCGCGATGCCGAGATGATCGAGCAGAGCCCGCACATCCCCCGCCATGAGGACGGTGTTGTAGTCGGCCGGATCGTAGAGCTTGGTCGAGCCACCATGACCGCGATTGTCGAGCGCGATCACACGCCGTCCGGCGCGCGTCAGTGTCGGCACCCAGGCGGGCGCGACCCAGTTGACTTCCTTATTGGAGGCGAAGCCGTGCACCAGCACGATCGGTTCGCCGTCACCCTCGTCGAGATAAGCGATTTCAACGGGGCCGTTTTTGAACCTTGGCATGCGGCCTTTTAGCCGCGCGCGGTCAAAGCCGCAAATCGTTGCAACCGGCGCTCCCTGCGATGGCGTAACACGCGCAAGGTCATGCGCTCGGTCGCGCTCTTGAGCGAGGAGACGAAGGCGAACACCGTGAACAAGGCACCCAGTATCCAGGAGCCGAGATCGAACGCGGCAAAGGTGAGCGCGATGGCGCCGCGTCCGAGGACTTTCAAGATCGCACGCGTCTTGCTGCCCTCTTTTTCGGCGAGCTTGGCGACGCGCGACATCTCACGCGGGGTTTCTGCGATCTTGAGGCCGTCGAACGCGGCTTGCGTGCCCGCTTTGGCCTGGACACGGCCGACATCGCGCGCCAGATCGACCAGACGGCCGGCGCGCTCCACCTTCACCGCGTCGCGCGCGGCGCGGATCGCCAGCGCCGGCTCGGAGATCGACACGCCGGTGATTGCTTTCTTGAGCTGTCCCCAATCAACCACATTCCGGATCGTGCGCCCCATATAGGTCGCGAGTTCGCCGCTGAGCCGGGCCGATTTACGCGCGGCTTTGGCAAGTGACAGGCCGACTCGCGCGGGTGCGGCCGCGCCGACCGTCGCGTACGTTCCGGCGGTGATCGCGAGGCCGACCGCGGCCAAGCCGAGCACCAGTTCATCCGCCTTCTGCCCCGTCGCCATGCGCGTGCCTTCACGCACGGCGTCGCGAATGTCGCCGAACACGAACAGGTCGCCAAGCGCCGTGCCGGCGAAGCCGATTATGTCATTCGGCTCGCCTGTGACGAGGCCGAGCGCGAAGCTTTCCGCGGCGTGACGCGTCGATGCAGACTCCGCCACCGCGGCATCCACGCTCTCGATCAGCGCCGGATCGAGAATGAGATGGCGATCGGCGGCGAGATCGACGAAGCTCTTGGCGAGGTCCGCGTCCTTGTTGGCGAGCGCATCCTCGATTTCGCTCTGGGCGACCGTCGCGTTGAATTTGTCATCGAGCGCGCGACTGGCGATCTGCGCCGGATCGTCCTGGATCGCCAGGAGCGACTGCGCCTCGAGGCCGCGCGGCACGGCATAGGCGGCAGCCGCTGCCATCAGGGCGGCCGCGAGCAAAGCCGGCCCGAGGCGAACCCGGCCCATGTGCTTGACCTTCTGCATGTCTCTCAGCACGTCCGGAGGCGCGAAACCTTGCGCATTGCGCATGGGTATTCCCCAAAACAGCTGCCGGCGGAATCGCACGCCACGGATAACCCTAACGCCGCCCGTCGTGAGGGAAAAAACGCTGGTGATTCAAGGGCGTTCCCCACCCCGCCCGTGCAGGGTTTACAAAGAGTAAGAGCTAGTCATGACCAAGGCGCCTCGCTATGGTGCGCCCGCAAATCGAGGCTTTACGAGGATTCCCATGGCGGAGCATGTCGTCCCCCACTTCCACAACGATCCGGGCGTGCCGGTGATCCAGATTGGCGCCAAGGAGTTCATGTGCGTGGGCGCCAAGCCCCCGTTCGACCATCCGCACGTGTTCCTCGATATGGGATCGGACAACGAGATCATCTGCCCCTACTGCTCGACGCTCTATCGTCACGACCCCGCCCTCGAGCAGCATTCGGCCCGCCCGGCGGAATGCGCCCTGCCCGTCACCGAAACGGCCTGATCCGCAATCCGGAGTTCGAGCCTTGGCGCCCGCGCGTCACGTCATTGTCGCCGGCGCAGGCATTGCCGGACTGACGGCGGCGCTGGCGATGGCGCGCGCCGGCTTGCGCGTGACGCTGCTCGAACAGGCGGAGAAACTGGAAGAGACCGGCGCCGGGATCCAGCTCTCGCCGAACGCGACAAGCGTGCTGATTGCGCTCGGGCTGCGCGACCGGCTGAAGCCTTCCGCGCTCGTGCCGGATGCGATCCGCGTGATGTCCGGCGGCTCGGGGCGCGAGATCGTGCGCATTCCGCTCGGCGACGGAGAGCAGCGCTACGGGGCGCCGTTCTGGGTGATCCATCGCGCCGATCTGCAGGCGGCGCTGGCCGACGCGGCCCTGGCGACGCGCGACATCACGCTGAAGCTCGGCACGCATGTCGAGGAATTTGCCGTGCATGCAAAAGGCGTGAGCGTTCTCGGGCGGCGCGGCCGCATGATGGTCGAGGAGCGCGGCCTCGCTTTGGTCGGAGCCGACGGACTCTGGTCGAACGTGGCGAAGCGGCTCGGCCGCCAGCGCGGCCTGAAGTTCAGCCATCGCACTGCGTGGCGCGCGCTGGTGCCGGCAGACGCAGTGCCGGAGGAGTTCCGCGCGCCTTTCGTGCATCTCTGGCTCGGGCTCGATGCGCACCTCGTGCATTACCCGGTCAAAGGCGGCCGCCTCATCAACATCGTCGGCATCGTGCATGACGAGTGGAAGGAGACCGGTTGGTCCGCAGCCGGCGACCGCGACGAGATTCTGCGCCGCTTCGCCCGCTGGTCGTGGAGCGAGCGTGCGCGCGCGCTGATCGCCCTTCCCGACCGCTGGCTGAAATGGGCGCTCTACGCGCGCAAGACGCCGTTCCGCGGCGGCGAAGGTCCGGTGACGCTGATCGGCGACGCCGCGCATCCGATGCTGCCCTTTCTCGCGCAAGGCGCCGGCATGGCGATCGAAGATGCCGCGGTCCTCGCAGATTGCTTCGGCAAATATGGCGACGATCCTGCCGACGCGCTGCGCGCCTATGAAGCCGCGCGCCGCAATCGCACCGAGCGCGCGCAGCAGGCTTCGCGCAAGCAGAGCCGCATCTATTCCCTCACCGGACCGGAGGCACTCGTCCGCAACATGGCGATGCGGGTCGCGGGCGGGGAAAAGCTACGCAGCCGCTACGACTGGCTCTATACTTGGCGTCCGCCCGAACATCTTTAGCGCCCACCTGAACGGAGCGATCATGTTGTTTCCCGCGACTGTTGCCGGCAGTCTGCCGAAACCATCCTGGCTCGCCGAACCCGACAAGCTTTGGCCGCAATGGAAATTGTCGGGCGACGCGCTTGCCGCCGCCAAGCTTGATGCGACGCTGCTGGCGATCAAGCTGCAGGAAGACGCCGGCATCGACATCGTCTCCGACGGCGAGATGTCGCGCCAGCACTTCGTGCACGGGTTCCTGGAATATGTCGACGGGATCGACTTCGCGCAAAAGGTCGAGATGGGCATCCGCGCCGACCGCTACAAAGCGATGGTGCCGGTCGTGCGCGGGCCGCTCGCGTTGAAGGGCCGCGTGCATCGGACCGAGGCGCGCCACGCCCGCGCCCACACCAAGAAGAAATTGAAGATGACGCTGCCGGGGCCGATGACGATCGCCGATACGATCGCCGACGCCCATTACGGCGACAAGGTGAAGATGGCCTTCGCCTTCGCCGATCTCCTGAATCAGGAGGCGCGCGCGCTGCAGGCCGATGGTGTCGACGTCATCCAGTTCGACGAGCCGGCCTTCAACGTGTTCATGACCGAAGTTCCGGTTTGGGGCATCGAGGCGCTGCATCGCGCCATCGACGGGCTGACCTGCACCACCGCCGTGCACATCTGCTACGGCTACGGCATCAAGGCCAACATCGACTGGAAGAACACGCTCGGCGGCGAATGGCGCCAATACGAGCGCATCTTCCCGGCGCTGGCGAAGAGCCGCATCGGCCAAGTGTCGATCGAAGCGATCAATTCGCACGTGCCGCTCAATCTCCTGTCGCTGCTGGAGGACAAGGACGTACTCATCGGCGTCATCGATGTCGCAACCGACGTGGTCGAGACGCCGGAGCGTGTGGCCGAGGTGATCGGCGAGGTGATGCAGTTCGTGCCGAAGGAGCGCATCGTCGCCTCCACCAATTGCGGCATGGCGCCGACGCGGCGCGACATCGCCGAGGCCAAGCTGATGGCGCTCGGCGCCGGCGCGGCGCTGGCGAGGAAGACGCTGGGCTAGTGCATTAAAGCCTCGCACGCGTCATGGCCGGGCTTGTCCCGGCCATCCACGTCTCTCTTTCACGAATTCAGATTGGAAGACGTGGATGCCCGGCATAAAGCCGGGCATGACAACTGATAGGCCGTGCGGAAAATACGGGGCGGCTACCGCCCCGCGCGGCCCATGACGTCCATCAGTTCGGCGATCTTCTTGCGCTGATCGGCCTTGTCGCCGCTCGCGATTGCGTGTTCGACGCAATGCGCGACGTGGTCGCGCAAAATCTCCTCTTCGACACGCCGCAGCGCCGCCTGCGCGGCACCGATTTGAGTTACGATATCAATGCAATACCGATCGTCTTCGACCATGCGCGCGAGCCCGCGCACCTGGCCTTCGATGCGGCTGAGCCGCTTGAGCGTGGTTGTCTTGCTGTCTTTGCGCATGCGGTCTATATACCCCCCCAGGGTATAGGCCGCAAGATGTGACGAGGATATACAATGAGTGCCACTGCCGAACACCATCACGAAGGGCATGGGGGGCACGAGCATCACCACGGAGCCGGACACGACCATCATCAAAATCACGCCCCCGCCGAGGGCGGCGTGATCGATCCGGTCTGCGGCATGACCGTCGATCCGCACACGGCCAAGCATCACGCCGACCATCACGGGCATCCCTATTATTTCTGCTCAGGCGGTTGCCGCACCAAATTCGTCGGCAATCCGGACAAATACCTGGGCGAGCGCGTCCCCGAGCCGGTGATCGAAGGCGCCATCTACACCTGCCCAATGCATCCCGAGATCCGGCAAGTGGGTCCCGGCTCCTGCCCGATCTGCGGCATGGGGCTCGAACCTGAGCTCGCCACCGCCGACACCGGCCCCAATCCCGAGTTCATCGATATGCGGCGCCGGTTCTGGATCGGCCTCGTGTTGACCGTTCCGGTCTTCGTGCTGGAGATGGGCGCGCATCTCGTCGGCGCCCACAACTGGGTCGATCCGGCGCTGTCGAATTACATCCAGTTCGTTTTCGCAACGCCCGTCGTGCTGTGGGCCGGCTGGCCCTTCTTCGAGCGCGGCTGGCAGTCGCTGGTCACGCGCAATCTCAACATGTTCACGCTGATCGCCATCGGCACCGGCGTCGCTTACGTCTATAGCGTGGTGGCGACCTTCGCCCCGGGCATTTTCCCCGAGGCCTTTCGCGGTCATGAAGGCGCGCCCGCCGTCTATTTCGAATCCGCCGCGGTCATTACGGTTTTGGTGCTGGTCGGCCAGGTGCTGGAATTGCGCGCGCGCGAGGCGACCTCGGGCGCGATCCGCGCTCTGCTCGATCTCGCCCCCAAGACTGCACGCCGCGTCAAGGACGACGGCACGGATGAAGACGTGTCGCTCGATGCGGTACACGTCGGCGACCGGCTGCGCGTGCGCCCCGGCGACAAAGTGCCGCTCGACGGCATCGTGCTCGAAGGCCGTTCGTCAGTCGACGAGTCCATGGTCACCGGCGAATCCATGCCCGTCACCAAGGAGAAGGACGCGCGCGTGATCGGCGGCACCATCAACACCTCGGGCAGCTTCGTCATGCGCGCCGACAAGGTCGGCCGCGACACACTTCTGTCCCAAATCGTGCAGATGGTGGCGACCGCTCAGCGCAGCCGCGCGCCGATCCAACGGCTGGCCGATCAGGTCGCCGGCTGGTTCGTGCCGGCGGTCATCGCGGTGGCGATCGTGGCCTTCGCCGCCTGGGCCATGTTCGGACCGGAGCCGCGCTTCGCCTACGGGCTGGTCGCGGCGGTGAGCGTTCTGATCATCGCCTGCCCCTGCGCACTGGGGCTCGCCACGCCGATGTCGATCATGGTCGGCGTCGGACGCGGGGCGCAGGTCGGCGTGCTCATCAAAAATGCCGAGGCTCTGGAGCGGATGGAGAAGATCGACACCTTGGTCGTCGACAAGACCGGCACGCTCACCGAAGGCAAGCCAAAGGTTGTGGCGGTGACGCCCGCCGAAGGCTTCGACGAGGCGCAGGTGCTGCGCTTCGCCGCGAGCGTCGAGCGCGGCAGCGAACATCCCCTCGCCGCGGCGATTGTCGCGGCGGCGGCTGAGCGCAGGATTGCGCTTGGCATCGTGCGTGGCTTCGACGCGCCGGCCGGCAAGGGTGTCATCGGCATGGTCGAGGGCAAGCGGCTCGCGCTGGGCAATGCCAAGTACCTCGCCGAACTCAGCATCGATACGTCATCCATGACCGCCGAGGCCGAGCGTATGCGCAGCGAAGGGGCCACGGCCGTCTTCCTCGCCGTCAACGGAAAGCCTGCCGGCGTCATCGCCATCGCCGATCCGGTGAAGGAAATGACTCGCGCCGCGCTCCAGGCGCTTGCGGCGGACGGCATCCGCGTCGTCATGCTGACCGGCGACAACCGCACCACGGCCGAAGCCGTGGCCAAGCGGCTCGGCATCACCGAGGTCGAAGCCGAGGTCCTGCCGGACCAGAAGAGCGCGGTGATCGAGAAACTCACCCGCGAGGGCCACGTGGTCGCGATGGCCGGCGACGGCGTCAACGACGCGCCCGCACTCGCCGCGGCGCAAGTCGGCATCGCCATGGGCACCGGCTCCGATGTGGCAATCGAGAGCGCGGGCATCACTTTGCTCAAGGGCGATCTCAACGGCATTGTGAAGGCGCGGGCTCTGTCGGCGGCGGCGATGAGCAATATCCGGCAGAACTTGTTCTTCGCCTTTATCTATAATTCCGCCGGCGTGCCGATTGCCGCAGGCATCCTGTATCCTGTATTTGGCGTGCTGCTGTCGCCGATCATCGCCGCCGCCGCCATGGCGCTATCGTCGGTCAGCGTCGTCGGCAATGCTTTACGGCTCCGCCGCGTTCGCCTGTAACCACGAAGGGAACCCCGCATGCGCCCTGCTCTGCTCGCCTGTCTCGTCCTGTCGGCATCGATCGGGACAGGCGCGGCGCAGGCCGCCGAGTGGAAGCTCCAGACTGTCGATACGCCGGCGCGGGTGACGGCGATCGACACCGTCGACGGCCAGGTGCGCGTCAATGCCGGCGGACTCTGGTATCGGCTGACGCTTGACGGTGCGCAGCCGGCCCTCGTCTTCATCGACACGCCTAAGCCGCCAGAGCATCCTGAGGGCGCATTGACCGACGGGCGCATCGCCACCGGAACACGCGACATCGCGCGGGCTTGGCTCGCAGATCCCACCACGCGGTACGATCACGGCGTCTTCGGCGAGAAGGTCAATGCCGGCAGCCTGGTAATCGAGACCAGCGATGGCAAGAAGGAGACCGTGACGCTGAAGGACGACGCCGTGTTCGAGGACCTCGAGCCGCGGCTCGCCGATCTCAACGGCGACGGCCACGCCGAAGTCGTCGTGGTGAAATCCTACGTCCAGCGCGGCGCGAGCCTGGCGGTCGTCGCCGAACGCAAAGACCACTACGAGATCGTCGCCGAAACGCCGGCGCTCGGCGGCCCGCATCGCTGGCTTCTCCCAGCCGGCATCGCCGACTTTAACGGCGACGGCAAGACGGACATCGCGCTGGTGCGCCAGCCACACACGGTCGGCGCGCTCGAACTCTGGACCTTGGACGGCGGCCGCCTGCGCAAGACCGCGGAAATCGCCGACGCTTCCAACCACGTCGCCGGCACCGGCAACTTGCACATGAGCGGCACCGCCGATTTCGATGGCGACGGAAAGCCCGACCTCGTCGTGCCGTCTTTCGATCTGAGCCGATTGCGCCTCATCGGCTTCGTGCCCGACGCGCACGAAATCGCCGGCATCACGCTGCCGGACAAGGCCGCCACCGATCTCGGGCTGGTCGAAATGAAGGCTGGGCCGCCGGCCATCGCCGTCGGCCTTGCCAACGGCACGCTCGTTGTGGCGCGGCCCACGCCTTAGCGCCGTTTGCGCGCTGAGCGAGCTACGTTTACCTCGCCCCGTGCTCCGCTCATTCCCGCGCAAGCGGGAAACCAGAAAGTACAAGAAAACCGGGCTTTAATGGCTGGGTCCACGCTTCCGCGGGGACGAGCGGGGCGATCCCGGGCAATCGCAACAAACGTTAGGACGGACGCTTTCGTCCGGGCGGCGGGGTTGGCGGCGTCGTGCCAGGCGTCGCGTGTGGATCCGGTGTGTAAAGGTCGGGCAGCGCGCACTGCTTTTCCTTGGCCTGTGCCCGCAGATCCTTCATCTCGCCGATGTTCGTGAGATATTCCTGGCGATAGGCCATGACATTGACGATTTCCCCACCAACGTCCTGGCGCGATTTCGCCATCAGGGACTCGAGCTCGCGCTGGCGCGAGGCCATCGTCCTGCCCGCCCGGACGAGCTCGGGACAGGTGTAAAGAATGAATTTGCCGGGCGAGACGAGGATGGTCGACATCGTGTCGTCGGTCGCACAGCCGGACAGCGCCAAGGCCGTCATGATCCCGGCGATTATCGCTCCCGTCCTCTTGTCGGCTCTGATCGACATGCTCTCCGGCTCTCGCTCCCTGATCTTATGCACAGCCCCGATCCAGGCCCCCGCTCCCTATCCGGTGTCACACAACGATTCGGAGCCCCAAATTAGATACCTGATATTTCCCAACAATTCCCAGATTATGGCGTGGCCGTGAATTGGCCCGGCGGCCGGCGGCGGCACATTAAAAGAATGTAATTTTTGCGCCCCTCTTCTGTCATCGGGCTGCAATACGGCACCTCTAGTGCGACCCTGACAGGTCTCGGGAGAGGGCGACCCCGCAGGTCTATCATCCAGCGGGGGGAGATTCCGCAATGCGTTCTCATCTTGTTGCTGCCGTAGCAGCGGCGGCGGTTTCATTTATTGCAGTTGGCGCGCATGCCGCCAATCTGACCGGCGCGGGCGGCACAGCCATCTATCCGGTGCTGTCGAAGTGGGCCGATCAGTACTCCAAGCAGCCGGGCGGCGACACCGTCAACTACCAGGCCATCGGCTCGGGCGGCGGCATCAAGCAGATCGAGGCGAAGACCGTTCTTTTCGCCAACACCGACATGCCCCTGACGCCGGATGACGTGGCCAAGAACAACCTCGTGCAATTCCCGCAGGTGATCATCTCGATCACCCCGGTCGTCAACCTCAAGGGCATCAAGTCCGGCGAGCTCGTGCTCGACGGCCCCACCCTCGCCAACATCTATCTCGGCAACATCAAGGAGTGGGACGACGCCGCGATCAAGAAGCTGAACCCGAAGGTCACGCTGCCGCACCAGGCGATCTCGACCGTGCACCGTTCGGACGGATCGGGCACCACGTTCAACTTCACCAACTATCTCTCCAAGGTCAGCGACGAGTGGAAGAGCAAGATCGGTGACGGCACCGCCGTCAACTGGCCGAACGGCGTCGGCGGTAAGGGCAATGCCGGTGTTGCGTCCTACGTCCAGCAGGTGGACGGCGCCATCGGCTACGTCGAATACGCCTATGTGATGGAAAACAAGCTCGTCTACACCGACATGGTCAACAAGGACGGCAAGCGAATTGCTCCGGCAATGGGCGCGTTCCAGTCTGCCGCGGCGAATGCCGACTTCACCAAGGTGAAGGACTTCTACCTGATCCTCACCGACCAGCCCGGCGCCAAGAGCTGGCCGATCACCGCGGCGACCTACATGCTGCTGCGCAAGGACAGCCCGGCCGATCAGAACCACCTCGCGCTCAAGTTCCTCGACTGGAGCCTGAAGAAGGGCCAGGAGCAGGCCAAGGCGCTCGATTACGTTCCGCTGCCGAACGACGTGATCAAGCAGATCGAAGCGCATTGGACGCACGAGCTGGGCGACGCCTGGAAAGAGGCGGCCAAGCACTGACGCGATCGACTGCGTCGCAGCGGGTACACGCTGCGACGCATAAATTTGGGGGCGACGGAATTGTTCTCCCCAGACTGACTTGGAGGCCGGACGAAACATCCGGCCTCCTTTTTATAGGCAATGAATGTCCCGCATCGCGGTGACGACACGCGCACATTGAGCCGTTATCGTCGCGGTCCCCGTAATGCCGGAGCCGGACATGAAATTTGCCCACTTCTCCCACATCTGGGCCAAGCCCCACATGACGCCGCATCAGCGTTATGAAGAGCTGTGGGAGGAACTCAAGCTGAGCGACGAACTCGGCTTCGACTACAGCTTCTGCGTCGAGCATCACTTCCGGCCTGACGAAAGTTGGATCTCATCCCCGAGCCTTTATGCCGTCGGCGCCGGCGCGCGCACCAAGCGCCTGCGCATCGGGCCGATGGGATACATCGTCCCGCTCTATCATCCGCTGCGGCTCGCGGAGGAGATCGCCATCGTCGATCAGATGCTGGGTGGGCGTATGGAGGTGGGCCTCGTCCCCGGCATCAACGCCGATTATTTCCGCCCGTTCGGCCTCGACTACGATCTGCGCAAGACGCCGACGCTGGAATTCGTCGACTACATGCGCGCGGCCTATGGCGAGACGCAGCCTTTCTCCTTCAGCGGCGAGAATTTCCAGACCGCGGAGCCGACGCGGCTTGCGGTTCAGCCGGTGCAGAAGCCGCACCCGCCATTGTGGATGATGAGCCGCGATCCGCGCACACTCGAATTCTGCGCGCAGAAGGGCATCAATCCCGGCTACTTTCTCATCTATCCCCGCGCCGATGCCGCGCCGCGCTATCGCAAGTTCATCAATGACTGGGTCAACGCCGGCTGGCAGCGCAAGCCGAACATCGCCTATTGCACGGTGATCTATGTCGACGAGAGCGACCAGAAGGCGCTCGACGTTGCGCTGACGCGCGCGAGCCGCGCCTATGAGGGCTTCCTGCCGGTGGCGAAGCCGGGCGAGACCTTCGAGGAGCGCGTGCGCGAGCATGCCAAGAAGTTCATCGGCCGCGGCGAGCCCGGCGCGTCGGAGATCATGGCCAATGTGTTCAATCCCGATTACCTGATGAAGAACGAGCTGGTGTTCATCGGCTCGCCGAAGACGGTGACGGAGAAGTTGCACGCGGCAGCCGAATCCGGCCTGTTCAACGTGTTCCTCGGCGAATTCAATTTCTCCGACTTGCCGGCGGACGATCTCAAGCGCTCGATCCGGCTGTTCGGCGAAAAGGTGATGCCGGCGCTGCGCGGGTTTGAGCCGTTTTAGAGAGCAAATCTCCTTCAGCCGCCCCACTTTCGGTTGTCATCCCGGGCGACTGAGCGAAGCGAAGTACTGGATCCTCCGCTTTCGCGGTGGACGACAGCGGCCATGAGTTACTGCGCGTCGCGCAACTCGGGGCGCGCGGCGAGGCGCGCTTCATTGAGCCGATAGATGGCGAAACAAACCATAGCGCCGACGGCGAACGGCAGCGCCGACCACATGTAGAGCCTCGCCACCGGCAGCCCGACGAACAGGGCGCCGAACAGCGGCCCGGCGATGGATCCGATACGGCCGATGCCCAATTGCCAGCCCGAGCCGTTGGCGCGCAGGGACGTCGGATAGACCAGCGCGCCGATGACGTTGATCGCGGACTGGATGCCAAGCACGAAAAAGCCGGCGAAGAAGATCGTCACCAGCAAGGCCGCCTGCGACGTCAGTCCCGCATAGCCGATGGCGCCGACCAGCGGCACGGCGATGACGAACATGATGGCCACGGCGAGGAAGCGGTGCTTCTGCAGCCACCAGCACAGCGCCAGCGCGCCCACGGTGCCGCCGATCTGGAGCATGGAGCCCGCCAGCGCGACGGTGGTCGGCGGTAGCTTGGCGGCGCTCATCAGCGTCGGCGTCCAACTGATGAGGAAGAAGTAGCCCATCAAGTTGAGCGCAAAGAGCAGCCACAGCAAAGGCGTGATCAGCGCCATGCCATCGCGGAACAGATAGGCTGGATTGGAGCCCGGGAACTGCCGCTCGTTCTCGATGACGTATTGCGCGTTCGGAGGCGGTTTGAAGCCGGGCTTGATCGCGGCGAGCGTGCGCTCCAGCTTGGTGCGCCAACCTGGATGCAGCGCCATGAACTTGATCGATTCCGGCAGGCCGAAAATCGCGGCAATGGAGAAGACGATCGGCACGAGGCCGCCGATCCAGAACAGGATCTGCCAGCCATAGTGCGGCACCAGGCCCGCGGCCACGAAACCGGGAATGGCGCCGCCGAACGGCACGAAGCTGACGCCGATGATCGCAAGCGTCGCGCGCAGCTTGCGCGGCGCCGACTCGGCGTTTATGGCGACGACATTCGGGATGACACCGCCGATGCCGAGCCCGCCTAGCAGGCGCAGCCAGAACATCTCGTTGAGATTGGTGGCGAAGGCGGCCCACAGCGTGAACACGCCGAAAAGGAGATTGGCGGCGATCAACGAGGCTTTGCGGCCGTAACGGTCGCCGACCCAGCCGAAGATCGCCGAGCCGAACAGGACGCCGATGAGGCTGGCGCTGAGCACGGGCCCAAGCCCACCCGGCGGGATGCCCCACTCGCGCACGAGATGCGGCGCCGCAAAGGCTACGGCGGCGATGTCGTAACCGTCGATCAGCACGAGCAAGAGCGACCAGCCGATCAGCTTGATCTGGAACGAACTCAGCCCCCGTTCGTCAAGCAGACGTGACACCTGAACGACGGACTGGTCGGTCATTGCTATTTCCCCCTGTGGGCCGATCTTTTGATCGGTGTCGGCCTCTTAGGCGGAAAGGCTAGCCGAGCACAGGCCAGATTGAAATGCCGGCTCCGCCTCGCGAAAGCGGCCATCAACAGCCACACGCGATCGTTTGTTGCTTTGCGGCGCCGCAACGGAACGCGCCCGCGCAGGCGCGCGTTAATGGGCTCAGAGAGCCCTTCCGGTTCCTCAATCAAAGGAAATAGTCATGAAGATACTCCCCCTCCTCGCCGCCGCGGCGGTTCTACTGGCGTCGCCCGCCTTGGCGCAGTCCCTGGGCGAAAAGACCGGCGTCAATTCGGCAGTCGGCATCAGCCCGAAGACCCCCGACTTCGTCACCGAGGCAGCGACCACCGACATGCTGGAGATCGCCGAAGCCAAGCTCGCCCAGCAACAGGGCACCGACACGGTCAAGCCCTTTGCCGAGAAGATGATCACTGACCACACCGAGACGACCAACGCGCTGAAATCGCTAATCTCGGACGGCAAGGTGAAGGCGCAACCGCCGGCGGACATGACGCGTTCGCAGAAGTCGCAACTCGACAAGCTGGGCAAGATGCACGGCGCCGACTTCAACCGGCAATACGCCCGCGATGCGGTGTCCGTACACAAGACCGCGGTCTCGTTGTTCCAGCGCTATGCCAAGGGCGGCGACAATCCGGACCTGAAGGCCTTCGCCGCCAAGTACCTGCCGGTCGTGCAGATGCACCTGAAGATGGCGCAGGACCTGAACAAGGCGCCCGCGTCGACGATGGGTCAGGGCGCGGGCATGGGCCAGGGCGCGAAATAAAGTGTGCGTTTAGAAAATTGAGCCGCGATGCAAAAGACCCCGGCCATCCCGCCGGGGTCTTTTTTCGCATATGCAACGCTATTGCTGCAGCTCGAAGGCGCCGGCGATGGTGAGGTGGACGTCGTTGCCGACCACCGGCAGGTACTCCTTCACGCCGAAATCTCCACGCGGGATGACGCCGGTCGCTTCGAAGCCCACCGTGTAAGCCTTATCCAACGGGTTGACGCCCGCACCGCCGAGATGCGCCTGGAGCGTGATCGGCTTGGTGACGCCGTGCAGCGTGAGATTGCCCTCGATGGTGGCCGTGCGCTCGCCGGTCGGCGTGACCTTGGTCGACGTGAAGGTCGCAGTGGGGAATTTCGCGGCGTCGAACCACTGATCGCCTTTCAGCTCCTGGTCGAGCACGGACGACGTCGTGGCGACCGACTGGATCGGAATGGTGACGGTGAGTGTCGCCGCGGCGGGCTTTGCGGGGTCGAGCTGCAAGGTCCCCGACGCCCCGGAGAAGAAGCCGGAATAGTTGGTGAAGCCGAAGTGCGACACGGAAAAGATGACCTGGGTGTGGTGGGGCTCGATCTTGTAGGTGCCCGCCTTGATGGCCTTCGGGCTTTGCGCAACGGCTTGCGCCCGCGCTGCAGGCGCTGCGGCCGCAAGGCTCAAAAGCGCGACAAGAGCGCCGGCGGCGGGGGAGAACTTATTCATCGGCAGGATTTCCTTTGACGCACGTGATCGACGGCATGCCGCGGGTCCAGCCCCGATCAATACGGCTCCGGCGCGCGCAGCGTTGTTCGGGAAATAAGTTGAAAGTTGGATGCGTCAACCGCGCAACGGATCGAGAGTGTCGCGACATGGCGGCGCCCTGTCCGTCTCCGCCGATTCGGCAAATCATCAGCAATTTAAGTAACGCCGATGTTTAACCGATTCTTTGGTGGTGCAATGCGTTGGTTATGCATTGGCCGCATGCCGCTCGCGCGTGCGCTGTAGGCCGCTTGCGGTCGCCGATTCACTACGCCTATACGAACACAGAATTGTGATTGCAGTCGGGCGATGCCGCGACAACGCGTCAGAACCCCATAACCTTGCCGCGCTCTCAACGCGCAACGTTCGATTGCTTTGACGATTTTCTTGCCGGCGAGCCGGCGACTGCGCCTCAATCAATGCAATAGGATTTCCCATGTCACTCTATGAAAAACGAGTTGCCTTTGCGATTCTCTGCCTGCGCCTGATGATGGCCTTCGAA
>DATARB010000057.1:0-3691 GCA_036264375.1 Pseudolabrys sp.
GGCTGGATGCCCTGGAGCAGGATCGGCTCCAGCATGGCGCGCGCGGAATAGATCGCTGCGGTGTAGCCTGCTGGTCCCGAGCCGATAATGACGACTTTGGCGTGGGTGGTCTTTGACATTCGGTCTCTTTTGACGCCCCCTGGGCCGGGCGTTTTCGGGCGTCTTCGCCCGGGCGGCTGGGCGGGTATCCCGCTCTTCTGACCCGAACGATGTATGGCTTTCAGCCGAGCCATGCAAGATACGCAACCCACAGAGTCACAGCGAATGGGAGTTGGGCAAGCACAAATCTGTGCGAACGCGCAATAATCTTTCGCGAAACTTTGTTTCGCGGTATGGAAGGGGGCTGGTGTTTGACCGCTGCGCTTTGGGGGAGACGTCCTTGCCTGCCCGACTGGATTCCATCGACCGGAACATCCTGAAAGAGCTTCAGGACGACGGCCGCATCACCAATGTGGAACTCGCCCGCCGGGTCGGCATCTCAGCGCCGCCCTGCCTGCGCCGCGTGCGCGCGCTGGAGGAGGCCGGCTTCATCAAGGGCTACCGCGGCCTGCTCGACGAGAAGAAGCTCGGCTTCGAGGTGGCGGTCTTCGCGATGGTGCATCTGGCGAGCCAGGCGGAGACCGATCTGGCCGCCTTCGAGGAGTTCGTGCGCAAGCAGTCGCTGGTGCGCGAGTGCTGGATGCTCTCGGGCGAGATCGATTTCGTCCTTAAATGCGTGGCGCCGGACCTCAAGACCTTCCAGGCCTTCGTCGAGAAGCTCACCTCCGCGCCCAACGTGCGCAACGTGAAGACGTCCCTCGTGCTGCGCAATTCCAAGGACGCCGCCATGGTGCCGATGGAGTGAAACGTTTGGCCGGCCGCGAGCGTTATGGTATGAATTAGTCATACCACGCGAGAAATCCATGGCATCTGTCAGCAAACGCACGTTCAGCCTGCCGGCAAAGCACGCCAACTTCATCGACTCTAAGGTTGCGTCAGGCGCCTATGCCTCGGGCAGCGAAGTCGTCCGCGCCGGCTTGCGGGCGCTCGAGGAACGCGATGCGGCCGTGGAACGATGGCTGCGCGAGGATGTCGCGCCGGTCTACGACGCGATGAAGGCCGACCCGTCGCGGGCCGTTCCCGCCGAACAGGTCTTTGCCGACATCAAAGCCCGCCACGCTGCTCGGCGCAAAACCAAGCGCCGTGCGAAAGCGTGACGTCGTCTTTTCACCGGAAGCGCAGGCCGACCTGATCGGTCTTTACGACTACATCGCAGAGAGTTCGGGATCCGCGCGGGCGATTGCTTATATCGGCCGCATCGAGGCGTACTGCCGCGGGTTCGAGCTTGTCGGTGAGCGCGGCACGCGGCGCGACGATATTCGTCCCGGCCTGAGAATTGTCGGCTTCGAACGGCGCGTAACGATCGCCTTTCACGTCGACGGCACGCGGGTCGTCATCAACCGAATATTTTATGGTGGCCGTGACATCGGGCGCGCGCGTTAGCGCCCGTCCGAAAACGAACGCACCCGCCTAGCAAGGCTAAGCGGGCGCGCTCCCTAAATCGGAAGCGGCAGTAACTACCGCCACTCCACCTTCATGATCTCATAGGCCTTGGCGCCGCCGGGCGTGTTGACCTCGACGGAGGCGCCCTTGGCCTTGCCGATCAGCGCGCGCGCGAGCGGCGAGGTGATGGAGATGCGGCCGGCCTTGGCATCGGCTTCCGGCTCGCCGACGATCTGCCACACTTTCTTCTCCTCGGTATCCTCGTCGACCAGCGTGACCGTGGCGCCGAACGTGATGGTGTCGCCCGACAGCTTCGACACGTCGATGATCTCGGCGCGCGCGAGCTTATCCTGAAGCTCGTCGATGCGGCCCTCATTGAGCGACTGCTGCTCCTTGGCGGCGTGGTACTCGGCGTTCTCCGACAGGTCGCCGTGCGAGCGCGCCTCGGTGATCTGCTGGATGATGCGCGGACGCTCCACCTGCTGACAGTGCTTGAGCTCGGCCTCGAGCGTCGTATAGCCCGCCGCCGTCATTGGAATTTTGTCTACCATCTCTCATCTCCTCCTGGCGGGCGCCCGAAACAACTTGTCGCGCCTCTCGCGCCGCCAAGCCCTTCCACCCTCTTATAACCAACCGTCCAATCGACTCGTAATACGACTCCGGCCACGGTTTCCCGTACCGGAGTCATGGGAACGAAGGCCGGGTGAAAAAAACCCCGACCGCGGCTGGCGAACTGCCCTTGCCGCGACCGTGGACTTCCCGGCCTAAACTCGCGCCATCGCCTTTAGGTCCGTACCGTGCTGGAAAACATCCATCAGGTCCGGCCGTGATAGTAGCTCTGCAGCGCACGAACCTCGAGGTCGCCCCCGAGATAGGCTTTGATGCCCTGCGCCGCGGCGACGGCACCGGAAAGAGTGGTGTAGTACGGCACTTTATGCAAGAGGGCGGCGTGGCGCAGCGACCGGCTGTCGGCCAGCGCCGTCGCCCCCTCCGTCGTGTTGAAAACGAGCTGAACGCCGCCGTTTTTGATGGCATCCACGATGTGCGGACGGCCTTCCAGGACTTTATTGATCTTGGCGGCCTGCACGCCCTGTTCGGCGAGGTAGCGCTGGGTCCCTGAAGTCGCGATGGTCTTGAACCCGAGCGAGGCCAGAAGTCGCACCGCCGGCAGGATGCGCGGCTTGTCGGCGTCGCGCACCGAGACGAACACCGTGCCCGAGCGCGGCAAAGCGGTTCCACCGCCGATCTGGCTCTTGGCGAAGGCGATCTCGAAGGAGCGGTCGAGTCCCATCACCTCGCCGGTCGACTTCATCTCCGGTCCGAGCAGGGTATCGACGCCGGGGAACCGGGCGAAGGGGAATACGGCTTCCTTCACCGCGCGATGGTGATAGTGCGCATTGGTCAGCTTGAAGCTCGCCAGCGGCTCGCCGGCCATGACGCGCGCGGCGATCTTGGCTACCGGCAGGCCGATGACCTTGGCGACGAAGGGTACCGTGCGCGAGGCGCGCGGATTGACTTCCAGCACATAGATCTCGCCGTCCTTGATGGCGTACTGCACGTTCATCAGGCCGCCGACATTGAGCGCGAGCGCCAGCGCGCGGGTCTGCCGTTCCAATTCGGCGATCGTGTCCGGCGAGAGCGAGTGGGGCGGCAAGGCACAGGCTGAATCGCCCGAATGGATGCCGGCCTCCTCGATGTGCTCCATGATACCGGCGATGAACGTATCCTTGCCGTCGGCGAGGCAATCGACGTCCACTTCGGTTGCGTCGGAGAGATAACGGTCGATCAGCAGCGGACTCTTCTGCGACACGACAAGCTCTGAGGGCTTGTCGAGCGTGGCGGCAAGCCGCGCCACATAGCGATCGAGCTGCGCCGGATCGCGCACGATCTCCATGCCGCGTCCGCCCAACACGTAGGAGGGGCGGATGACGACCGGATATCCGATCGCGTCGGCGATGGCGCGCGCGACGCCCGGCGAGGTGGCGATGCCGTTCTGCGGCTGGCGCAGCTTGAGCTGATCGAGCAGCTTCTTGAAGCGGTCGCGATCCTCGGCGAGGTCGATGGCGTCAGGCGATGTGCCGAGGATCGGCACTTTCGCCTTCTCCAGCGACTCGGCCAGCTTCAGCGGCGTCTGGCCGCCGAACTGCACGATCACGCCATGCAGCGTGCCGTTCGAGCGCTCGGTCTCGATGATCTCCAGCACGTCTTC
>DATARB010000082.1:0-3670 GCA_036264375.1 Pseudolabrys sp.
CGGAATCAATAAAACGAGATTGCAATGTTCCTGGCGGAAAGAGAATGACGTGTCAGGATCGGTCGCCGCGACGAATTAAACGCTGTGCGATTTTCTCCGGACCGCGTTCCGCAGAATGAATCATCTAGCCTTGGAACTTGGCCGGTGTCGCCAGCGATCGCTTATGTGCCGAACAGACGCGCCGGCGTGGCGACCAGAATTTTTCGGCGCGCTTCCACGTCCGGCGTCCAATCGTGAAACAGATCAAGCAAATGGCCGTCGTCCGGCATGATCTCGCCGGGAATGGACGGGTGCGGCCAGTCGGTGCCCCACAGCAGCCGTTCCGGATTGGCGCGCAGCAGCGCGTCATGGAACGGCCGCGCATCAGGATAGTCGGGGAATTGCGTCGACAGCCGATAGGCCGCCGACAGCTTGACGTGCGCGTGGCCCTCGCCGACCAGCCGCACCAGCGCCCGAAAGTTTTCATCGCCGACGCCGCGCCCGGCCGGGATGTTGAGCATGTGATCGACGATCACCGGCATCTCGCGCGACACGTCGCGCAGCACCGGCGCGACCTCCTGCATCAGCCGCCAGTCGCAGAACACCTGCATGACCCAGCCGAGGTCTCGCATCACCGGGCGGAACACCTCGAACACGTCGAGCCCGACGCCGCGCACGTAGCCGGGCTTGCCCGCGTCCGAGAACAGATGGAAGCGCAGGCCGCGCATGCCCAGTGCGTGCCACTCGCGCAGCACCTCCGGCGCGATGCGCGTGTCGGTGATGCCGATGCCGCGAAAGCGCTGCGGATAACGCGCCAGCGCATCGAGCACCACGCGATTGTCGAAGCCGTGCGCATTGCCCTGCACGATGAGTCCGTTCGCGAAGCCGAGACGATCGAGCAGCGCGATGTAATGTTCGACCGGCGCGTCGGGCGGCGTATAGCCGCGGCCGGGCGTATAGGGGAATTTGTCCGATGGCCCGAAGATATGCGCGTGCGCGTCCCACGCGCCGGGCGGCGGCATGATGCGGGGCTTTTTCGGATGCGGGACGGGCCCGGCGATAAGGGGTGGGGCGTTTGAAGGATGCTTCACGGCTTCTCGTTTGATTTACGGCGCAGCCACAGGCACGGCCAAACTCCCTCTCCCCTGTGGGGAGAGGGTTGGGGTGAGGGGGAACATGACTCTCAATACTGTAACCCCTCACCCGACCGCCTTCGCTGACGCTTCGGCGGTCGACCTCTCCCTATGGGAGAGGTGAAGAGAAACCGCGGCACGAAGATTCACCCCAGCTTGATATTGGCTTCCTTCACCACCTGGCTCCATTTGTCCATCTGCTCCTGCACGAACTTGCCGAACTCCTCCGGCGTGTTTGCGCGGGTTTCGACGTTGAGCTCATCGAAGCGCGCGATGACATCGGGCGCGCGCAGCGTCGCGTTGAGACCGCCGTTGAGCTTCGCCACGATCGGCGCCGGTGTGACGTGCGGCACGAAGACACCGTTCCATTCGTAGGCTTCAAAGCCGGGCAAGGTGTCGGACACCGGCGGGATGTCCGGCAGGCTCTTGAGCCGGCCCTTGCCGGTATGGGCGATGGCTTTCACCTTGCCGCCCTTGATGAGGCCGACCACCGACGAGCCGTTCGAGAAGAAGAACTTCACCTCGCCCGACATGACATCGGTCAACGCGAAGCTGCCGCCACGATAGGGCACATGGCTCACTTTGACGCCGGTCATGTGCCGGAACTGTTCGAGCGAGAGATGCTGCAAGGTGCCGTTCCCGGAGGACGCGATGTCGATGCCAGTGGGAGACGCCTTGGCATAGGCGATGACGTCGGCGACGGTCGTCACCGGCACCGAGGGCGTGGTGACGAGGATGTTCGGCACCAGCGATGCGAGGAAAACCGGCGCGAAATCCTTGTGGTAGTCGAACGGCAGGCGCGGATAGAGCGATCCGTTCACCGAGAAGCCGGTGGCGTCGTGCAGGACCGTGTATCCGTCCGGATCGGCCTTGGCGACGACGGCCTCGCCGATGGTGCCACCGGCGCCGCCGCGATTCTCGATGACAAACGACTGGCCGAGGCCTTCGCTCAGCTTGCCGAAGAGAATGCGCCCCGTGGTGTCGGCGCCGCCGGCCGGCGGATAGGGGATCACGACACGCACCGGCCGCGCCGGCCAGGCTGTGTCGGCGCGCGCCGTGCCCACCAGTGGCGCGGCCGCCATGGCAGCCAGCACCGCGCGCCTCGTGATCGTGCTCGTGGACATCGCTTCCCCCCTGATTTTTTTGAACGCGCCAATCTAGCATTTGACCGCGCAGGGAAAAGGCCGCCGCGTCCGCGAGGTTCATGCCGCCCTGCCCTTTCCTCGCCACAGGACTCGCCCCATATTCCGGCGATGGCCAAATCCCCCGACAAGCCCAAGAAGACCAAGGACCCCGCACGCCCGACACGCGCCAAGGCCGCGCGGCCCATCGAGCCGGCCACGCCGGACGCGCTGGCCGAGCTGCTCAATCCCGGCATCGCGCGCGGAACCGCGGGGCTCGGCTCGGGCACGGGGCCGTCGTCATTCCGGGGCGCGAGCAAGGCGAGCGAATCCGGGATCCAGAAATCGGCACCGAGCGCGCCAGCGGCGCGTCCCGGAATAACGGATAAGACCGGCATCCAGCCGCCGCCGGCAACCTCGTGGGAGCGGCGGCAGGATTTCTCCGCCGCGCACACCGCGCGCAAGTCGGCCCAATCTCCGGACAAGCCTGCGGAACAGCCGAAGCCCGAGGGTTTCGATGAGGCGCCGCAAGCGGACTACACCGGCTCGCCGATCACCGGCCTCGATCCCGCGCTCGCACAGGAGCTGGGGCTTGGCAGCGACGCGCCCACCCCCCGCAAGACCGGCGAGACCGGTGGCGACCCCAAATATCGTCTGCCGCGCGCGGACCTGCCGCGGCCGGGCCAAGGCCTGTCGTCCATGGGCGTCGCCGCCACGGCGGAGTCGCTGGAAAGACTCCTGCGCGAAGGCCGCCCGGAGTTCCGTACAGAGGCCGAGACGGGCAAGGTCTGGACGCCGCACCGCCCGCCCCGCCCGGAGAAATCCGAAGGCGGCATCCCGCTCAAGATCGTCTCCGACTTCGAGCCCAAAGGCGACCAGCCGGAGGCGATCAAGGAGCTCGTCGAAGGCGTGCAGCGCACCGACCGCACGCAGGTGCTGCTCGGCGTCACCGGCTCGGGCAAGACCTTCACCATGGCCAAGGTGATCGAGGCCACGCAGCGCCCGGCGCTCATCCTGGCGCCGAACAAGACGCTCGCCGCGCAGCTCTACGGCGAGTTCAAGTCGTTCTTCCCCGACAACGCGGTCGAGTATTTCGTCTCCTATTACGACTACTATCAGCCCGAGGCCTACGTCCCGCGCACCGACACCTATATCGAGAAGGAATCCTCGATCAACGAGCAGATCGACCGCATGCGCCACTCGGCCACGCGCGCGCTGCTCGAACGCGACGACGTCATCATCGTCGCCTCGGTGTCGTGCATCTACGGCATCGGCTCGGTCGAGACGTATTCGGCAATGACCTTCACGTTGAAGCAGGGCGGGCAGATCAGCCAGCGCCAGCTCATCGCCGACCTGGTCGCGCTTCAGTACAAGCGCACGCAACACGATTTCTTCCGCGGCTCGTTCCGCGTGCGCGGCGATACGATCGATCTGTTC
>DATARB010000119.1:0-7143 GCA_036264375.1 Pseudolabrys sp.
TGTTCATCGGCCCGCAGCTTCGCTCCACGCTTCCTTCCCACACTCGGTCGCCCTCATGCAGTTGCGCTTCACTTCGCTCGTTGTGATCAACTCACGATGGGACTTTCACCCATAAGAGTGCGCCCATGCTGGGCGCACCAAAGAAAAGGCGGCGGCTGTTTCCAGCCGCCGCCCAGGGACAGACTTTCGTCGTCGCTTAGTCGCTTACTTCAGGCTGCCGAGCGTCAGGTCAGCCGAGAGCTTGGCGATGAAGGTCGCACCGCACCAGCTCGAGCCGGCACCGCCCGGATTGATCGCGGTCACGTTGCTCGTGCCAGAGGCGCTCGGATCGCTGGTGAAGGCGTTGCAATCACCCTTGTTCATGTCCGTGTCCGAGTAGCGCAAATCGAGTGTGAACACCTTCCAGGTGAAGCCGACGCCGACGTTCCAGGTGTCGTAGTCCTTGTAGTCGATCCCGCCGAGGAAACCGGTGACGCCGTAGAAGGCATCGCTGGTGCCGAGCCACTGGCGGCCGAACTCACCCGACACGTACCAGCCGACTTCACCCAAGGCCAGATTGGACGGCGCGGTGTACTTGACCGTGCCCGAAGCGTAGTTGCCCCACGCGCCGGTGTTCAGGAAGTTCGGCGAATAGTACTCGTTCGCGCCGAGCGCCCAATCGCCGATCGTCCAGACGACCTTGCCGTAGACTTCGTAGAAGCTGGCGTTGGCCTTGGCGACGTTGCCGTTCGTCGAGATCACGCCCGTGCACGCCGGATCCACGGTCGGGAGCGCATAGCAGTTCCCGCCCGGATAGTAGTAGTACCAATAGCCGATATCGAAGGCCAAAGGACCGAAGGTCGGACGAACGCCGCCGTAGAAGTCGATTTCGGCCGCCGCATTGTTGGCGAACTTGATGCTCTCACCGGAGATGCCGGCGTACAGCTGCAGGTTCGGCAAGACGTTGTAACGCGGCTCGAAGTAGGCCGCGACCGACGGCTGGTGCGCGGATTGCGTGACACCGCGCCAGACGTAATCGTTCATGACGGCGGAGCCGAAGGCGAGATCCCACGGGCTCGGCGGTGCAGCAACCGGGGCCGGAGCCTTCACCGGCATATCCGCCGCGAAGGCGGGCGCAGCCGCGGTGACCGCGAGCGCTGCGACAACTGACACAAAGACTTTATTCATTTAGCCTGCCCCTTTCGGTTCGATCGACTTTCAGCCGATACAAATTAGCTCGCCACGTTTGCGTACAGAAAAAGCCCAAGTCCCCTGGCTGCGATCGACCCGTACGCAACAGGACGTGCATTACCGCGCGATTTACACCTGCGACGTCGCGGCGCAGCAAGCCAATAACGTAATCAATTGCCGCCTTTTTGGGCGATTCAAGTAGCTATCGACAGGGAAACATTAGAAAGATCAGCAGCTGTTGCGCCGATGTCACAATTCCCGCGGCGGCTCGGGGGCCAATTTCGGGCCGTTTGAGGGTAATAAGATGCCGCATCTGCCTCTGCCCGCTCGACAGGCAGCCATGTCCCACGACGGTAAGGCGGGGCCGCGAATCGAAACCCCGCCGCCCATGGGGCAGCGGGGTCGGAGAGAGTCGTGCGCGAGACTCTTGAGCCGTGCCGGAGGTCAGGCCGCCGCCTTTTTGCGGTTGGCGGCGAGGAGTTCATCCACCAGCGCCACATTGGCGTCCACCACCGGATGGCTCAGGCCTTTTTGCTTGGCGATGAGCTGCACCAGCTTGTCGGCGCGCTCGATGTTCGGCGCGCCGTTGTAGAGTGCGCGCGCAGCCGAGGCCGGCCGCGACAGGCTCTGCGCCGCCGCGGCATATTTCTCGAACGGCACAAGATCGGACGGCGACGCGCCGAGCTTCACGCAGAGGTCGAACACGAAATTGTAGACCGAGCGCGACTCCTCGATGTTGGTGTGCACGGCTTCCTTGGCGGTACGCATGCCATCCTTGGTGATGCAACGGTAGTTGCCCGCGACCAGCATCGACCACTTGGCCAGCGGCACGAAGATCGAGTCGTGCACCTTCAGCTTCACCGGCAATTCGATCTTGCCTTCCGGCGCGTCGAAACGCACTGCTTCGATGTCGTCCTGGAGCTGGCGCAGGATGGCCGTGTACTTGTCGTCGTCGAACTTGGCCACCTTGAAGTTGGTCGGCAGCGTGACCTGGAGCACGTTGACCTTTTCGTCGGGTGGGCGAATCGCCTGCGGGTCGGGGCTGCACAGCGTCAGCAGGCCGGGGTTGAAGTTGTCCCACACCGTCGGGTCCGTGTAGGCCGGCTTGAGCGCCTCGTAATCGAGGCCCGGGATGCGCTTCACGTAAGGCAGCGGCGGCATGTTCATGATCGACATGCAGGGGACCTTGGAGGTCGCTACCAGGTCGAGCAGCTCACGCACGCCGGGCGAACGGTATTGCGGCTCCTGCATCGCCAGGCCGACCAGGTCGTAGTCCTTCGGGTTGACGCCGGCGGCGCCGCCCGCGGTCACCTTGCCCGGCAGCTTGCGCGAGTCGATCTCGATCTGCTCTGCGCGGCCCTTCACCGGCATGCGCACGCGGAAACCTTCGGCATTGATCAGGTCGGCTTCTGCCGGCAGGCAGACGAGATGCACCGAATGGCCGCCGAATAGAATTTTGGAGGCTAACAGCGACCCGTAGGACGCACCCATGATCAGAATTTTGTAAGTCGCCGGCATCGCCATTGCTCCTGTCGCTCGTCACGGAAAAAAATGCGAGCGCATCTCGGCGCCATGGCCGATCGCCTCGCGGAGCTTATGGTATGCGGCCCGGAATGGCGATGCAATCGGGTACGGCGCGGATACACGCGTTGCGCGTGTGCGCCGGATCAAAATGGATTGGGCCCTTGGACGTGGCGGCCGCTGCCTCTCGCGAGCGGCCGCCCCAACGTCGAAGCTATTAGCCTTCGGTCTTGCCGCCGAACAATCCGCTGAAGCTCGGGATGATCGAGGCGGGGCCGGACGGCGCCGGGACCGCGGGTGCAGGTGCGGGCTTGGGCGCCGGCTTCTTTTTCGGCGCAGCCTTCTTCTTCGGAGCCGCCTTCTTGGCGGCCTTCAACGTCTTCTTTTTCTTCAGCGCGGAAGCCGCGCGTTTCACCACTTTTTTGGATTTCTTCGCTTTCGCCTTCTTCCGCTTCTTCGCCATGATCGATCCTCCCGATCGGTTCAAGCAGACTTCCCCAAGGGCTCGAGACTGCGTCGCCTCGCGCAGCCCGGCTCCGCCTAGCGCGCTTCGTCGGCCGCAGGCGACAGCGCCCGCAACTTCCGCAGCGGCCCCGGCACCGGCCCGCCACTCGCCCAGTCGATCAGCTCGACCGTATGGACGACCGGAATGCCGGTGCCGGAAGCGATCTGAGTGATACAGCCGATATTGCCGGCTGCGATCACATCCGGCTGGAGCCGTTCGATGTTTGCGACTTTGCGGTCCCGCAACCTGTCTGCCAGTGAGGGCTGGAGAATGTTGTAGGTGCCCGCCGAGCCGCAACACAAATGCCCTTCAGGTACATCTTTGACGATGAAACCAAACTTGGAAAGCAATTCTTTCGGTTGGTGCAAGACTTTCTGGCCGTGTTGCAGCGAACATGCTGAATGATACGCAACTGTAAGGCTTCTTGACGCGCCTGCTGCCGGCAAATCGAGCGTGGATAGATACTCACTGACG
This sequence comes from Pseudolabrys sp., assembly GCA_036264375.1. GTDB lineage: Bacteria > Pseudomonadota > Alphaproteobacteria > Rhizobiales > Xanthobacteraceae > Pseudolabrys. The sequence goes on from DATARB010000119.1 coordinate 3,671, forward strand.
TCTTGGGCGAGCGCCGAGACGCGCGCAGCCTTCGCCGCATAGGCCGAATCACCGCGCAGCATGAAGCCGTAGTCCTTCACGGTGGTGCCGCAACCGGAGACGGTGACCAGGATGGCGTCGAGGCCTTCGCCCTCGATCTCGCGCGTCCAGGCGTCGATGTTGTTGCGCGCCTGCGCCTGCGCCTCCCCTTCGCGGCCCATGTGATGAACGAGCGATCCGCAGCAGGCTTCCCCGGCGGCCACGACCACCTCGATGCTGTTGCGGTTGAGCAGGCGGATGGCGGCCTCGTTGGTCGACGGCGCAAGCACCGGGTTGATGCAGCCGGCCAGCAGCGCCACGCGGCCGCGGCGCTCGCCCTGCGCGGGATAGACCTTGCCTGTTTCCGCCGGTGGCGCCGGCATTTTGACGGGGGTCAGCCGCAGCATGGCGCCGAGCCGGTCGAGCCCGATGGCCCGCAGGACCGGCGCGAACGGCTTGCCCAGCCAGCCCGCCACCATGGCAAGGCGGAACAGCTTCGGATCGGGCAGCACCCGCGCCAGCAAGTCGCGCAAGAGGCGATCGCCGAGCGGACGCTTGTAGGTCTTCTCGATGTGCTCGCGGGCGTGATCGACCAGGTGCATGTAATGCACGCCCGAGGGGCAGGTGGTCATGCAGGCGAGGCACGAGAGGCAGCGGTCGATATGCTTGACCACGTCGCGGGTCGCCGGCCGCTCGTGCTCGAGCATGTCCTTGATCAGGTAAATGCGCCCGCGCGGCGAATCGAGTTCGTCGCCGAGCTCGACATAGGTCGGGCAGGTAGCGGTGCAGAAGCCGCAATGCACGCAGGTGCGCAGGATCTTTTCGGATTCCGCGACCTGCGGGTCCGTGAGCTGCGCGAGGGTGAAGGTGGTTTGCATTATAAGCTCGGAATGATGGAACGCGCGCGCCATGGACTCTGCTTCACCTCCCCCTTGGGGGGAGAGGAAGCCCGCCTGCGTTCGCGGCACGCGTTGAGGTCTGTTTTCATCCTACACCCCCGCCCACATGCGGCCGGGATTGAGCACGCCCTGCGGATCGAAGCTTTCCTTCACCCGCTTCGACAGCGCGCGCAGCGCCGGCGCCTCGGTCTGAAAGACGTCGCCCCACGCGCGGACCGATTCCGGCGCCCGGATGAGCGTGGCGTGGCCGCCGAGCGCGACCGCCGCGCCGCGAATCGAGGCAGCGTCCGGCTCGTCCTCGAACGGCATCGCCACCCAGATGAGCCCGCCGCCCCAGTCGTAGAACATCTGCGCCGCCGGCGTGATCCGGTCGACGATCTTCGGTCCTTGCGCCGGCGGCACCGAGATGCGCCACAGCGGCCGCGCGTGGGTCGCCTCGCCGGCGAAAGGCTTCACATGGCGGATGCCGCGCCAGAGCGCGCGCGATTCGTTCTCGCCGAGCAGCGCCACCGAGCCGAAGGGCTTCATCAGCGCAGCCAGCATTTCTGCGCGCACCTTGACCGACGGCGCGACGCCTTCGAGCCGCAGCACGGTGGCGGCCTCCGGCTTGGGCAGGCCGTCGAACCAGGACGCAACGTGGTCGGGCAGATGCGCGGCGCCGGATACGTCGCAGGACGAGCCCATCGCAGCGTTCATGGCCGCGCCGGCCTGGGCATCGTCGAGGCCTTCGACGAGCACCGTCGCCTCGGTCTCGGCCTTGGGCAGCACCTTGATCGTGATGTCGGTCATCGCCGCCAGCGTACCCCAGGAGCCGGCCAGCACCTTGCACATGTCATAGCCGGTGACGTTCTTCACCACGCGGCCGCCGGACTTGATGGTCTCGCCGCGCCCCGTCACCGCCGTCACGCCAAGGAAGTGGTCGCGCGCCGCGCCCGCCTTGAGGCGGCGCGGGCCGGAGACATTGGCCGCGATCGTGCCGCCGATGGTGCCCTGCCCCGCCTCGCGCCCGAGCAGCGGGCCGTAGTCGGCCGGCTCGAAGGCGAGTTCCTGGTTGTTCTTGTCGAGCAGCGCCTCGATCTCGGACAGCGGCGTGCCGGCGCGGGCGGACAGCACCAGTTCGGCCGGCTCGTAGAGCGTCACGCCGGTGAGGCCGGAGAGATCGAGCGTCGCGTCGGTCTGGCTCGGCCGGCCGATGCCGCGTTTGCTGCCCTGCCCCGCCACTTCCAGCGCGCGCTCGTGGCTGACCGCCCACTGCACCGCGTCGGCGACGTCCTTGGTGTCGCGGGGTTTGAGATTATCGGTCACAGATACTCCCATGGCTCTTTCCGAGCACCATGAACAACTCGAAGCACGATCACCTCTTCGTCAAAAATCCTGTAGAAGACGAGATAGGGGTAGCGCAGCAATGGAACGCGGCGAATGCCGGGACGCTCAGCAACTTCTTGGAAGCTGTTTGGAAACTGCCCCAATCGCTCGGTGATCTGCTGAATTCTAGCGTGGAAGCGCTCCGCGGCGCCTATATCTTTCTGGGCGAGGTCAGAAAGAATATCTTCCAACTCCGCTAATGCCAGCCTGGAAAACCGAACGTTCATTTCCGGCGGTACTTGGCAAACACTGCCTCGACTTCATCGTCGGTGGCGATCTCGCCGCGCGAAACCGCGGCGAGCGCCTCATCGATCTTTTGCAGTTCCTCGGCGGTCGCGTGATAAAGGCCGTGCCGTCGAGCCTCTATTTCGAGTGCAACCTGAGCCAGCTCTTCCTGGTCCGGCTCGGACCAGCTTTCCGCGCGCGCAAGCACATTTTTCAGGTTAATTGTCATATCCCTACCCTATCATGCTCATCGAGTAAGCACAGGCCCGCTCAAAACCTCGGAATGTCCGGGAACGGCAGCTTGCCGCCGGAGATGTGCATGCGGCCGAGCTCGGCGCAGCGGTGCAATTGCGGGAAGACCTTGCCCGGATTGAGCAGGCCCTTGGGGTCGAAGGCGCACTTCACGCGCTGCTGCGCATTGAGGTCGGTCTCCGAGAACATCGCCGGCATCAGGTCGCGCTTCTCGACGCCGACGCCATGCTCGCCCGTAAGCACGCCGCCGACGGCGACGCAGAGCTTCAATATCTCGCTGCCGAAGTCCTCGGCGCGCTCGAGCTCGCCCGGCTTGTTGGCGTCGTAGAGGATGAGCGGATGCAGATTGCCGTCGCCGGCATGGAAGACATTGGCGACTCGCAAGTCATATTTTTCCGACATGGTTTTCATCGCCGCCAGCACCTCGGGCAGGCGTGCGCGCGGGATCGTGCCGTCCATGCAGTAATAGTCGGGCGAGATGCGGCCGACGGCCGGAAAGGCCGCCTTGCGGCCGGCCCAGAACAGGAGACGCTCCTGCTCGGACTGCGAGACGCGGCAGTTAACCGCTTTGCATTCGTTCGCGATCGCCTCGACGCGCGCGATCAGATGATCGACCTCCGCGCCCGGCCCGTCGAGCTCGACGATCAGCAGCGCTTCGACATCGAGCGGATAGCCGGCGTGGACGAACTCCTCCACCGCGTGGATGGCGGGCTT
>DATARB010000298.1:0-4193 GCA_036264375.1 Pseudolabrys sp.
TATAAGGAAGAATTTGGAGAGGAAATTAATCACAAGGAAGCAAGCGCGATGGCAGCCCGCGTCCTGACGCTCTACGAACTGTTGGCAAGAAAATTTCCGAAAGTGAAAATCGCGCCGTCGGGTTACTGCTGGGCACGACGACGGCCGTCGTCAGTTCGGCTTCCGAACTTCGTCTCCAAGGTCTTACTATTGTTGAGTCGGGGTCGCGATTGGTAAAAAGGGTTCTAGACGACCGATTCCATGAAAGTTGCAGGCATGGAACCGGGAATTAGTTCGTGGATTCCTCGTTTGCGGGCGGCCGAACGAGGATTGGTATCATGGCAGGATGGCGGCAGGTGATCGACTTGGCGATGAGCGATGAGGATATTGAGCGATTGACCGCGATTTCGCGTTCGCGCACGGAGCGAGCGAGTCGGGTGGAGCGGGCGCGGATGCTGCTGAGTTACCGTGAGAATCCGTCGTTCTTCGCGGTGGGGCAAAGACTTGGGGCGCATCATCAGACGGTCCAACGCTGCGTCGAGCGGGCGCTGGCTTACGGCCCTCTGGCGGCTCTCGATGACCGACCGCGACCGGGCAAGGAGCCGACGATCACACCGGAGGCCAAGGCTTGGTTGGTGTCGCTGGCCTGCGACAAGGCTAAGGAGCACGGCTATCCGCACGAGCTGTGGACGACGCGATTGCTGGCACGCCATGCCCGCGAGCACGGACCGGCGGCCGGGCACGAATGTTTTACCGCCCTGGTGCAGGGCACCGTGTGCAAGATTCTCGGCCAAGAAGAAATCAAGCCGCACAAGGTGCGTTACTATCTGGAACGTCGCGATGCCGAGTTCGAGCACAAGATGGCGGAGGTACTGTGCGTCTATCGCGAGGTCCAAGTGCTCAAGAAGGCCGCTGCCAAGTCGAAGAAATCGGGTGATGCGGTAGCGATCGTCTCCTACGACGAAAAACCTGGGATCCAGGCCATCGCGACCACGGCGCCGGATTTGCCGCCCGTGCCGGGCACGTATGCGACCTTTGCGCGCGATCATGAGTACAAACGCCATGGCACGCTCAGCCTGTTGGCGGGAATCGACCTGCTGACCGGCAAGGTCCATGCCCTGGTCAGGGATCGCCACCGCAGCCGCGAGTTCGTCGAATTCCTCAAGCTTCTCGATGCGGCCTACCCGCCGCATACCGCAATCAAGCTGATCCTCGACAACCATGCTGCGCACATCTCCAGAGAGACCAGAACTTGGCTGGCTACTCAACCGGCGGGGCGCTTCGAGTTCACCTTCACACCCAAGCACGGCTCCTGGCTCAATCTCATCGAGGGCTTCTTTTCCAAGTTCGCCCGCTCGGTGCTGCGCCACATCCGTGTGGCATCAAAACACGAACTCAAGGAACGCATCATGGCCGGCATCGAGGACGTCAATCGCCATCCGGTCATCCACACCTGGTCCTACAAGCTCGCCGAGGCCGCCTGATATGATTCGAACCTCGGAAACGATGACCTAGTCCCGATCCGCCGCCTCTTTACTTCCGGTAGCGCTACGATGCGTAGCATATATCGCCCGGCTCCGCAAGGCCGGACTCTTGCCAAAAGATCAATACTGCGGGCCGAGGCCGAGGCGTCCGATCCTGCCGTCCCTCACGAGGCCGAGGCGCCAGTCGGCCGAGCCATTGGCGAAATGGACGGTGTAGATGTCGACCCCACTCCAGCCCACGCCTCGGAACGAGATCGAGCGTACCGGGCCAAGCTGCGCCAATATCGCCCGGTCGAGCGCAAGGTTTCGTTGCGTCGCCGCCGCGACATCGGGAGTCATGCGCGCATAGTCGGGCGTGCCGCGGCCGAGATTGTCGATGTAGTGCAGCAGCGTCTCCTCGCTGCCGGGGAGCGGCGCGAAGCGGGCCGGAAGCCGGTGCGGCCCTTGCCCGGCGAGCAGCTGATGGAAGCGCGTCTGGGCCCCGGGCATCACGATTTCGAGGCATTGCCCCGCCGCATCCGCGACGACAACGGGGCTCCCCACGCGGGTGAGGACGTCTCCGCCGCGGTTGTCCTCGATGCTCGTGCGCGGCGCGCGCGTGCCCGCGCGGTCGAGTTCGAACAGTTGGATGGTGCCACCGGTCTCATTGAACATGCTCACCCTGATCGGAGCCCCGCCAGGAGCAGGCCGCAGAGCCGTTTCCTGCGCGCAGGCAAGGACGTCGCCCGGGGTATCGTCGCCGTTGGGACGGAAAAGAAAATCTTCGATCATCCCGTCCGCCGCCAGCGCCAGGCGCATCTCGGCGACGCCGTTGGCGAACATCACGCCATAGATGTCGTAGCCGCCGGGCCCGACGCCGCGGAAGAACGCCGTCTTCACGGATCCGAAGGCGGTCAGGATGGCCTGAAGGTTGGCAACGCGTGGGCGCACCGTCTCCGCGAGCAGCGGGTTCATGCGCGAGTAATCGGGCGCGCCTTGTTGCAGCCCGTGCAGCAGCTGAAGCAGCGCCTCCTTGCTGCCCGGCACCGGAGCCTGATCGCGGAATCGGGTGGGGGAGGAGGATAACGAATTTTGGAACCGAGCCTCGATGACCCGCGCCCTGGCGGCGTCGATCCGTTCTGCGCGGCTGTCGCTGCCTTGGCCACGATGCAATATCAGAGCGGTCGCCGGTTGCTCGCCGTCGATCGCAAAGGAGATGCGGGCGCGCAAAGCCTGATAATCAAATTCGGCCTCGCTCCCGCGCGCGAGCCGGCTCTTCGGTTGTCCGGTGTATTGCACGGAGAGCCCGTCGGCATCCCGCGTGACGGTGAACACGCGCCACGGATTGACCTGATAGGCGCCGACATAGCGATCGAGGTCCGAATCGCCCGGAAGCTGCGCCGCCGGCAGTTCCGGCTGCACCGGCGCGGTGCCATGGGCGATGCTCACCGCGCAGGCGACGACCAGCGGGAGGAGGGCGCCCGTCACCACAGTGCGCTGGCGCCAATTCGTCCGCGCCGGCGCGTCGCGCGCCGCGAGAATTCGTTCGACCCGCCGCCGCACCGTCGCCGGCCGCGCCATGGCGAGTGCCACCGGTACGTGCTTCCGCCGTCGCGCAACGTCGAGCAGAATGCCGGCATAACGCGGCCGGTCTTCCAGCGCCTCGAGTGCAGCGTCGTCGCTGATGATTTCGGCAAGTTCGGCGAGCCGCACGAATTGCCACCAGGCGAGTGGATTGAACCAGAAAACCGCGCGATTGAGCGCGGCGAGGAGCAGCACGTAGAAATCGGCGTGGGCGACGTGCGCGCGTTCATGCGTGAGCACCGCGCGGCGCTTGGCCGTGTTCCAGGCGACGTATTCGGTCGGCAGCAGGATGGTCGAGCCGAAGGTCACGGGCACGCCGATGACGTCGCTCACGCGCACGTCGATGCCCGACGCCCATGAGGCGCGCACCGGCCGCGCCGCGCGGGCAAGCCGCCACGTGAGCACGAGCCCGATCAGCAGGCGCAGCACCAGCATGCCGGTCACGAGGACATAGATCGCGGTCGCGGCCGCGCGCCAGTCGACGGCGTGCCCGGTCGGCGGGACAATTGCCGGAGCCATGACTTGATCGGCTTGGGGCATACGTGCGGCGGCCGGTGGCGGCGCCGCATCCAGGCCGTGCTCGAACCCGGACGGCGCGGCGGGCGCCGGCCAGATGATCTGCGCCAACGGGGCTGGCGGCGCATCGGGGATCGTGACCGTGACCAGCCGCATCAGCGCCGGCATCGCCATTGAGGCGACGAGCACCAGGGTCCAGGCGGTCATCTGCGCGTGCGGGTTTTTCACCCGCAGGAACTTGAGGCCGAGCCATACGGCGGCGCCCAGCAGCAGGGAACGCAGCGCCGATTCCAGCAGCAGCGCCAGCATCACTTCGTCCCTCCCTTTGCCTTCGCGACCTTGTCGGCGAGAAGGCGCAACTGCCGCTGATCGAGCATCGAGGCATCCACCATGCCGACCAGCACCTCTTCCATCGATCCGTTGCAGAACCAGTCGACGACGCGCTGCACCGCCTTGGCGGCGACGCGCCCGCGCGGCGCCGCGGCCTGATAAACATAGGTGCGCCCGTCGACCGTGTGCGTGACGTAGCCTTTATCTTCCAGCCGGCGCAGCACCGTGCGCACGGTCGATTCCTTGAGCCGCCGCTCCAGCTTCTCGCGCACCGCCTCCGCCGTTACCGGACCATTCGCCCAGACGAGTTGCATCACCTCG
>DATARB010000380.1:0-7466 GCA_036264375.1 Pseudolabrys sp.
CTGCACTACGGGCGGGTGATCGTAGAGGGGACGCGCGCGGAGGTGGTGGCGGATCCGAAGACTCGCGAGGTCTATCTTGGAAACTGAAGCGCTCTCGCTTTCCGGAATCGATGCCCTCTACGGCGACAGTCACGTCCTCCACGAAGTCTCGTTTTCATTGCCGTCCGGGAAGGTCCTCGCGCTGCTGGGGCGCAACGGCGCCGGCAAGAGCACCTGCATGAGCGCCATCGTCGGCTTCCTCGCGCCGCGCAGGGGCGGCATCCGCCTGTTCGGCGAGGAAGTCGTGGGGCTCGCACCGGAGACGATCGCGCGCAAGGGTGTCGGCTTCGTGCCGCAAGGACGGCGGGTGTTCCCGACGCTGACCGTGGCTGAAAATTTATCGGTTTCTTTTCAAAAAAAAGAAACGGAAAACTGGGATCTCGACCGGGTCTTCGAGCTCTTTCCGCGCCTGAAGGAGCGCGCGCGCCAGCACGCGGGCTAGCTCTCGGGCGGCGAGCAGCAGATGCTCGCGATCGGCCGCGCGCTGATGGGCAACCCGCGCGTGCTGTTGATGGACGAGCCATCCGAAGGGTTGGCGCCGCAGATTGTCGCGGAAGTGATGGCGACCATCCGAAAGTTGAAGGAGAGCGGGCTCTCGATCGTGCTAGTCGAGCAGAACCCCAAGCTCGTTTTCGATGTCGCCGACGACATCGTCATCCTCAACTCCGGCCGCGTCGCGGTCGTTTCCACGCCCTCGGCGCTCACTCGGGACAACGTCGATTTGCGCCAGCATCTGGGGGTGTTCTAAAGCGTTTCCCACACCGTCATGGCCGGGCTTGTCCCGGCCATCCACGTCTTGGCAACAGAGCAAGAAAGACGTGGATGCCCGGCACGAGGCCGGGCATGACGAAACTGAAAGGCAAAGCGAAATGTCTCAAGTCTGGAACAAATACGCGAACACCGCGGCGCGCAAACACGGCAAGCCGGGACGCGAGCAGCGGCCGGCGTCGGCGACCATCGACGCGCATACGCACATCGCGGTGCCGCGCGCGGCCGAGTTCATCAAGCCGCACCTCGACGTCTCCACCATCCCGCTCGCGCACTTCTCCTCGCCCGAGACCAAGGAAGTCAACGCCAAGCAGGACGGCGATATTCGCGGCCACATGACCGGCTATGACGAGCGCTTCGCCACCATGGATGCGATGGGCGTCGACATGCAGCTCGTGATGCCGCCGCCGCCGCAGCTCTATCACACGGTCGCGCTCGAATACGCCGTGCCGGCGGCGCAGATGATCAATGACGGCGTCGCCGAATTCGTCTCGCGCCACAAGGACCGCTTCATCCCCTGCGGCACCGTGCCGATGCAGGACGGCAACGAGGCGGCCAAGGAACTCGAGCGCTGCATCAAGACGCTCGGCTTCAAAGGTGTCGAGATTCTCACCAATGTCGCCGGCAAGGAATTGTCCGATCCCGCCTTCGCGCCGTTCTGGAAGAAGGCCGAGGAGCTCGGCGCGCTGGTGGCCATCCATCCGAACGGCTTCACCGAAGGCCAGCGCCTCTCGCGCTTCTATTTCAACAATGTCGTCGGCAATCCGTTCGAGACCACGCTCGCGCTGCACTATCTGATCTTCGACGGCGTGCTCGAGCGGCACCCGAAGCTGAAGCTCTTCGCGATGCACGGCGGCGGCTATCTCGGCGGCTATTCGGGCCGCATCGATCACGCCTGGGGCGCGCGCTCGGACTGCAATGCGGGCCTGCCGAAGCCGCCGACCAGCTATCTCAAACAGGTCTATGTCGATACCGTCGTGTTCACGCCCGGCCAGCTCAAGGCCCTGGTCGATGTCTTTGGCGTCGATCACGTCATTATGGGAACGGACTACCCGTTCGACATGCTGGAGTACGATCCGATCGGACACATCAACTCGGTCGACAGCTTCGACGATGCGACCCGCGCGGCGCTCGCCGGCGGCAGCGCGAAGAAGCTGTTGGGGATGTGAGGATCTCCCTCCCCCCGCTTGCGGGGTAAACGGGCGTTTCTGCGAACCGAAGCGTCATGGCCGGGCTTGTCCCGGCCATCCACGTCTTTCTTCGCTTCACGTCAGCCAAGACGTGGATGCCCGGCACAAGGCCGGGCATGACGGCAGAGAGACTTCGGCAAACGCCTAAGCATATAAAAAATCCAGCACGGCCGTCTCCTTGATCACCGCATCGTCCGTGCTGTGCTGCCCGGCGCTCGCCTGCTCTTCGCGCGTCTGCGTCGCCTGCAGGTAGGCGCCGAGGTGGCGTGCCCATGCGATGATGCGTTGGTTTTCTTTAAGCCGCGCCGCTTCGTACCGCTTCAATGCGGTCTCGACATCCGCCTCCTGCGCAAGTGCATCGGCCAAAGCGCCCGCATCGTCGGACGCCTTGGAGACGCCCGCCCCCACATGCGGCCGGGCGACGAAAGCCGCGTCGCCGACGACCGCCACGCGCCCAAGCACCATCTGCGGCGATTCCAGATCGTAGATCGGCTGCAGCATCGGCTCCGGAAACAACGGCACCACCTCGCGGAATTGCGGCGCCAGCAGCCGCTCGGCGGCGGCGCGCATTTCGGCAATGGCCTCGCGGCGGATCAGCGGCGGCGGGATCGAGATCGCATGCGTATAGCCGCCATCGTCAGTGAGCAGCCATGGCAGCTTGGTCGTCTCATCGGCCGGGCGATACCAGATGACGTTGTAACGCCGATGCCCGGGCCGCAGATCGTCGTTGGGTCCGGCCACCGGATAGCCGAGGAACTGCTCGCCCGGCGGCAGGCCGAACGACATGTATTCGAACAGCTCGCGATGTACGGCCGGCGGAAGCGCCTCCTCGGGGATCAGCGCGCGCCACGCGCTGTAGCCTGCATAGCGGGGCTGTACGGTGGGCAGACATTGCTGGCGCACGGTGGAGCGGATGCCGTCGGCGCCCACCAGCACGTCGGCGGTGAACGTTTCGCCCTCGGAAAAGTGGGCCGTCACCGCCTCCGGCGTCTGCGTGAATTTCACGAAGATGTGCCCACGATGATAGCGTTCGGCCGGAAACGCATCGCGCAGCAGGCGATAAACACGCTCCCAGGCGGTCGCGATCTGCGAGCACTCGATGGTGGCCGTGATCCGCCCCTGCGCATCGAGAATCTTGCGCGTGCCGATATGCACGCCGAGACCTTCGGTTTCGAGCCCCAAACCGCGCAGGCGCTGCATCAGTTCCGGCTGGGCAACAATGCCGGCGCCGCGGCCCGAAAGTTCGCTCTCCACCCGCTCGTAAATATCGACGTCCCACCCGCTGCGGCGCAACATCAGGCCGCTCAGCAGGCCGCTCATGGAGCCGCCGATGATGACCGCGCGTTTCGGCTTGGATTCGGACAATTGATGCGCCTCAATCTTTCCGTTTACGCGATTATCCTCTATATAACTGTTAATCGCATTGGAGGACTCCCATGGCTCTCACCATGCTCGATAAGGCCGCTGAGAAGAAAGATCATGCGCAGTGGTCTCCCGATATCGCCGCCGAGTTCGCGCGCGAACGCATGAACCCCAACCCCTGCGTCGGCACCACGCTTCTCTCCGAGAACGAGCGTACGCGTGTGTGGATCATCCGCCTCGCCCCAGGCGAGCGCATCGGATTCCACCGCCATGTGCTGGATTACTTCTGGACGTCGGTGTCCGGCGGCCGCGGCCGTCAGCACGTGCACGATGGCACGACCGTCGAATACACCTATCAACCGGGTGAGACGCGCCACGAGACCTACGGCTCGGGCGAGTTCAAGGTGCACGACCTGGAGAACCTCGGCGACCGCGAGATGGTCTTCATGACCGTCGAGTTCAAAGACAGTGCAAACAAGCCGGTCCCGCTGCCGGAGGGCGTCCGCCCACAGGCCGAAGCTGCCTGATACCGGCCTGAAATTCCTTTCAACGCCCGCCGCGCATTGACACCACGCGGCGGGCGTTTCATTTAGTCGCACGCGGACGGGTTCCCCGAAGGTCAGGCTAGCCAAGCCGTTGACGCCCGGTGCACACTACGCCGCCAATAAAAATGGCCGGTCTTACGGTCAACTGAGCTTGTGCGCGGTCATCCCGGCCGCCAACACGAGCCAAAGCACGAATACTCGGGGGAGTAATGCCGGCAGGTTTTCAGTCCATATCGCAGTTGCCGTTGCGCATCGCTCCGACGTCCGCGCCCGGCGCCTTGCCTGGCCGCGCGGCGTTGTCCAAGCGTTAAGCGCCGGTCGAGGCTCGTATGGACGTATCCTTCGATCTCCTGGTCAACGCGGTGGTCGCGGGGCTTTTGCTCGGCGGCTTCTACGCCGCGGTCACCGCCGGCATCTCGATCTCCTTCGGCATGCTCGATATCGTCAACATCGCGCATCCGGGCTTCGTCATCCTCGGCTCGTATATCGCCTATTTCCTCAGCACCAGCTTCGGCATCGATCCGATCATCGCCAGCATCATCATGCTGCCGGTGTTCTTCGCGCTCGGCGCGCTCATCTATCAGGTCTATTACCTGTCGTTCGAGAAACGCGGGCAGGAATCGCTGCGCGGCCTGGCCTTCTTCTTCGGTCTCTTGTTCGTCACCGAGGTCGGGCTGATCCTCGCCTTCGGCGTCGACTATCGCTACGTTGAGGCCGCCTATATCGGCCCGAGCATCCATATCGGCTTCATCGATCTGCCGCTGCGCATGCTGGTGCCGTGCCTCGTGTCGCTGGCGCTGTTCGCGGTCATCCAGCTCTTCATCACCCGCACCTTCACCGGCCGCGCCATCATGGCGGTGTCGCAGGATCAACTGGCGCTTCAGCTCCAGGCCGCCGACCCGATCCGCATCAAGCGCATCGCCTTCGGCCTGTCGATCGCCGTCGCGGCGGTCGCCGGCGCGCTGCTCATCATCATCCAACCGGTCGAGCCTTCGGTCGGACGTGAATATATCGGCCGCGTGTTCGCCATCTGCGTGCTCGGCGGTCTCGGCAGCATGCCCGGCACCCTGGTCGCGGCCCTCCTGCTCGGCGTCGTCGAAAGCCTGACCTCCACGTTCTACGGCCCGTCCTGGGCGCCGGCAGTGTCCTTCGGCTTTCTGCTGCTCACCCTCGCTTTCAGGCCGTCTGGCCTTTTCGGACGGTGACCCGCGTGAACACGGTAAAATTCTCCCTCATCGCCCTCGTGGTCGCCGTCGCGGTGCTGCTGCTCGCGCACTGGATCCACATCGATTATCTCTACTTCGCCAGCTACACGATCCTGCAATTCATCGTGCTGGCGACCGCCTGGAACATCCTCGGCGGCTACTGCGGCTACGTGAACTTCGGCTCGGCCGCCTTCTTCGCGCTCGGCGCCTATGCCTCGGTGTTCATGCACAAGGCCTATCCGGTGCCGGTGCCGCTGCTGATCGTGATCGGCGGCATTGTGTCCGGCATCGTCGGCCTGGGGATGGGCTATCTCACGTTGCGTCTGCGCGGCTCTTTCTTCGCCATCGCCACCTTGGCCTTGGCGGTGGTGTTGCAGACGCTGATCGTGAACTGGGACTATGTCGGCGGCTCGCGCGGCGCCTACATCATCCGGCCCGAGAACATCACCATCCTCGGCCTGCAGATCAACTACATCGAATATCTGTTCGCCCTGATGCTGCTGCTCGCCGTGATCGCGCTGGTTACGGCGCGCACGATCGAGCGCTCGCGGCTCGGCCTGGGCTTTGCCACCATCCGTGACGACGAGCTGGCGGCCGAAGCCTGCGGCGTGCCGACGCTGCGCACCAAGCTGATCGCCACCGCGATCTCCGGCGCCTTGATGGGCATGGCCGGCGCACCGTTCCCCTACTACATCGGCTACCTCCAGCCCGCGTCCGCCTTCGGCCTCGAATACGCCGTGAACTCCATCGCCATGCCGATGATCGGCGGCACCACGAGCTGGGTCGGGCCGCTGGTCGGCGCCATCTTGCTCGGCGGCGCGCAGCAATATGCCACCGTGACCATCTCCTCGGCGGTCAACCTGCTGATCGTCGGCCTGATGCTGGTGGCCTTCGTCATTATTGCGCCCAACGGACTGGTTGGACTGGTGCAGGAACGCCTGCGCGGACGGAGGCGCTCATGACCGCCCTGCTGCACATCGACAACGTCACCAAGCGCTTCGGCGGCTTCGTCGCGCTCGATGGCGTCCAGTTGGAAGTCGCCGCCGGCGAGCGGCTCGGCCTCATTGGGCCGAACGGCTCCGGCAAGAGCACGCTCGTCAATTGCATCTGCGGCACCTTGCAGAACGAAAACGGCAACGTGCGCTTCGACGGCCAGGTCATGGACGGCATGGCGGCGCACGAGCGTACGCACCGCGGCCTCTCGCGCAGCTTCCAGCTACCGCGCCCGTTCCACAGCATGACGCTCGCCGAAAACCTGCGTGTGCCGCTGCTTTATACCGTGCAAGCGCGCACCGGCCTGCTGCGCTCGGCCGGCGATCTCGATGCCCGCTGCCACGAATTGCTCGAGATGGTCGGCCTCTTGAAGAAGGCCCGGCACATGCCGCGCGACCTGACGCAGGTCGAGATGCGCAAGCTCGAGCTCGCCCGCGCGGTGGCCGCCGAGCCGAAGCTCCTGATCGCCGACGAATCCATGGCCGGCCTGTCGCATTCGGAGGTCGACGATATCCTGAACCTGCTCCTGCGGCTCAACGAGCGCGGCATCACCATTATCCTCATCGAGCACATCATGAGCGCGGTGATGAGGTTCTCACAGCGCCTCGCCGTGCTGGTCTCGGGCAAGAAGATCGCGGACGGCGCGCCGGAGACGGTCGTGCGCAATCCGGAAGTGGTGAGGGCGTATCTTGGCCAGTAGCAGCATCACCATCGAGAACGTGCACGCCGCCTATGGCGCGGTGCGGGTGCTCGAAGACGTGTCGATGACGGTCAGGCCCGGCGAAACCGTGGCCCTGCTCGGCACCAACGGCAACGGCAAAAGCACGTTGATGAAATGCGTGATGGGCATCGTGCGCCCTGCGGCGGGCCGCATCATCGCCGAGATCGACGGCCAAAAACACAATCTCGTCGGCATGACGACGGAGAAGATCGTCGACCTCGGCATCGCGCTGGTGCCGGAGGGCCGCAGGCTGTTCCCCAAGCTGACCGTGGAAGAGAACCTGCTGTTAGGGGCCTTCCGGCCGACGGCGCGGGCGCAGATCAAGCCCAATATGGAGTTCTGCTTCCAGGCTTTCCCGCGCCTCGCCGAGCGCCGCAAGCAGCTTGCCGGCTCCATGAGCGGCGGCGAGCAGCAGATGCTCGCGCTCGCGCGCGCGCTAATGCTGGCGCCGCGCATCCTGCTGGTGGACGAGCCGTCGGTCGGCCTGGCGCCGCTCCTGGTCAGCCGCACCATCGACGCGATCAAGGAGCTCAAGGATCACTACCAGCTCACCGTGCTGATGGCCGAGCAGAACTTCACCCAGGCTATCCGCATCGCCGACCGCGGCTACGTGATCGTGCACGGCAAGATCGCCTTCGAGGGC
>DATARB010000012.1:0-19678 GCA_036264375.1 Pseudolabrys sp.
CGAGGTCGCGGGCGTTGCCGTAGCGTACCGTGTTGTTGCCGCCGGCATTGGTCGCGAGTACGCCGCCGATCTGTGCCGAGCCCTCCGAGCTGATCGATAGCGGCAGCAGACAGCCGGCCGCCATGGCAGCCTCCTGCGCCGCCTTCAAGACAACGCCGGCCTCGATCACCATCGTCATGTCGATCGCGTCGATTGTCCTGATCCGGTTGAGGCGCGACAGGCTCAGCACGATTTGGCGGCCGCTGTCGTCGGGCGCGGCGCCGCCGACCATGCTGGTGTTGCCGCCCTGCGGCACGATCGGCACGCCGCGTTCGGCGCAGAGCGTGACGGCGGCCGCGACCTCCTCGGTGGCGGCCGGGCGCAACACCGCCGGTGTCGCGCCGCGGTAGAGGCGGCGCCAATCCTCGCAATAGGGCGCGGTGTCGGCGGGATCCGTCAGCACGCCGGCGGGGCCGAGCAGCGCGATGAGGCGCGGGATCAGGTCGGTGTCGGGCGAGAGCGTGTCCATCGCTGCGATATAGGCCTCACGCGCGCTGGGTGGAAGCGCTGGCGACGCCCATCAGCGCCTCGATGCGCTCGGGAGCGGCAAGCAGCTCGGAACTCGGGCCGGAAAACACGATGCGCCCGCGGTCGAGCACGATCGCGTTCTCGGCGAGAGCGAGTGCAAGCCGGGCATGCTGCTCGACCAGCAGCATCGCAAGCCCGGCCTCGCCCTTGAGCCGTTCGAGCCCGGCGAGCAGCGCATCGACAATCACCGGCGCCAGGCCCTCGAGCGGCTCGTCCATCAACAGCAGGCTCGGGTTGCCCATCAGCGCGCGGCCGATCGCCAGCATTTGCTGCTCGCCACCGGAGAGATGCGCGGCCATCTGGGTGCTGCGTTCGCCGAGGCGCGGGAACATCGAGAACACGGTGTCGATGGTCCAGGGATCGTGCTTCGCGGCGGCGCCATTATCCGGCTTGCGCGCGGCGACGATCAAATTTTCGCGCACGGTGAGGCTGCGGAAGATGCGGCGCCCTTGCGGCACCAAAGCGACGCCGCGCGCCGCGATCTGTTCCGGCGGCAGGCCGTTCACCTTCTGCCCGAACACGGACACCGTGCCGCGGCGCGGCGGCAACAGGCCGACGGTGACGTTCATGCAGGTGGACTTGCCGGCGCCGTTGCGGCCGAGCAGGCCGAGCATGCGTGCCTCGCCGAGCTCGAACGACACGCCTTCGAGCACGTGGCTGTCGCCGTAGAAGGCATCGACGTTGCTGAGGCTGAGCGCGCTACTCGCCAAGATAGACCTCCCGCGTGCGTGGATCCGCGACCACCTCGCTGCGCGTGCCTTCGACGATCACTTGGCCGAAATGCAGGAGCGTGATGCGGTCGGCGAATTCAAGCGCCACATCCATATTGTGCTCGATCATCACCATGGTGACGTCGCGCGGGATCGCCATCAGGCAGCGATGCACATCCTGCCGCTCGTCGATGGAAAGCCCGGCGAAGGGTTCGTCGAGCAGCAGCACCTTCGGCTTCTGCGCCAGCGCCATGGCGATCTCGACACGGCGGCGCTCGCCATAGGAGGTCTCCGACAGAGGCCGTTCGGCGATGTGGCCGAGCCCGACCTGATCGAGCGCCTCGCGTCCGCGATCGACCAGATGCCTTTCGCGCCGCAAATTGGTGATCGGGTTCCAGCGCGCCTGCGACAGACCGAGCAGCGCCAGCATGACGTTGTGGATGATCGTGTTGCGGCCGAACAGCGTGATGATCTGGTAGGTGCGCGCCATGCCGAGATGCGCGCGGCGGCGCGTCGGCACCTGCGTGATGTCCTGCCCGAATAGATGGATCGATCCGCCGTTGGGCGTGATCTCGCCGGTGATCTGGTTGAACAGCGTGGTCTTGCCGGCGCCGTTCGGCCCGATGATCAGCCGCCGCTCTCCGGGCTCGACGTTCAGGTTAACGTCGCGGGTGACGTGCAGGCCGCCGAATGACTTGCGCAAGCTGCGGACGGTGAGCGCGCTCATGGGCTCTTCTCCGTCTTCGCGGACGCGGCGGCACGCGGCTTACGGAAGGCGCGTTTCCATAGGCGCACGGAACCGGGCACCAGCCCTTCGGGCATCAGAATGACGATGGCGACGAAGATGGCGCCGAGCAGGAAGTTCCAGCGCTCGATATAGCCGCTCACCACGTTCTTCACGATGACGACCAATGCGGAGCCGACGATGGGGCCGAGCAATGTGCCTGGGCCACCGGAGATCACCATCAACAGCACTTCGGCAGACGACGTGAGTGACAGCGTTTGCGGGCTGATGAACTGCGTATAGTAGACGAAGAGAATCCCGGCGACGCTGGTCAACAGCCCGGAGAACAGGCAGGCCCAGAAGCGGATCGCCAGCACGTGATAGCCGAGCGCGTTCATGCGGCGCGGCTGGTCGCGCGTGCCCATCAGCGCCGCGCCGAAGGGCGAGTGCGCGACAATGGCGACGGTGCCAAGCGCCAGCAGGAAGACGATGAACGTGGTGTAATAGAACGTGGTCGGGTTCGACAACGAATAGCCGAACGGCGCGGGGCGGCTCGTCACGTTGATGCCGTTGTCGCCGCCGGTGAGGCTGATCCAGCGATAGGCGAGGCCCCAGAGTATCTGTCCCAGCGCCAGCGTGATCATGATGAAGCCGATGCCGGTCGAGCGCAGCGACAGCATCGCGAAGACAGCCATCGAGGCGATACCGACGATCAGCGCCGTGACGATCGCGATGCCGTGGCCGAAGCCGATCTGCAGCATGTAGGCGGTGGCATAGGCCGAGATGCCGAACAGGCCGGCGTGGCCGAGCGAGGTAAGGCCGGCGTAGCCGACCAGCACATTCAGGCCGAGCGCGAACACGGCGTAAAACATGATCTGGCTGGCGACATTGACGTAATAGGTGCCCGGGACCCAATAGGGCACCGCGACGAGCGCCACGAAGGCAATGGCGAGGGCTGCGATGCGCGCGATCATGGCACGTGCCTGCCGAACAGGCCCTGCGGCCGCAGCAGCAGCACCAGCAACATGGGCAGGAACAGAACGAAGTAAGCGAGCTCCGGCAGCAGCGCCTGGCCGAAGTTGTAGATGAAGCCGATGATGAGGCTGCCGACAAAGGCGCCTAGCAGGCTGCCGGTGCCGCCGAGGATGACCACGACCAGCGCCAGCGGCAGCATGTCCTGATCGAGCCCCGGATAGACCGACAGGATCGGCGCGCCGATGATGCCGGCGAAGGCCGCAAGCCCGGCGCCGAGCGCGAAGACAATCGTGAACAGCTGCGACACGCGGATGCCGACGACGCGCGCCATGTCCGGATCGTCGACGCCGGCGCGGATCATGGCGCCGAGCCGCGTGCGATCGAGCAGCAGCCAGAGGCCGATCGCGACCACGACCGCGATGACGATGATGGCCAGCCGGTAGATCGGGAAGGCGATCGTGCCATAGCGGATAAAGCCCTCGAAGCCCGCCGGCGGCGCCACGTTGATCGGATCGCCGCCCCAGAGCATCAGGCACAGATCGGCGGCCATAAAGGAGATGCCGAGCGTCACGAGCACTTGCGCAAGCTGGTCGCCGGGCAGCCGGCGCAACAGCAGGCGCTCGATGAGCGCGCCGGCCGCCGCGACGATCAGCGTCGCCAGGATGGCGGCGATCCAGAAGTTGACCTTGATGCTGATGAAACCGATCAGAAACGTCGCGCCGACATAGGCGCCAAGCATGTACAGCGAGCCGTGCGTCAGATTGGGAATCCGCATCAGCCCGAAGATGAGCGCGAAGCCCGACGACAGCAGGAACAACAGCCCACCGAACGTGATGCTATTGACGGTGAGCGACACCCAGAAGTTCATATATGCGTTTGCCTTGCGTGCGTCATGCCCGGAGCAATTCCTTTCTGTCATTCCGGGACGACGCGAGGCGGCGGACCCGGAATCCATACTCCGCAGCGTCGGTGATTATGGATTCCGGTTCGCTCGCTCCGCTCGTGCCCCGGAATGACGGTGACGGGCGGCGAGCGCCCGTCACCACTCTCACGACTTCAGCGGCGGATAGTTGCGCGAATAGACCGGCTTCGAGAGGAACTCCTTCTCGTCATAGGTCCAGAACTGACTGACATCGTGATAGGTCTTGACCGTCTTGTTGACGAGCTTGCCGTTCTCTTTGTCCACCCGGCGGATAAAGAAGTCGCCGACGACATTGCCGAGATGATCGTACTTGATCGGTCCGCGCGGCGTGTCCTTCAACTCGACCGAGCGCAGCGCCTTGACGAAGGCTTCCTTGTCGTCGGACTTGCCGCCCGCTTTCTCGAGGCCCGCCGCAACCGTCTCGGTGGCGACGTAGAGGCCGGCTGCATAGAAGCCGGGGTCGACTCCGTAATCCTTCTGCATTGCCGCGACGAAGCGCTTGTTGCTGTCGCTCTCGTAGTCGAGCGTATAAGGGCAGGAGCTGTACATGCCGATCGCTTCGTCGCCGAACGACCGCATCAGCGCGTCGTCGCCGCCGGTCTCGCCGGTGACGACGGGATATTTCAGTCCGGCCGACGCGTAGGTCTTCATGAACCGCAGCGGGTTCGAGCCGGCGAAGCCCTGGCAGACGCCGTCGCAGTCGCCGATCTGGGCGACGAAAGGCGTGTAGTCGGGCGTCACCAAAGGCGGCCACAGCTTGTTGACGATCTTGCCGCCGAGCTCTTCGAAGGTCTGCTGGAAGCCGCCCATCTGCTCATAGCCGAAGGCGAAGTCTTCCGAGATGGTGACGACGCGCTTGAGCTTGAGTTCCTTGGCGGCGAAGTCGGCCATCGGATGCATCGCTTGCGAGGAGCAGGCGGATGGCCGCAGGAAGTACGGGTTCGGCTTGCGCTGTGTGATGTCCTCCGCGCCGGCGAGACTCAGCATCGGAACCTTTTGCTGCGCGATGTACTCGGAGATGGCGAGCAATTCGAATGCCGCCAGCGGGCCGAGGATCACGTCCACCTTGTCGCGTTCGATCAGCTCCTGCGCCTTGGTCTTGGTGCCGGCCGGATTGCCGCCGGTGTCGGCGGAGATGAAATCCACTTTGCGCCCGGCGAAGGTGTAGTTCGCGTGCTTCAGATAGGTAATGACGCCCTGTTCCATCTGGATACCGCCCTGCGCGAGCGGGCCGGTCTTCACCGTAAGCAGCCCGAGCTTGAACGGCGCTGATTGCGCGATAGCGGGCGCCGGAAACTTGAACGTCGCCGCCGCGGCACCTGCGGCTGACGCCGCCATGAATGTGCGGCGTGAAAGCTTGCGAGACATCTTCTTCCTCCCTGATCGCCCCTGCGGGCTGATATTTTATCCGGCCCTGTCAGGCCGTTATTGGATCGGCTTATGATAACGCGGCGCTGCTAGATGCCAAGGTAGCTGGATTTGATCTCCTCGTTGGCGCGCAGCTCGTCGGGCTTGGCGGAATAAACAACCTGGCCCTTGCTCATGACGTGCACATAATCGACAAGCTTCAGCGCGAGATGCGCGCTCTGCTCGACCAGAAGGATGGACAGGCCTTCCTCCTTCAGCTTGCTGATCGCTTCCCACACGCCCTGGATGATGATCGGCGCAAGCCCTTCAGACGGCTCGTCCATGATCAGGCAATCCGGGTTGGTCATGAGTGCGCGGCCGATCGCCAGCATCTGCTGCTCGCCCCCGGACAGCGTCTTGGCGCGCTGGTTGCGCCGCTCGTGCAGGCGCGGAAACAGCTTGAAGACGCGATCGACGTTCCATTTGTGCCGTTCGGGGTGGCGCTGCGCCACCAAGAGGTTCTCTTCGACGCCGAGCGTGGGGAACACACGGCGTCCCTGCGGCACCAGGCCCATGCCGCCGCGCACGGTTTCGAACGAGGCTTTGTGCGTGATCTCCTCGCCCTTGAACACGACGCGGCCGCGGCGCGGCGGATTGAAACCGACGATCGAGTTCACCAGCGTGGTCTTGCCGACGCCATTGCGGCCGAGCAGGCCGAGGATCTGCCCCTGCTCGAGCTTGAGCGACAGGCCCTGCAGGACGTAGGCGTCGCCGTAATAGGTGTGGATGTCCTGGACTTCGAGAATGGCCATGGCGTCAGTCCGTCCCCAGGTAGATTTCCTGCACCTTGGCGCTGGAATGGATCTGCTGCGGCGTGCCCGTCTCCAGCACCTCGCCGAAGTGCAGCACCGAGATTTCCGAGGCGACGTCGAACACCACGTCCATGTCGTGCTCGATCAGCAGGATCGCGAGCCCCGGATCGAGCTTCATCAGAAACTTCGTCATGTCGACGGACTCACCCGACGACAGGCCCGCGGCCGGCTCGTCGAGCAGCAGGATCTTCGGATCGCTGGCGAGACCGAGCACGATCTCGAGCTGGCGCTGCTCGCCGTGCGACAGGTTGCGCACCTCGGTATCCTTGCGGTCGATGAACGAAGCCTGTTCGAGCAGATGATGTGCCTTGTCGTAGACCTCGCGATAGGACGACAGGAAGCGCCACATGACGAACTTCGATCGTCTCAGGCCCTTGATCGCCAGGAGCACGTTGTCGAGCACGGTGAGCTTCGGGAACAGGCTGGTCACCTGGAACGTGCGCGCCATGCCCATCGCGGTGCGGCGATGGCTCGGCCATTTGGTCACGTCCTGGCCGAACAGCAGGATATTGCCGGACGTCGCCGGGTGGATGCCGGTGATCAGGTTGAACAGCGTGGTCTTGCCGGCGCCGTTCGGCCCGATGATCGCCTTGCGGTCGCCCGGCATCACGCGCAGCGAGACCGAGCGCGTCGCCTGCAAGCCGCCGAAGCTCTTGCACAGGGCCTTGAGCTCAAGGACCGGAATCGCGCCGCCGTTCGTATGCGTATCGATGCTCACGCGCACATCCTCATCGTCGAGAAGGAAACGCCGGGGCTTTTAACCCCGGCGTCGCGTCGTTCATTCGCAGAACTTGCAGGGCGGGAAGTCGCGATCATAAACCGGCTGCGCCAGGAACTTCTCCTTGCCGTAAGTCCAGAACTGGCTGACGTTCGGATAAGTCTTGATCACCGTGTTCCACAGCTCATCCTTCTCGTAACCGAACATCTTCTTCTTCTCGACCTTCTTGATGTAGACGTTTTCGACCGGGTTGCGCATGTCGTCCATGCTCACCGGTCCCCGCGGCGCATCAAGCTTGATCCCCTGCATGATCTTGATGAACTGCTCGGACCCGGGCCATTTGCCGCCGGCTTTCTTCATCGCCTCGTCGATCCACATGGCGGTCGTATAGTTGTTTTCCGAGTAGTAGCCGGGGACCTTGCCGTATTTGGCGCGATAGGCCTTCACGAAGGCCTGGTTGGCGGGGGTGTCGATCGCAGCGCTGTAATGCAGCGCCGACACGTCGCCGATCACTTCGTCGCCCATGAACGGCAGCACGAACTCATCGTAGCTGACGCCGCTGCCGATGATCGGCTTCGTGATGCCAGCCGAGCGCAGCTGCTTGGGGAACTGCAGCGCCATCGGGCCGACCATCACCGTGAAGATCGCATCGGCGTCCGCCTTGAACGTCGGAATGTAGGGCCCGAAGTCCTTGCTGCCGAGCGGCGGCCAGACTTTCTGGATGACCTTGCCGCCGCAATCTTCGAAAGCTTTCTGGAAGCCACCGACCGACTCGTAACCGAAGGCATAGTCGGCCGCGACGGTGATGACCTTCTTGTAGCCCTGGTCGCAGGCCCACTGTCCAAGCGGATGTTCCGGCAGCGAACTGGTCCAACTGGTGCGCAGGAAATAAGGATACTTGCTGAGCTGTCGTTGCGTCAGGTCGTCGGCCGACGAGACCGAAGACAGGTAGATGGTCTTTTCGGCGGTGCTTACCGGCGCGAGCGCATAGCCGGTCGAAGCAAGCAATCCACCGATAAAGAGCTGCACCTTGTCCTGAAGAATGAGCTTCTTGGCCTTGGTGACGCCGGTGTCGGGCTTGCCCTGGTCGTCCTCGACGATGAGCTTCACATCGGCGCCACCGAGCTTGCCGCCGTGCTCGTCGAGATAGAGCTGAAAGCCGTCGACCATGTCCTTGCCGATCTGGGCATAGAGTCCCGTGACCGGTGAGATAAAGCCGATGCGAAGCTCCTCCGCCCCCGCCGGCGCCGCCGCGCCAACTCCGAACGCCAGACAGCTTGCAAAAAGCGCGGGCGCGAGCCGGTGTCGCCACGTTGTCGTCATTGTCATTCCCTCCCCATGTTGTTCGGCCTTCCCGTTGCGTCAGGAAGGCTCGGATACCAGTTCCTTGGATGCGATCTTGTTTGGATCGTCTGTCTTTTTGCGTTCAGTACGCAGCCGTTGCCGCAGGCGCGCTGGGATTCCCATCAATCCCATCGGCAAATAGAGGATGGTCAGCACGTAGACCGCGCCGAGCACGTATTGCCACCACGGCACCAGCGTCGAGAGATATTCGCGCAGGCCGAACACGATTCCCGCGCCGATGATGGCGCCGATCAGCGTACCGGCGCCGCCAAGCACGACCATCAACAGCGAGTCGACCGACGTGGTGAGCACCAAAGTTTCCGGGCTGACATGGCCGTTGGTTTGCGCCCACAAGACGCCGGCCAGTCCGCCGAAACCGCCGGCGATGATGAAGGCGATGTATTTATGCAGCCACGTGTTGTAGCCGAGGATCTGCATGCGCAGCTCGCGCTCCCGGATGCCTTCGAGGCTGCGGCCGAACGGCGAGCGCACCAGCACATAGAGCATCAGGAGCGACGCGGCGAAGAAAGCGAAAACGAGATAGAAGAACGTCACCTCGTTCGACAGGTCGAGGCCGAAATTCGGCCGGCCGCTCATGTTGATGCCGTTGTCGCCGCCGGTGAGCGAATTCCAGCGATAGGCGAGGCCCCAGACGCATTGCCCGAGCGCCAGCGTGATCATCAGAAAATAGACGCCTGAGGCGCGGATGGCGAACAGGCCGAAGACCGCCGCCAGCGCCGCGCCGATGAGGATGCCGAGCACGACGACGATCCAGAAATCCCAGCCGAGGCCGAAATGAAACTTGGTGGCGAGCACGGCGGTGAGATAGGCGCCGACGCCGAAATAGGCCGCTTGCCCCATCGACGACAGGCCGGTGAAGCCGAGGAGGAGATCGACGCTCATGGCCAGGATGGCGAAGGCCATGGCCCGCGTCGCCAGCAGCACGACGAAGGAGCCGGAGTTCGGAACGATATAGAGGAGTGCGAGCAGCGTGACGGCGACCGCGAGAATTTTGATTTTCTGGCTCGTCATCTGGCGCTACTCACTCTCGTCCAAACAGGCCGGTCGGCTTGATCGCCAGGATGAGCACCATCGGCGCATAGAGCGTGAAGTAGGAGACTTCCGGAAACAGCGCCTTGCCGAAATTGTCGGCAAGGCCGACAGCGAGGGCGCCGATGGCGGCGCCGCCGAGCGAGCCCATGCCGCCGATGATGACGACGGCGAAGGCAAGCGGCAGAATCTCGAAGTCGAGGCCCGGATAGATGCCGAGGAAGGCGCCCCCGATAACGCCGCCGAGCGCTGCGAGAAACGCGCCGAGTGCGAAGATGAACATGGAGATCCGGTTTGTGTCGATACCGACGCCGCGCGCCATCTGCGCATCGTCAACGGTCGCGCGCACCGCCGCGCCCATGCGCGTCTTCTCCATGATGAGCCAGAGCACGATGCCGATCGCCAGCGCCATTGCGATCATGAAGACGCGATAGAGCGGGAGATAAGTTCCGCCGACCACGATGCTCTGCGTGAACGCCGGCGGCGGGTTGATGTCCATGTTGTTGCCGCCCCAGATGTCGAGCGCGGCCTGCTGGAAGAGGAAGGCGAAGCCGACGGTGAGCAGCACCTGGCGCAGCACATCGTTCTCGATTGGGACAATCGAAATGCGGCTCAACAGGAGGAAGATCAAGAGGCTGGCGGCGGCGGCCACGGCGACGAATTGAACCCAGCCGCCGCCGATCAACTGCGGCCATCGGGCAGCAACGGCGAGGCTCACGAGAACGCCCAACCCCGCCGCGATCACGGCGGTCCGGAGATGCTCGAATCCTTCAGAGCGCAGAAACAGACGCTCCATCGCAATGCCGATCAATGCGACGGCAAGCGCCGCCACCGGCAACGACAGCGCCCACGATCCGGTCGCCCAAATCACCGAGAGTGCGATGTAGCCGCCCCAGAGGAAATATGCGCCGTGCGACAGATTGACGATGCGCATGACGCCGAAGATGAGCGACAAGCCGCTGCCGACGAGAAACAGCAACGCGCCATATGATACGCCGTTGAAAGCCTGGACGATCCAGAACTGCGTATTCATGTCCCCCCTTTTCCTTCTGTTTTAGTCCGAAGGATATTTTGTCGAAGCTTACCTGAGCTTTGTTGCACGTAAACACCCCAAATCGACGCGGATGGGATTTGTTTCGGTTGCCCGCCGCGCCCCCACGCTTGTGCGCGCCGCGCTGCGCATCCCGCTAGTTGCGGCTGCCGCCGGCTGCCTGTTTTTTCGGCGGAATGATCGGCAATAGGAGGTATGGCGCTTTGCCGCGGCCGAAATGGAGTGTGGTGGTGCCGTTGAAGATGTCCGCCGGCCGGTCGCGCGGATCGTCGTGCAGGAAGGGCCCGCAGCCTTTCAATTCGTTCTTGAAGTTCGAGAGCTTGCCGCCGCTGGCGCCGCCGTATTCGTAATCCTTGCCGCGCACCGATAGCCCGATGCGGTACCCCGCGGGGACCACGATGCAGGTCGGCCAGATCTCGATGTCGAGTTCCACGGCCTGATTTTTCTTCAGCGGCTGCTTTTCATCATGGGTGTGATAGGGGCGGTAGGGCGTGGAGAGCTTTTTGTCGAGCTTGCGGTGCGAGGCGCGCAACCAGCCTTGCGCAATAGGGGTATGCGGATCGATCGCGCCCTGGAACACGATCTCCTTGAGGTCGCCGGTGAACACGCGCAGCACGATGAAGAGGTCGGCATCGCTTGTGCTCGATGACGCGAACAGCTTGAGCGCTGACGGGCCGGTGATCTCGGTGTCCTCGGCGAGCGGCGGCGTCAGGAAGGTGAGGCCTTCGCCCATGGCGGCGAACTTGAGCTGTGCCGCGCCGGAGGGCTTCTTCGGCGTCAGCGCCATGGCGGATAGATCGAGATAATACTTCGTCCATTTTGTACGCTTGATCGGCCATTCGTTCTCCGCGCGCGCGACGAACTTCTCGCCCGGATGGCGTACCTGCAGCAGAACCTTCGGCTGCTTCTTCCAGCCGTCGCTCTTGCCGTGCAGGAAGTGATCGAAGAAGCGGAGCTGCTGCTCGCGGCCATAGTCGGTGTAAAAGTGCGTCCAGTGCTCGATGCCGTGCGCTTCCAGCCACTTCTGCTTCGACGCCGCACGGACGAAGCCTTCGAAGTTGCCGCGCGGGTGCAGGCCCTGGCCCCCCCAGTTTGCGGCTGTGAACAAAGGCGTAGTGACCTTATCCCATTTCGGCGAGCGTGCCTTGTGATAATCGTCGTCGAGCGGATGGCGGAAAATCTCCGTGCCGAAATCGGCGCGGTTCTTGGCGAGCTCTTGCTCCGACAACGTCTCCGGCCCGCACACCAGTTCGTTATGCACGCGGCTGCGCTTGCCGCGTTCGCCGGCGCCGTATTGCACGGTCTTCACCTGCATGTCGTACCAGTTCTCCCAGAAGGTCGAGAGAATGCCGCCGTGGTGCGTCATGTCGCGGTACCAGTCGGCGGAGCCTTCCCACACGCACATGGCGGCGAGGTGCGGCGGCTGCAGACTCGCCACGTGCCACTGGTTGATGCCGTAGTACGAGATGCCGTTGATCCCGACCTTTCCGTTCGACCAAGGCTGCACGCCGGCCCATTCGATGCAGTCGTAGAAGTCCTTGGTCTCGCGCGGCGAGAAATGATCGATGAAGCCGGGCGAGCAGCCGGTGCCGCGTGAATCGACGCGCACGCAGACATAGTCGTGCGGCACCCATTTCTCCGGGTCGACCACTTCCCAGTTCTGATAGAGGTTGCTGGAGCCGGCGGTGACGTCGGGATGCTTCTCCGCCATGCGCTGCCACGCGCTTGGATAGCCGTCCTGGAAAGCGAGGTTCTTGGCGTAAGGGCCGTAAGTCAGCAGGACCGGATATTGTCCGTCTTTCACTGGCCGAAAGACATCGGCGCGCACCACGAGGCCGTCGTCCATGGTGATCGGTACGTTCCAATCGATCCGCATGCCATCGCGGACCTCCGAACGCTCGTGAAGCGTCGTCATTGCAGTCCTCCCCGGACTTTTTCGTGACGGCGGTGCCATCCGATATTTTTTTGGGAGGCTACAGATAGAAAGAGGCCCGGCGCAAGCGTTGCGTCGGGCCTCTCAAGTTAATTCGCGTTCATGAGGCGCACGGAGATGGCGAAGTCCTCGGCTAGAGCGTGCGCCGGCGTGGTCTCAGCCCGCTCGTCCCTGCGAAAGCAGGGACCCAGCCCTTAGGGCATCGCGATGTTCGCTGGATTCCCGCTTGCGCGGGAATGAGCGGAGCAAGTGGCAACGTCAACGCAAGCGCACTATGCCTACGCGCTCTTGCGCCCACGCTTCACCTTGGCCTGCTTCTCCAGGACGGCGCAGACGGCGGCGGTGTCCTGCGCCCCGTAGCCGGTCTTCTGCGCCTTGATGTAGACGGGCTTCGACGCATCGAACATCGGCGTCGGCACTTTGATCTTCTTCGCGTAGTCGCCGATCACCTGCATGTCCTTGTCCCAGACGTCGATCTTCATGGTGACGTCCTTGTAATTGCCCTTCACCATCATCGGCGCGCGCAGTTCGAACACGCGCGAATTGCCGGCACCGGCTTTCACCAGATCGAATATCACCTGCGGTGGCAGGCCGGCCTTCATGCCCAGCACCATGGCTTCGGCGCTGGCGACGTTGTTGATCGCTACCAAGAGGTTGGCGACGTATTTCATCTTGCTGCCGTTGCCGAAGGCTCCGACGTCGTAGACGTGGCGGCCGAAGTCCTCGAACATCGGCTTGAGCTTCTTGATCTGCTTGGAATCGCCGCTGGCGTAGAACACCAGGTCGCCAGTGGCGGCCTGCGATCCGGTACCGCTCACCGGGCAATCGAGCATCGGGTGGCCGGCCTTGGCGAAGACGCGCTCGGCCTTTTCCTTGTCCTCGATCGTGAAGGTGCTCATTTCCACGATCAGCTTGCCCTTGAGCTTGGCGGCGGCGATCTCGCGCGCGACATCGAGAAGCGCCTGCGGCTTCGGCAGGCTGGTGAGCACGACCGGAACCGCGGCGGCCACGTCGGCTGCGCTTTTGGCGATCTCGACGCCGCGGCGCTCGGCGATGCGGCGCGCCTTGAGGCTGACGTCGTAGCCCACCACGTGCCAGCCGGCGGCGGCCAGGTTCTTCGCGAACGAGCCGCCCATGATGCCCAGGCCGATCACCCCTACCGTGCCTTTGCTTTTCTTCGCCGCAGCCATCTTGAGTGTCTCCTCCGTGTCAATGAATATGTGCAACGCGCGTTGCCATGTTTCCTCTTATGCGCATGCGGCATGTCATGTCGAGAGGACAATGACGATGGTGGCTTTCAAGCACGCGCGCGATCGCCTATCGTCTCCGGCAAAACATGCAGGTGAGTGTAAGGGAGGACTTATGCAAATCGGAGTAGCCGGCCTCGGGGCCATGGGTGCGGCGGTTGCGGCGCGGCTGGTGGAGCTCGGCCATCAGGTTACCGTCTGGAATCGTTCGCCGGACAAGGTAAAGCCGCTGGTCGAAGCCGGCGCCAAGGCGGCGGCATCGCCTGCCGAGGTCGCGCAGGCATCGGAAGCGGTCATCACCATGCTCACCGATGGCGCGGCGATCGATGCCGTCTACAATGGGCCGGACGGGCTCTTGTCCGGTGATGTGACAGGCAAGCTGTTCCTGGAGATGAGTACGGTGCCGCCGCAGGTCGAGCTGGCGCTGGCGCCCAAGGTGCGCGCCAAGGGCGCGGCGATGGTGGAGTGTCCGGTCGGCGGTTCGACGGCGCCCGCCCGTCAGGGCAAGCTGCTCGGCCTCATGGGCGCGGAGCCGGCGGATGCCGCGCGCGCCAAGCCGATCCTTGAACAGCTCTGCCGCAGGCTCGAGCATTGCGGGCCGATCGGGACCGGCTCCTCGATGAAGCTCGCGATCAACTTGCCGCTGATGGTGGCCTGGCAGGCCTATGGCGAAGCATTTGCCATTGCGCGTGACGTCGGCTGGGAACCCAAGCGCCTGCTCGATCTGTTCATCGACACCAACGGCGCCAACAACGCGCTGAAGATGCGCGCCGACATGATCGTCACGATGTTCGAGGGCCGCGACCCGGGGCCGACCACCTTCAGCATTGCCAATGGCGTGAAGGACCTGCGCACCATGGTCGAGACCGGCGAGTCGAAAGGCGCGGACATGCTCGCCACCAAGGCGGCGCTCGCCGGCTTTGAGGATGCGACCAAGCACGGTTGCGGCGGCGGCGACGGCTCGCGCATGGCGGTCTACTGGGCGGAGCGGAATAAAACGGGCTGAGAACTGTTTTGAGTAACACACGCGTCATGGCCGGCCTTGGCCCGGCCATCTCGCTTAGGAGGGCGCTGCAGTGCCAGTCTAAGCGGGATGCCCGGGACAAGCCCGGGCATGACAACAGTTAGGGGAGGGACATTCATGAAACTCTTTTCCTTCTGGCGTTCGCTGGCAACGTACCGCGTGCGCATCGCGCTCAACCTCAAGGGCCTCAAACCCGACGAAGTGATCGAGGTCGATCTGATCAAGGGGCACCAGCGCGATCCCAAGTATCGCGAGATGAACCCGATGATGTCGCTGCCGGCGCTGCTCGACGGCGAGGGACCGGTGCTGTTCGAGTCGCTTGCGATCATCGAATATCTCGACGAAACGCATCCCAATCCGCCGCTGCTGCCGGCCGATCCGAAGGGCCGCGCGCGCGTGCGCGGGCTGGCGCAAATCGTCGCCGCCGACTCGCATCCGCTGATCGTGCCGCGCGTGCGCGAGTACCTTGAGCACGAGCTCAAGATCGATGAGCCGGCGCGCAACGCATGGTGCCAGCATTGGCACAAGGCCGCGCTGACGGGCCTCGAGGAACACCTTTCGACCGAGAGCGCCACCGGAACCTATTGCCACGGCGAGCAGATCACCATCGCGGACATCTGCCTTGCCAGCCAATGGGCCGGCGCCAATTTCTACAAGGTCGATCTCGCGCCCTATCCGACCGTCGCGCGTATCGTCGCGAAATGCATGGAGAACGACGCCTTCGCGCGTGCGCATCCGTTGAAACAGCCCGGCGCCCCGGCGGCGGCGTGAGTCCTCTAATCAGTGCGCGCAGCTCTCAGTTGTCATGCCCGGGCTTGTCCCGGGCGTCCCGATCACAGGGCACGGCTGTACCATCCTAAGCGAGATGGCCGGGACGAGCCCGGCCATGACAACTCCAGAGTTATGCGGTCGCGCGTCTACGCTTCGACTTCCCCGCCACAGCCGCGTCCCACACGTCGTGGATATGCGCGACCTCCTGTTCGAAGCGCTGCAGGAACAGGCGCGCCTGCGTGGTGAGCGTGCGCCGCGTCGGCTGGATCACCACGAACTCCGCGTGCAGCGACGGCTCGGCGATCGGATTGACGATCAGTTCACCGCGGCCGATGTCGTTGACCGAGATCACGCTCGGCAGGACGGTCACCCAATCGGAGCGCGCGACGAATTCCAGCGTGGCGATCATCGCGTCCATTACCAGCATGGCCTCGATCGCGACACCATGGCTCTGGAAATAGGTGTCGAGATTGCGCCTTCGGATATTGTCCGGCCCAGGCACCACGATCTTGAGCGGATTCAAGTCGGCGAGCCGCACCGGCACGAGTTCGCGTAGCCCCAGGCGCGGGCCGGAAATCAGCATCTCGCGGTCGCGCACCAAGAGGCGCGATTTCAGGCCGATGGTGCCTTCGTAGGCCGGCACCACAGCGAAATCGAGATGATCGTCGAGCACCATCTCCGTCAGCAATGCGCTGTAGCCTTCGACGATGTGCAGCCGCACCTCCGGGCAACGCGGCACGAAATCGTCGAGCACCGGCGCGAGCACCGCGCGGGTGAAAGTCGGCATCAGGCCGATGCGCAAGTCGCCGGTGACTTGCCCGGCGAGCGAGCGCGCCTCTTCCTCGGCGCGCTCGAGCGCGCCAACCGCCTCGACGCAGCGCTTGTAATAGCGAAGCCCCGCGGGCGTCGGCGCCACGCCGCCGGCGCTGCGCTGGAACAGCTTCACCTTCAACGCGCGCTCGACCGCGCCGACGTGCTGGGAAATGCCGGATTGCGTGGCGTTCTCGCGCTCGGCGGCGCGGGTGAAGGAGCCTTCCTCGCAGACCGCGATGACGGCACGGATCTGTCCAAGCGAGATTCCCCTCATAGGGTGCCTATTATGAAACCTAATGCGGATGGTAAGTTTATATTATTTTATTGATTGGGGCAATCGGACTACGATCATGCCGTCATAGAGAAGGCCACGCACGGCCGCCGCCCTGGGAAACACGTCATGAAGCTCGGCTTCTTCACCATGCCAATCCATCCGCTGGACAAGGATTGGCGCCAGTCGCTGCGCGAAGATCGCGAGGCCTTCATTCTCGCGGACGAACTTGGCTTCGTCGAGGGCTATTGCGGCGAGCACGTCACCGACCGTGCCGAGAACATCACCTCGTGCGCGATGTTCATTTCCAGCCTCATCGACGCGACGAAAAACATCAAGCTCGGCACCGGCACGATCAACATGCCGAACAGCCATCCGGCGGCGATCGCCAGCCAGATCGCCATGCTCGATCACATGCTCGACGGGCGCTTCATTTTCGGCATCAGCCCGGGCGGCCTTTTGTCGGACTCGGAGATCTTCGGCAACCTGGATGCCGACCGCAACGCGATGTTCCTCGAGGCGATCAACCAGGTGCTGGCGATCTGGACCAGCGAGCCGCCGTATAATCTCAAAGGCAAGTTCTGGAACGTCAGCGTCGAACGCCAATTCATTCCCGAGCTGGGGCAGGGCTTCGTCGCCAAGCCGTTGCAGCGCCCGCATCCGCCGATCGTCGTCACCGCGGTGGCGCCGTTCTCCAAGGGAGTGACCGAAGCCGCGGCGCGCGGTTGGGATCCGATCTCCGCGAACTTCCTGATGCCGATGTGGGTGAAGAGCCACTGGCCGAAATATGTCGAGGGCTGCGAGCGCGGCGGCCGCAAGGCCGATCCCGCGAACTGGCGCGTCGCGCGCAGCATCTTCGTCGCCGACGACGAGAAGACCGCCAAGGCCTATGCGACCGATCCGAACGGGCCTTATCGCTACTACTACAGCCAGCTCTACACCAAGCTGAAGAAGAACGGCCGCATCGAATTGTTCAAGACGCGGCGCGATCAGCCGGACGACGAGGTGACGCTCGATTTCGTCTGTGACAAGCTGATCACCTACGGCACGGTCGACAAGGTGGTCGACGAGTTGCTCGAATATCGCGAGAACGTCGGCGAGTTCGGCACCTTGCTCTACGCCGGCAAAGACTGGAAGGATCGCGATCTCGGCCGCCGCTCCATGGTGCTGCTGGCGGAGAAGGTGATGCCCAAGATCAACGCGGCGATCAAAGCATGAGCCGCCCGCGCGTCTTCGTCACCCAGCCCATCGCCGAGAGCGCACTGGCGCGTCTGCGCCCGCTCGCCGAGGTCGAGGTCAATCCGGATTCGAGCAAGATCATTGCCAAGGCGGATCTGTGCGCGGGCGTCGCGCGCAACGACATCTTGCTCGCGCTGCTGCATGACCGCATCGACCGCGACGTGCTCGACGCCAATCCGAAGCTGCGCGCCGTCAATGCGATGGTGATCACGCCCGACCAGATCGACATGGCCGAGGCGACGCGGCGCAAGATCCCGGTCACCAATATCCCGGCCATCGTCACCGATGCCACCGCCGATATCTGCTTCGGCCTGCTTTTGGCGGTCGCGCGGCGCATCGTCGAAGGCGACAAGCTCTTCCGTGCCGGCATCTATCCCGGCTCGCAGTCGAACCACCTCGCCGGCGGCGCGGTGAGCGGCAAGACCATCGGCATCGTCGGCGCCGGGCGCATCGGCCAGGCGGTGGCCCGCCGCGCTTACGGCTTCGGCATGCGCATCCTCTACAGCGATCCGCGCCGGTTGCCCGAGGCGGATGAAGCCAAATTCGGCATGATCCACAAGTCCTACGACGACCTGTTGCGCGAGGCGGATTTCGTCACGCTGCATCCGCAGCTTGGGCCGGACACGCGGCATCTCCTCGGCGCGCGCGAATTGGGGCTGATGAAGAAGACCGCTTATGTGATCAACACCTCGCGCGGGCCTGTGGTCGACGAGGCGGCATTGACGGCGGCTCTGAAAGAGAAGCGCATCGCAGGGGCGGGGCTCGACGTCTACGAGCACGAGCCGAAGGTGACGCCGGGATTGTTCGAGCTGCAGAACGTGGTGGTCACGCCGCATCTCGGCAGCGCCGTGCTGGAGCTGCGCGAGGGCATGGCGCATGTGGTGGTCGACAATGTCATCGCGGTGATCGAGGGCCGCCGCCCGCCGAACGTGATGAATCCGGAGGTGTTGGTTCCGTCATCCTGAGGTGCGAGGCAGCGAAGCTGCCGAGCCTCGAAGGATGACGGGCACGCGCCATCGTCCTTCGAGGCTCGCTTCGCTCGCACCTCAGGATGACGGCGCTACTCCGCCGTCCACCCAAACGATTACGACTTATCCCTCGCCCACGTCACAATAACCCGCACCGTCCTGTCGTTGACGTTTGGGTGCGGCATCGGCGGGCTTTCGATGTGCAGCAGGTCATCGCCTTCGAAACGCAGGAAGCGCACCTGTTCGGTGCCGACCCAGGCTTCGTTCCAGGCGACTTCCACCTTGGTGATGACCTTGTCGCCCTCGACGCGGTAGCGGCCGCTATAACCGATCATGCTGCGTAGCGCCTTGGCGCGCTCGTCATCGGTCTTCGGCACCGGCCGGCCATTTGCCGTCACCAGCGCGATCCAGCGGCCCTCCGGCGTCGCGATCTGATAGCCGCGCGGGTGTTCGCCGAGCACCGGCGTGCGCTCCTTGGTCTGCGCATCCTCGTATTCGACAGCGACGAGCTTCCAGGTGCCGACGATCCGGTCTTTGTCGGCCGCATGCAGCGGCGCCGACAGCAGCAGCAGAGCGCTAAGCAAGAGCGCGCGCATCGATAATCCCCCCATGGCGGTGTTTTCTATTGATTGAAGCCTACTCCGCCGTCCAGCCGCCATCCACCACCAGCGATGTGCCGGTCATCAGCGCCGCCGCGTCGCTCGCCAGGAACACGACGGCGCCGGTCAGATCCTCGAGCTGTCCGAGCCGCCCGAGCTTGATGCGCTTGAGCGTATCCTCGCGGAACGCCTGGTTCTCGAAGAACGGCTTCGTCATCGGCGTTTCGATAAACGTGGGCGCGATGGTGTTGACGCGAATTTTGTGCGGCGCGAGGTCGATCGCCATGGCCTTGGTAAAGCCTTCCATGGCGTGCTTGGTGGCGCAGTAGACCGTGCGCGTCGGTCCGCCGACATGGCCCATCTGCGACGACATGTTGATGATCGAGCCGGGCAGCTTGGCTTCAATCAGGCGCTTCGCCACCGCTTGCCCCACGAAGTACGCGGCGCGCACGTTGAGCGCGAAGATGGCGTCGAAATCCTCAACCGTGACGTCGGGCAACGAGGCCGGGCGGTTCATGCCGGCATTGTTGACG
>DATARB010000030.1:0-2756 GCA_036264375.1 Pseudolabrys sp.
GTATATTCCTTCCGGAAGATACCACGACGTTGCAGCTCAGGCACGACCTTGTCGGCGAAGTCGTCGAGCCCCTGCGGCAGGTAGGGAAACATCACGTTGAAGCCGTCGCTGCCTTCGCTGACAAGCCACTCTTCCATCGCATCGGCGATGGTCTTCGCCGTGCCGACGAATGCGAGCCCGCCATAGCCGCCAAGCCGCTGCGCGAGCTGGCGCACCGTGAGGTCCTCCCGCTTGCCCAGCGCGATGGCCCGCTCGCGGCCGCTCTTGCTGGCGTTGGTCTCAGGCACGTCCGGCAACGGCTTGTCCGGATCGAACTTCGATGCGTCGTGGCCGAGCGCGATCGAGAGCGACGCTATGGCGTTGCTGTAGTTCACCAGGCTGTCCACCCGCGCGCGATTCTCGCGCGCCTCGTCCACGGTATCGCCGACCACGACCAGCACGCCGGGCAGGATCTTCAAGTGTTCGCGGTTGCGCCCCAGTTTGTCCATGCGGCCTTTCACGTCCGCGTAGAAGCGGCGGCCGTCATCCAAGTTATTCTGGGCGGTGAAGACGGCCTCCGCGGTTTCCGCGGCGAGCTGCTTGCCCGCGTCGGACGCGCCGGCTTGCACGATCACCGGCCAGCCCTGCACCGGGCGCGCGATGTTCAGCGGCCCGCGCACCGACAGATACTGGCCCTTGTGGCCGAGGACATGCATCTTGGCCGGATCGAAATAGATGCCGCTCTCGACTTCGCGGATGAAGGCGTCGTCGGCGAAGCTGTCCCACAGCCCTGTCACGACATCGTAGAATTCACGCGCGCGCTTGTAACGCTCGTCGTGCTCCATGTGGTCGTCCAGGCCGAAGTTTAGCGCCGCGTCGGGGTTGGACGTCGTGACGACGTTCCAACCGGCGCGGCCGCCGCTGATATGGTCGAGCGAAGCGAAGCGGCGGGCGATGTGATAGGGCTCGTCGAAGGTCGTCGATCCGGTCGCGACGAGACCGATGCGCTCCGTCACGGCGGCCAGAGCCGACAGCAGCGTGAACGGTTCGAACGATGTGACCGTATGGCTGCGCTTCAGGGCCTCGATCGGCATGTTCAGCACGGCCAGATGATCGGCCATGAAGAAGGCGTCGAATTTCGCGCGCTCAAGCGTCTGTGCAAAATGCTTGAGATGGCCAAAATTGAAATTCGCGTCCGGGTAGGAGCCGGGGTAGCGCCAGGCGCCGGTGTGAATGCTGACCGGGCGCATGAAGGCGCCGAGATGCAATTGACGTGAACCACTCATAAAGAATTCTCCACGGCCGCTGGGCCGCGCTCATATTCACATGGAAGCGCCGCGGCGCGAATCAATTTCGATTGAAACAGCGGACAGGTGCTCAGGCGTCGTCGCCGGCCTTCGCGTTTTTGAACAGCTCGCGCAAAATATGCCCTTCGAGCGCGGCGACTTCGGCGGAGCCCCGTTCGCGCGGACGCGGCAGATCGATCTTGAGGTCGAGCGCGATCTCCCCCTCTTCGATCATCAGCACGCGGTCGGCGAGCGTGACCGCCTCGGCGACGTCGTGGGTCACCAGCAGCGCCGTGAAGCCCTGATCGAGCCAGACCCGCTCCAGCAATTTCTGCATCGAGATCCGCGTGAGCGCATCGAGCGCGCCGAGCGGCTCATCCAGCGCCAGGACGCGCGGGCGGCTGACCAGCGCACGAGCAAGCGCGACGCGCTGGCGCTGGCCGCCCGAAAGGACCGACGGCCAGTTGTCGCGCTTCTCTTCCAGGCCCACTTCGCGCAGCGTCTGCAGCGCGCGGTCGCGCGCACCGGCGGACTTCCGCTCGGAGCCAAGCCCGACCTCGACATTCGACAGCACCGATGCCCAGGGCAGCAACCGGGGCTCCTGGAACATCACGCGCACGTCCTGGCGCTTTGTCGCTTCCTCGGTCGATGCGCCAATGTGGAAGGAGCCACCGCTCGGCTGCTCCAATCCGACCAACAGGCGCAGCAGCGTGCTCTTGCCGCAGCCGCTGCGGCCGACGATGGCGACGAATTCTGCGGCGTCGACATCGAAGCTGACACCGCGCAGGACTTCGTTGGCGCCGAAGGACTTGCGTAATGTCTCGATAGTGATCGGCAGGCCGGCACCGGACCGCGCCCGCGGCTTTGCCACGGGTGAATAGGCAATCGCGGCTTTCGGCGGAAGGACGAGCGTGTTCACGCGGGAAGCCTCACGATTTCTGGAAGGCGGGATGCCACGACAGGCAGAGCCGCTCAAGCAGCCGCGCCGCGCTGTCCGCGACCTTGCCCAGCAGCGCGTAGATCAGGATGCTGAGTACCACCACATCCACCAGTAGGAATTCGCGCGCCTGCATCGCCATGTAGCCGATGCCCGACGAGGCAGCGATGGTCTCGGCGACGATCAGCGTCAGCCACATGATGCCGAGCGCATAGCGCAGGCCGACGAAGATGGAAGGCAGCGCGCCGGGCAAATAGACGCGCCAGAACAAGGCCGCCGGCGTCATACCGTACGTGCGGCCCATCTCGACCAGCTGCGGATCGACGGTGCGGATGCCGTGCTGGGTGTTGATGTAGATCGGGAAGAACACGCCGAGCGCGACCAGGAACAGCTTGGCCGACTCGTCAATGCCGAACCACAGGATGACCAGGGGGATGAGCGCGAGGTGCGGGATATTGCGCACCATCTGCAACGTGCTGTCGAGGACGAGTTCCGACGTGCGTGAGAGACCGTTCGCGAGCCCAAGCGCAAAGCCAATGCTGCCGCCGATGGCG
>DATARB010000098.1:0-35769 GCA_036264375.1 Pseudolabrys sp.
TCATGCGCCTTTCAGTCAAACGCATTGCCACCAAGAACACGCACGGCACGGGTTGCACATTGTCCTCGGCGATTGCGGCCGGCCTCGCCAAAGGCCTAACGTTGCGTGACGCGGCCCGCCAGGCGAAGGACTATGTGACGGCCGCCATCGGTGGCGCCGATGCACTTGGCGTCGGTCACGGCCACGGGCCGCTGCATCATTTCCACGCGTTCTGGAAAGGCACCTGACCAGGCAACGCCAATTTGGTCGGCGATGCTGCGCGCAGATGACGTAGTTTCATCATCGGTCGCATTCATCGCGCGGTGCGTAAAGTTCCGTTTCTTGTACCCAGCTTGGACTTCCATTCTTGTTGCGTGGCCATGCGCGGCTGAAGCGACGCTGGACGCTAGGTGCCGCGCGAGTCAAACTCCCTTCCATAGGGAGAAAACGCGCAATGACAAAAATGCAATCTGACACTCGTGATGGCATGCGCATCGATTGGGATGCGCCGATCGAGATGGATGACGGCGTGGTGCTGCGCGCCGATGTGTTCCGGCCTCTCAAAGAAGGCAAGTATCCCATCGTTCTCAGCTACGGCCCTTACGCGAAAGGCCTGTCGTTCCAGGAGGGTTACAAGGGGCTCTGGGCGCGCCTGATCAAGGCGGCGCCGGAAGTGCTCGAAGGCTCGAGCAACAAGTACCAGAACTGGGAACTCGTCGATCCGGAGAAATGGGTTCCCGACGGCTATGTCTGCGTGCGCGTCGATTCACGCGGCGCCGGACGCTCGCCGGGTGAGCTCGATGTCTGGTCGGTGCGCGAGTCACGCGATCTTTACGAATGCGTCGAATGGGCCGGCACGCAAGAGTGGAGCAATGGCAAAGTCGGCATCAACGGCATTTCCTATTACGCGATGAATCAATGGACGGTCGGCGTGCTGAAGCCGCCGCATCTCGCCGCGCTGTGCATCTGGGAGGGCTCGTCCGATTATTACCGCGAGTTGTGCCGGCACGGCGGCATCCTCAGCGACTTCCTCAACAGCTGGCATCCGCGCCAGGTGGCGAATGTGCAGCATGGCGTCGGTACGCGCGGCGCCAAAAGCGTCGTGACGGGCGAACTCGTCGCCGGACCCGAGACGCTGCCCGAAGAGGACCTTCTCAAGAAGCGCGCCGATACGCCCGGTGAGGCGAAGCGGCGCCGCTTCATCGACGACTATTACAACGACCGCACGCCCGATTATTCCCTCATCGAAGCGCCGCTGCTCTCGGCGGGTAATTGGGGCGGCATGGGCCTCCATACCCGCGGCAATTTCGAGGGCTATCTGCGCGCAGGCTCGAAGCAGAAATGGCTGGAGGTGCACGGCGACACGCACTTCACGCATTTCTACAGCAACTACGGCGAGGCATTGCAGAAGCGCTTCTTCGGTCATTTTCTCAAAGGCGAAGATACCGGCTGGAACAAGCAGCCGCGCGTCGCGCTCAACATCCGTCATCCGGGCGAAAAATTCGTCTTGCGTGCCGAGAACGAATGGCCGCTCGCGCGGACACAATGGACGAAACACTTCCTCCAGCCGGACGGAGGTCTCTCTACCAATATGCCGAAGGCCGAAACGGCGCTGAGCTATGAGACGGGCGGGGAGGGGCTCACCTTCCGTCTGCCGGCAATGCCGGCGCCGCTCGAAATCACCGGTCCCGTCGCGGCGAAGCTGTGGGTGTCGTCCGAAACGACCGACGCGGATCTCATCCTCGCGCTGCGCTTGTTCGATCCCGCCGGCAAGGAGGTGACCTTCATCGGCTCCAACGATCCGCGCGTGCCGGTGGGGCTCGGCTGGCTGCGGGCGTCGCATCGCAAGCTCGATCCGAAGAAGTCGTTGCCGTACCGGCCGTGGCATACGCATGACGAGGAGTGGCCGTTGCAGCCCGGCGAGCCGGTCGAGCTAGAAATCGAGATCCTGCCGACCTCGATTGTGGTCCCGCCTGGCTATCAGCTCGCGCTCAATGTTCGCGGCAGGGACTATGAGGTGGATGGCAAAGACATTGCACTGCCGAACGCGCCTTATCCGATGAAGGGTGTCGGGCCGTTCCTCCATATCGATCCGGACGACCGTCCCGCGTCAATCTTCGCATGCCGGAACACACTGCATTTCGCCGCGGACCGGCAGCCCTACCTCTTGTTGCCGGTCATTCCGGCAGCGTAGACTTCAAAGAAAAATAATAAACATAAACCGGGAGGTGCCCATGATATCGCGCGCCGTTGCGTTTGCATTGGCTGTGGCGGCCCTATTTGTTGCCGCCGTACCTAGCCAAGCGGACGACTATCCAAGCCGCACCGTCACGATGATCGTGCCTTATCCCGCCGGTGGTCCTACCGACGAACTGGCACGAATTCTGGCGCAATATCTGACCAACAGCCTCAAGCAGACCTTCGTTGTCGAGAACGTCACCGGCGGCGGCACGATCATCGGCACGAACAAGGTCGTGCGCGCGGCACCGGATGGCTACACGCTGCTGGTGCACAATCTGCAGATTTCCGCCAACGTCACGCTCTACAAGAAGCTGCCATTCGATACGGAAAAGGATCTGACGCCGGTCATCTTCATCAATCAGAATCCGCTTGTGCTGGTAGGGCGTAAGTCTCTGGAGGCAAATTCGCTGCCCGAACTGTTGGCCTTGATGAAGACGAAGACGCTGAAGGCCGCGCTCCCCGGCTTCGGCGCAACGGGGCATCTCGCCACCGCGCTGGTGGCGCAGGAAGACAAAGCGAAGGTCGACATGATCCCGTACCGCGGCGCGGCGCCCGCCTTGCAGGATATCATGGGCGAGCACGTCGATGTGTTCTTCGCCACGCCGCAGTCGGTGGTGCAGCAGCTGAAGGCGGGGAATATGAAGGCCTTCGGCATTACGTCGAAGGAGAGATCGGCGCAATTGCCGGATGTCGAAAGTTTCATCCCGGTATTAGGGCCGAAGCTCGAGATCGTATATTGGCAGGCGCTCTTTGCGCCGGCGGGAACGCCCGACGCGATCATCCAGAAGCTCAACGCCGCGGTACAGCAGGCGATGGACGATCCGACCATCAACAAGAACTGGGCGGCTGAGGGCGTGAGCGGCTATCCGAAAGAGCAGCGCAGCGTCGAGGCCGCGCGCACGATCCTCAAGGACGAGATCACGCGCTGGGGAGAGGTCATCAAGGCCAATAATATTCACCTGGAGCAGTGATCTCGTTTCACCTCTCCCCGTAAAGAACGGGGAGAGGGAAGAACTGCCGCCTCATTTCGCCGGCTGCAGCACCTGCTCGAGCCAATCCCACATGTAGGCCGAACAGATGCTCTGGTTGTCGATCTGACAATGGTGATAGCCGCCTTCGTCGCGGGTGAAGATCTTCATCGTCTTGACCTTCGAGCCGACTGCGTCGAAGCACTTCTGGGCCTCGGACAGCGGGATCTGCTCGTCGCCTTCGCCGTGCAGCATCAGGAAGGGACAGGTGATCTTCTGCACCGCGCCGTCGAGCTTGAACGGCGCGAGCCGCTTGATCGCGTCTTCCTGCGAGGTGGCGTTGAGCACCCATGAGATGTGCTGCGCGGCGACCGAGAGCGAAGGCGTATCAGCGCGCGCCAGGCGCTCGAAGCGGTCGAGCCAGATCTTCTGATAGTCCCATTGTGCGCCCCAGGCGATGCAGCAGGCATAGCGCTGTTCGAAGGCCGCCGCGCGCGGTGCGTAATAGCCGCCAAGGCTGATGGCCATCACCCCGATGCGCTTGGGATCGACCTCCGGACGCGCCGCGAGATACTCGTAGACCGGCGTCGCGTAATGCTCGGTGTCATGACGCAGATAGAGATTACGGAAGCGGATGGCTTCCCCATTTCCCGGGCCGTCGACGATCAGGCAGGCGATGCCGCGCGAAACGAGGTCGGCGACGCCTTTGAAGTATTGGATCTCCTTGGTCACATCGAGACCGTCGAAGAACACCATGGCCGGTACCTTGCCGCCGCGGTTGGCCGGCTCGGCATGCACGTATATGGCGGGCAGGGTGGTCGTGCCGTAGGGGATCTCGACATGCTCCAGCCGCGGCCGCTTGATGTATTTGGCAGCGTCGCGCAGGCAGTCGACACCGCGCTTGTAGGCGTCGAGGCCCTCTCTGCTCTTCGGCTGCAGGAAGCGCTCGCCAACGTGATAGTAGGCGCTGGCGCGTTGCAGATATTGAGCGCCGCTCGTCGTCCATCCGTCAGCGATACGCTCACGGCCGCGGTCCTCGACCGTGCGCGCCTCGCGCGCCCATTCGCGGAACCAGGCGTCGTCGTCGCCGACGTGTTTCTTCAGGCGCAGACCGATACGGTTGATCTCGCCGATCTCGGCTCCGCCCCACGGCGCCATGTTCAGCCCGATCAGCAGGCCATGCGACCAACGATAGTTTTCGGGAAAATACGTGAAGGACAATTCTTCCTGCGTCCCGGTCATGCGAGCGCTCCACCCTTGATTTTGCTTGTGATTGTTCA
This sequence comes from Pseudolabrys sp., assembly GCA_036264375.1. Lineage (GTDB taxonomy): Bacteria > Pseudomonadota > Alphaproteobacteria > Rhizobiales > Xanthobacteraceae > Pseudolabrys. The sequence goes on from DATARB010000098.1 coordinate 4,469, forward strand.
GGTCTCTTGAGGACCTGCGAGCCTAACCCAGGTACCCAGCCGAAGGCAGATGGCCAATTTGCTCCCGCCCGCCGGCTCTCCGATTGTTGCTATTTTGCAACGGCGCTGGCCGGATGCACGTATCGCGGGAGGAGATCGTTAAGGTTAACCCGCCTTTAAAAGGTTTCGGGTTACCTGGACTCGCACGCATGCAGGGAGCGCGATTCTTCTGCGTTCGCTGGGGGGACCATTCAGTTCAGCCAATGCGGCAGAGTTCGGGTGGATCGTGTGATCGCCCGCTTGCAACAACGAATCGTAAGGGGCCGACCAATGACTAAAATGATCCGAACCGGAGTTTCTCTCGCCGCACTGATAATGGCGCCGATCGTGGCGCATGCGGCCGATCTGCCGCACACCTACAAGGCGCCGGCCTATGTGGTGCCGGCCGTGGCCAATTGGACCGGCTTCTACGTCGGTCTCAACGCCGGCTACGGATTCGGCAAATCGAATTGGGATATCCCGGCCGTGGACACGAGCCCGAAAGGTTTCCTCGGCGGTGTCACGCTCGGTTACAATTTCCAGACCGGCCTGTGGCTGTGGGGCATCGAAGGCGACCTCGACTACTCCGGTATGAAGGGTAGCGTCGACTGCTTCGGTGGAAGCTGCGAGACCAAGACCTCCTGGCTTGGCACTGCGCGCGGCCGCTTCGGCTACGCCGGCTGGAATAACTGGCTGCCCTATCTCACCGGCGGCGCCGCCTTCAGCAACGTCAAGGCGACCTCACCCTTCGGCGACGCCAGCAAGACCATGATCGGCTGGACCGCCGGCGCCGGCGTCGAATACGCGCTGTGGAGCAACTGGAGCGTGAAGGCCGAGTATCTTTATGTCGATCTCGGCAAGCTCGACTGCGGCATCTCCTGCGGCGGCGCCGGCGTCACCAGCGACGATGTGACCTTCAAGGCGAACATCGTCCGCGCCGGTGTGAACTACCGCTTCTGATCGTCAACGCCGGTAACGGCGGAGATATAAAGCCCCGGGCCGTGCGCCCGGGGTTTTTTGTTGTAAAGCGCGGATTTGCGCTATCAACAAATATAAAATGTGATATATTTCCGCTAGTCCCTAGCAGCTATCGGACGTCACAGCCTCGGCGGGTGCAAACACCTACCGGGACACCTTCGCGTTTGGCGATCCATTCGATTTCGCAGGAGGGACCAATGAAGCCCGTCAAGTCGAGCATGATCGCGGCATCGGCCGCAGCAATGACGCTTGCGAAAATAACTCTCGTCGCCGGGGTGTTCGTGGCTCTCGCCCCCGCGCCCGTGCAGGGACAACAAACCGAAAAGAAGGGCACCACGCCTTACGTCACGCACTTCATCTTCCGGCCATTGCATAGCCTTGACGTCAGTGACCTCGGGACGGCCACGGTGCTGGAAGCGGTGGGGACCACCCAGAACTTGAAGGGAGAGAAGATGCTCGACAAGATGTCGGCACGTTGCGCGGCGCTGAAAGTCGACTCGGGCGAAAAGAAATACATCGACGGCGCCTGCGTGCTGGCCGATACCGACGGTGACAAGATCTTCTCGACCTTCGATACCCGCGACGTCGACGCGTCGCAGCCGAAAATGAATTGCGGGACGCATATCATCACCGGCGGCACCGGCAAGTACAAAGGGATCACCGGAAAAGAGCCATTTGCCTGTGACGCGATGCCCGAACTGGCTGGTGCGGGCGGATACTTCGCGATGGACATCCCGCACAACACGGCCTGGGAGATCAAACAGTAACAGCGGTTGTGCTTAGTTCGCGCGCGTCTCGCGGTCGGAACGGACGCGGCCGACGTCGTGCGGCGTCACTGGGGGCGCCGCCGGTGTCCAGGCATTGCGGATATAGGTCAGCACTGCGGCGGCCTGCGCGTCGTCGAGCTGCCAATTGTATGACGGCATCCCGGGGGAGGTCGGCTCGGCCGATGTCGCGAGGCTTTGCGCGCCGCGCAGCAGGATGCGGATCAGACTTGTCGGATCGCTCGAGCGCACCATCGCGGAATCAGCGAGGGAGGGAAAGAGTTGCGGGATGCCGCGTCCATCCAGGGCGTGGCAGGCGGAGCATTGATCGCGATAGATCGCCTGTCCTGCCACCATGGCCGGATCGTTGGCCGGGATCGGCGGCGGATTGTCCTGCCGTCCGGGCAGCGACTTCAGATAGGTCGCGATGGCGGTGAGGTCGCCGTCGGTCATCTGCGACGACGAATGCGCGATCTCCTCCGCCATCGGCCCCGTCGCGGCGGTCGTGCGATTATGGCCCGTGCGGAGATAGGCAGTGATGTCCTCGATCGACCAGCGGCCGAGGCCCGATCTGTCGTCGTTGGTGATGTCGGGAGCAAACCAGCCCTGGAGATTGGAGCCACGCAGATATTGGTCGGTCTTGTCGCCGCCGAGTGCCGACTTGGGCGTGTGGCAGAGGGTGCAATGGGCGGGGCCGTCCACCAGATAAGCGCCGCGATTCCATTCGGCCGATTTCGACGCGTCGGGCTTGAACTCACCCGGATTGAAATAGAGCGCGTTCCACACGCGCATCACAAGACGGATGTTGAAGGGGAACGGCAGCGTATTGGCGACCACGTGATTTTGCACCGGGGCAACCGTATTGAGGTAAGCACGGATCGCCATCACGTCGCTGCGCGACATCTTGGTGTAGGAGTTGTACGGCATCGCCGGATAAAGTCTGGAGCCATTCGGACGGATGCCGTTGCGCATCGCATTGTCGAATTCGTCGTCGGTCCACGCGCCGATGCCGGTCTCCAGATCGGGAGTGATGTTCGGCGTGGTGATGTCTCCGAACGGCGTTTCGATGGGACGTCCGCCAGCGAACGGCTGAGCGGCACCTGGGGTGGTGTGACAGGCCGTGCAGTCGGCGGCGCGGGCGAGGTAGCGGCCGCGTTCGATCTGGCTGAATTCCTGGCCATCGGTGCTGGTCGCGCCGAACGTGGGGGCTGCGGCGAGCGCCAGCAGGGTGCCGGCCGCGACTAGTCCAATCGATGCGGTGATCCGGTTATGCATCGACGAGCGGCCCGGGATTTTTCAGATATTGATTGCGGATCGCGTCCGCCGACCAATAGGCGAGCGCGCAGAGCGTGTTGGTCGGATTATAGCCTGCGTTCTGGGGATAGGCGCTGGCGCCGAGGACGAACAGGTTCGGCACATCCCAATGCTGCAGATAGCGGTTGACCGCGCTGGTCGGGCGGTCGTTGCCCATGATAGCGCCGCCGCACACATGTGTGGTCTGGTATTGCGTGATGTCGTAAGGCGCCGTGCGAGGGTGCTTGGCGATCTGTTTGGCGCCCATGGCTGTGATGATCTCTGCGAACTTGTCCGTGAGGAACGCGTTCTGCTTGATCTCGTTTTCATGGAAATCCATGGTTATGCGCATCAGCGGCCGCCCGAAGCGATCTTTGTAGGTCGGATCAAGATCGAGATAGATGTCGCGATAACTGTAGAAGCTGCCGTGCACTCCTGTGCCCGGCACCACGTTCGACAGATAATTATCCCGCACCGCTTCCTTCCACTTTGCGCCCCAGGCGGGCGTTCCCGGCGGGACCGGGCTCGTCTGGATCGGCCGCCCATTGGTCTGAACCTGGCCCATGTAGCCGCCGCCGACGAAGCCGTGTGGACCGTGGTCGAAATTGTCGCCGTTGAACTCGTCGATGCACATGCCGATCGAGCCCGAGGCGATGAATGGGTTGAAATTGAACTTCGACTTGTCGAAGAAGCCGTTCACGCTGGAAATAGTCTGGTGCGTGTAGTTGCGCCCGATAACGCCGGTGTTGGAGACCGGATCGTAGGGCTTGCCGATCTTCGACAAGAGCAGGAGCTGCACATTGAACACCGTAAAGGCCGACAGGATCACGAGGTCGGCTGGTTGCTCCCATTCCTCGCCGCTCGTGTCGATGAAGGTCACGCCGGTCGCGCGCTTGCCCGACGCATCGGTGTTGATCTGCAACACCTCCGAATTGTCGCGGAAGGAGAAGTTCGGCTTCCGGATCAGCACCGGCAGGATCGTCGTCTGCGGGCTCGCCTTGGAATAATTGGCGCAGCCGAACCATTCGCAGAAACCGCAATAGGTGCAGGGGCCCATGCGCACGCCAAGCGGGTTCGTATAAGCCTGCGAGAGGTTCCCGGACGGCTGCGGAAACGGCTTGTAGCCGAGGTCGCGCGCGGCTTTCGCGAACAATGTGTAGCTGAACGGCTGCGGCTGCGCCGGCGTCGGATAGGGGCGCGAGCGCGCCCCTTCGAAGGGATTGCCGCCGTCCTGGATCTTTCCGCGCAGATTGCCCGCCGTTCCCGACGTGCCGCACAGATACTCGAAGCGGTCGTAGTGCGGTTCGAGTTCGTCGTAGGTGATGCCCCAATCCTGGATCGTCATGCCCTCGGGCAGAAATGCCGCGCCGTAGCGCTCGGTCAAATGTGTTTTCAGCACGAAATCCGACGGCAGGAAGCGCCAGGTCTCCGCGTTCCAGTGCACGCCGCCGCCGCCGACGCCGTTTGGCGGCATGAACGCGCCCCAGCTGCGGATCGGCAGCGCCGTTTGATCCATTTTGTTGCGGAAGGTGAAGGTCGTCTGCTCCGGCCGCAGAAACAGTTCATGCCGGATGCGATAGCGCAGCTCGTCCTGGATGTACGTCGGTGGGAAGTCCGTCGGCGCCGCGCGCCACGGCCCGCGTTCGATGGCGACGACGTCAAGCCCTTCGTCAGTCAACTCGTTGGCCATGATCGAGCCGGTCCAGCCGAGCCCGATGATGACGACATCTTTCTTTGGAAGCCTGCGTGTCATGTCGTCTCTCAACCGTTCTTCGGCGTCCACTCCGCTCGGCCCGTCATGCCGACGGGCGGAAGCGGATAGCGTTCGTTGTGACGATTGACCCAATCGAGATAATTGTAGCGGGCGCCGGGGTAGCCGATCATCTTCCACGCCACCATGTCGCGATTGCCGCCGTAGATCGGATCGGCAAAGAACCCCGTCTGTACGTCGGTGACCATCTGCTTGAAGAAGGCCGCGCCGTCGGCGCCGACGAGCGTTGCTTTGCCCGTGTCGAGCGCGGTGAGCACCGTGTCCTTGTCGGCGTCGCTCAACTCATTGAAAGGCCTGCCGGCATAAGTCGCACGGCAATAACGATCGAGCGCCGCCAAGCCTTCGCGATAGATCTGCGCCGGGCCTTTGTCGGACTGCGGACCTTGCTGCTTCGTGCCTTTCTGAAACGGCGGACTGTTGTAGAGCCCTTCGTTCCGGCCATAGGGTCCGGCAAGCTGACGATCGACGAACACCGCGCAACCGGCGTCCTTGCCGCCGGGTGTTTCCGGATCGGGCGGGATGATGCGATCGGCGATGGCTTCGACGGCGCTCGCTTCAGTCGCGGTAAAGAAATGCCAGCCGTCCGGCGTCACCCGCGGCGGTGGATTGCCGGCATCAGGCTCCCAGGGGATTTGTCCGGAGATGAGCGTCGCGCGGCTTGGCAAGCCACTGAACGCAAGCAAAGCAGTGCCTGCCAATAAATCGCGCCGCCGAAATTGCATGACGAACGAACCGAATGACTGCCCCGGTCAGCGAACGCGCGATCACGCGGGATGTTCCTGGGGTTTCCCGCCGTGGTGTGCGATGAAGGTGCGTTTGCAAAAGGCACGGGCGCGAGGCGGAGCTATAGGAAGCGGCCATAGGATGAGACGTGCGCGTCTCATCACCGTTCGTCTTCGCGTACGCGCGGACCCGAACCGCCAAAAACATTTCGAGATGTTGCTCTCGATCGACAGGACGCCCCGGCGTTGCCGGCATCATGGGCGCAGTGATGGCAGTTTGCGGTCGCGTTTGTGGGCTAGGCGGCCGGGCGTCGCGACATGAGCTCATCGCTCGGCGGCACCGAGGCGGCGTTCGATTGATGGTGACACCAGGCCTTCGCGCCGCCGAGTGTCGAAAAGGTACGATGTGTCGGACCCGCCACACGCCAGCGGCTCTTCACCTTGTGAATATGAAATCGCCCAATGCGATAGGAGCCTGGGCCGGACTTCTGCGGTACGAAGCGCATGAAACACCCCCGTTTCCTTGCGGAGTACAGTTCCACCGCTCGCACAGCCAGGCAATGTAGATTGTTAACAGTGGTTAATTGCTACCGGTCCCGACGATCTCAGGCTGGGCAGATTGACGGCGGGGCGAACGCCGCGCGCGTCACGTCGTGCGGCTGAGCTGATATTCTTCGGCCGTTCTCTCGAAGGTCTCGGCCCCACTTTTGATGCGGTACAGAAGCTTGTTGTCGTTCTCGACCGGCAACTGGCGCATCACTTTGTACGGGCCGCGCGGAGCCGCGGCGTATTGTCCCGGTGCGTAGTAGACGTTGCTTCCAACGGTGAATTTGTGAGTCATATGCGGCGACCTTCCTCAGCTGGTGGCGGTGGCGTGGTTGCCTGTGCGAAAACGCCCGGCGCTTGAGGCCGGGCGTCCTTGCTAATCGGCGGTGCGGAACGCGTCAGGCGTTCTGGAGATTCGCTGCCGCCTGCTTGCCGCGCTCGGTGACGATGTCATACGAGATGCGCTGGCCTTCGTTGAGCGTGCTCATCCCGGCGCGCTCGACGGCGCTGATGTGCACGAACACGTCGCGCGAACCGTCGGTCGGGGTGATGAAGCCGAAGCCTTTTTGGGTGTTGAAGAACTTCACGGTACCTGTTGCCATGATGGCGATATCCTCGTTGTGCTGCCTAAGGTGAGATACGCCGAAGCGATTGTCGCTGCGGTGATCGAAACATCCGATTTTTGAGGGGTGACTTGTTTAGCGCCCAAATCGGGGCAGCGCAGCAAGGCAGAACCAAAAAACTTAGTTTCAACAGCTTTCCCATACGCTTTTTTCGCGGTTTGGTCAACGTGTTCCACTTGTCCGCGTAGCAGGCGAGGGCTCGTCGTAACCGCTCCGGAGTGGAACCGCGGCCAGCTGTCGCGGGTTATGGCGGCGGGGTGAAAGGCTGGGTTCCTATGCGCGTTATTCCCGTGGTTCTCATCGCCGTCGGCTTCGTCGGGGCCGCACCACCGGTCTTCGCCCAGAACTATTATGACCGCCCGCAGGAGCGCTGGTGCACAGTGCGCAACCCTGGGATCGGCGACATCATCTGGGATTGCCGCTACCGCACGCTGGCGCAGTGCGCGGCCGTCATGGGCCCGACCAGCGACTTCTGCCTGGAAAATCCGAGTTGGCCGCCGCGCCGCTACACGCGCCGGTAGCAGGACAGACGAAGCCTCTCCGGCTTTAAACGTCCGCGCGGTCGACCTCGATCACATCCGCGATCTGCTTCCACGTCCGGCAACGGCGCAGTGCTACGAGCTGCTGAGCGGCGTATTGTTCCGCCTGCGTGTCATCCTCCGCCTGCGGGACATCGATCTGCTGCTGCAGACATTTGAACTGGTGGCCGTCGGAGCTGAGCAGTGTTTTGAAGAAACGCACGCGATATTGGGACATGCTTTTTGAACCTCCCTGCGCGAGAGGAGCATACTACGAAAGCGGTAGGGTTGGGATGTTTGATTTGGATCACATAAGGCGCGGCACCGCAGTGAAACTTCGCGTACCCCAGCAAAGCCCGACGCATTTGCCGATGCTCAGAACGGGTTGATATAGTTGACAATCGCAATCTGCCGCAGCAGCACCTTGCGGATGACGTGCGCCGCCTTGATGCGGTCCGTGAAAATCGCCGCGGTGCCCGTGCTTCCGGCCGGAAGGCGTCTGGCGAAGTCCGCATCGTCCAGCTTCACGCGCACGGCGAAGGGCGTCGCCTCGATCTCCTTCGGCGTCACCGCCAGCCCCGACGTCTGCGTCTGACCGGTCGCAAGGGCCTGCAATACGGCCTCCACTTTGCCGCTGTAAACCTTACCCGGCATGAACTTGAAGGTCACTTCGACCGGCTGGCCCGGCGCGATATAGCGGGCATTGATCTGCGGCACTTCGACGCCCACGATGGTCTCCGACGTATCGATGAAAGCCATGACCGGCGTCAGCGGCAGGTTGGCGACGCGGGCGCCTTTGCGCAAAGCGACATTGGTCACGTAGCCGTCGGCGGGCGCGCGCACAACTGTCTTGTCCAGTGTCCACTTTGCGTTTTCGACCTGCGCCTTGAGCTTGTCGACGTCCGCCTGCCGCTGTTCGACATCGAAACTGCGGCCGGTGCCCGCGGTCTGCAATTGCGTCATCTGCGACAGGCGCAATTGCTCGAACCTGAGCTGCGCCTGCAATGCGTCGAGCTGCGATGCATAGGGCACGGGATCGATGCGGAACAGGACGTGTCCCGCCTTCAGCGGGGTGTTGGGCGTCACCGGGACCTCGGTTACTTCGCCAGCGACATCGGGCACGATCGCCACCGACTGCCGCACCACCACGGCCGCCCCTTGCGGCGCGCCCCAGCCCATCGGGATGAACAGCCCGACGAGTAGCAGCAACAGTACGATGACCGGCGAGACCTTCCAGAACAGCGTAAAGCGAATGATCTTCATCCACACCAGGAGAAAGAGGATCGCGAGATAAACGTTGAGCAGAACGACGATCATCGCGCCGCTCCGCTCGTCCGCGGCGCCGGAACATCGCATAGGCCCAGATCAGCGCCACGGGCCACAGCGCGAAGCCGAGAAACAGCGTCACCTAGCCGGCCACGGTCACGGCCTGCGCCCAGGGGTGATTGCGCCGCTTCGCGATCATGCCGGGCAGAATAGCCAAGAAGACGACGACAAAGACCGTGCTGGCGACGAGCACGATCAAGACGATCCAGGCGAAGAGGTCGAGCACGCTCACGCTTTGCCCTTTCCAGCGGCCGCAATCTTGCGCGGCGGTAACCAGAGGGAGGCGGACGTTGATCGATTGGCCTGACAGTCAACAAGCACGAAGCGTTGCGGTCAACCGTCACGAGAAAAATCCCCGGCAGAGGTAGTCGTCTTTTCGGGGCACGCGAATCGTCGAACCCGGAATCCAGAAGGCGGGGACAACGCATATATGTCCGGATTCCGGGTTCGCCGGGCCTTTGCCATCCTACGTGTGGTCAGGATGAGGGCGGTAAGACGGCGGATGTCGGCTCAGTTGTTTTATCGCGCGGGGATGAACGTCGGCCCGACCGTGCGCACGCTGCGCTTGGCGGCGTCCGGATCGATCGGCGCATTGTCCGTCGCCGACGACTGCGCGGGTGCCGTGCCGGGCGTCGTTGCCGTAGTCGCATTGACGCGCGGGTTGATCGGCTTGCCGTCGGCGCCGACGCGCGGCTGAGACAACCGCTTGGCGTTCTGTTCGGTGACGACGACGTCACCGGGCGCGACAGTGGTATCGGTGCCGTTGACCTTCAGCGCCTGCGCCCAGCTCTCGCCCGGCCGCCGGCAGCTACAGGCCGGGCTCATGGCCTTCCGATACTGGAACGCCGTCGCAAGCGAGGTGTACGGCTGTCCACCGAGCGACACAGCCTGCGACATCTCCTCGCCGGGGTTGTGATAGGTGTAAAGCTGGACTTCCGCCGCCGGGCACATGCGCTGGCACGCCTGCTCGTCGTCGCGGAAATGGTCCGGCGTGGTTGAATACGAGATCGGGAAATAGTAACCGTCACACGAGCGCACGCAGACGGTGCGATAGGTCCCGCTGATCGGACCCGGTGCCGACGAGATGATGCCGCCACCGGGAGGGGTGCCGGCAGTGCCGGGGCCGTTATTGGTACCGGTGCCGAAGAGCTGGTCGAAGAAGCCGCGCTGTTGCCCGGCCTGCACCGCCGCCCGGTATTGCGGGCCGCAATTGTTGTTGCCGAGCGCGATCAGCAGCGACTGCCGTTGCGCGGCGCGTTCGGTCGTGCCGCCCTGGAGCTGCTCGCGCTGCATCTGCAAGCGCTCGAGCACGTTGCGCTGCTGACCGATTTGCCGGTTGAGCCCGCCGCATTGCGGCGGCGGATTGCTGAAGATCGAGAAGAAACCGGAGCTTTCGCAGCCCATTTGACGGCCCTGCGACACCAGCCGGTCGACTTCGTATTGCTGGCGGTTCACCGCATCCTCGGCGCGACGGATCTGATCCGCGCGCGTGGGGTCGGCGTTGCCGCGGTCGAGCGACGTGAGCTGCGCTTCCAACTGTTGGCAGGCCGGGTTCGGCGACTGTGCCAATGCGACAGTCGACGCGGCGATCGCGAGCACCGCGGCCGCGGCAGACGTCGTGAAAGAGTATCCCCTCATAACCGGTACTTTATCCGCAAAATTATGGCGACGCGAGGTCAGGCGCGGACACAGTCCGTGCACTTTCCGCGCGGAGGTTCCAGATTATGCCGCTCATGATGATTACCGCACCGAGCAGCACGAAGACATCGAGTCTCTCACCGTAGAAGGCCCAGCCGACGACCGCGATCAGTGGAATTCGCATGAAATCCAGCGGCACGACCAAGGTGGCATCGCCGGAGCGGAAGGCGTTGGCCAGACAGTAATGCGAACTCGTGCCGGCAACTGCAAGCCCGATTGCGGGTAAAATGTGACCTGTCCCGAAATTGAAGAAGACGCTGTTGTTGCTACCGATCAGGGACAGCGGAAACTGAATGACCCCCATCCAGAAGATGATGCCGAACGTCGTTTCGGTCGCAGTCAGCTTCTTCGTCGCCACCATCACGATCGCGTAACAGAGGGCGGCCCCGAGCACGAGCAAGGCGGTCGGATTGAAGGCGGTGACGCCGGGCCGCAGAATCACCAGCACGCCAACGAGGCCGAGCACGACGATGCCGATGCGGCTTGCGGTCAGCTTTTCCCTCAACAGCCAGACCGCGAGGAGGGCGGTCCAGGCGGGCATGGTGAATTCAAGCGCGAACACCATCGCCAGCGGCAAAATCGTCAGGCTGATGGCCCAAGCGAATTGCCCGGCATAGTGGATGACGTTGCGCAGGAGTTGCAGCCCCAGGCGCTGCGTCCGCACATAAGGACGCAGGCTGGGCCGCGCGGCGAGCAGCAATAGGACGAGCAGAAGCGTGCCGCCGCTGCGGATCGCGAGGATCTCGAAAATGGTCAGGCCGTGCCGCGACAGTTCGCGGATCGACACGGCCATCACAGAGAACGAAAGCAGCGTGCCGATCATCCAAAGGACGACGCGGACAAGATTTTTGTTGGACACGGATTGTTTCACTCCGCATCCGGCTGATTCTCCGGGCGCGCCTTGTCGAAAGCCGGCAGTTTCAGGCAGGCGGCGTCGACCGCGACGATCTTGGGGAATTTGTCGAGCGGCACCTTGAGGCGGCGCGCGTTGAAGACCTGTGGCACCAGGCAGAGGTCGGCGAGCGTCACATGCGCGCCGCAGGCATAGGGGCCGGGCTCGATCAGCGCTTCGATGGCGGCGAAGCCTTCCAGCACCCAGTGATGATACCACGCGTCGATCTCGGCTTGCTCGTGCTTGAGCGCGCGCTTGAGATATTGCAGCGAGACGAGATTATTGAGCGGGTGGATATCGCAGGCGACGATCTGCGCGATCGCCCGCGTCTTGGCGCGATCGAGCGCATCGGCCGGCAGCAGCGGCGGCTCCGGCTCGATCTCGTCGATATATTCGATGATGGCCAGCGACTGGATCAACACCTCGCCGCTGGACAATTGCAGCGAGGGGACGCGCTCCTGCGGATTGACGGCGTGGTAGTCCGGTCTGTGCTGATGGCCGCCATCCTTGGTGAGGTGGATCGCGACCATCTCGTAGGGCAGGCCCTTGAGATTGAGCGCGATGCGCAGGCGATAGGCGGCTGACGAGCGGAAATACGTATAGAGCTTCACGAAGGGCACCCCGGCTTTAAAGACGTGCCGGCAATCTATCGGGACCCGAAGCCGTTGGCGATATCGGCCGTGAGCTGCGCCGAGCGCTCGGTGAGCTTTTTCAAGGCGCGATCGAGGGCGGCCCGGTCGGCCGTATCGACGACTTCAAGGAGCTGTTGGGCGAAGTCGAGGGCAATGGGCGCAAGCTCGCTGTAGATGTCGCGGCCTGCGGGCGTCAGCGAGAGGAAGGCTTCGCGCAGATCGGCGCGGTTGGCGCGCCGTATGACCAGCTTGCGGTGCTCGAGCAGAGAGACCGCGCGCGAAACCTTTGTCTTGTGCATGCAGGTGTGCGCACCGATGGCCTTGGCGGTCATCAGGCCGAATTGCCCCAAAGTCACCAGCACCCGCCATTCGGGGATGCCGATCTTGTAGCGCTCGGCGTAGATGCGCGAGAGCGCCTGCGAGACGAGATTCGAACAGACATTCAAACGATGGGGGAGGAAGTCTTCGAGTTTGAGCGCCGCCTCGGCATGTTCGGGCGTTTGGTGTGCGCTCTGGTCCGTCATAGCCACGCTGCCGCTTCCCCACGGCGCGGGGGCCTATTGCGGCCGGCCGCCGTCTCGCGCCTAGCGCAGACATTGGCCGAAGTTGCGACCGCGTGCAACCAGATTGGAAAAGTTCTAAGCTGTCAACGCGATGGCCGGTTCCGACGCCAGATGCGGAGCAAGGCGGGCCGCCGGCGGTCGGGGTTCGCGGACATGAACAGGATTGCGGCGACGAACAGGTAGAGAATCATGACTTTCATGCGCGTATGAGCCTGCCTTCGTGCCCCGCCCCGGCAGGTAAAGTAGGATTCAGGTGGCTATGCGGCAGGAGTGCCCGCGAACTTGTGAACTCTAGTCTAATTCCGGGCGGCTCCGCCTTCACCCGCGCCACGGACGTATTTCAGCGGCAACCGGTTGGTCTCCTTCAGGCGGTCGAGCACGATCGACGAGCGCAGGTGGGCGACGGACGGGTGCGGCAGGAATACGTCAGCAAGAAGCCGCGACAGCGCTTTGAGCGTCGGCACCGACATTTTGACCAGGTAATCGCTTTCCCCAGTGAGCGAATAGGCCTCCTGGACCTCTTCGAGGCTCGTGACCAGGGCGAGGAAGCGCTCGGAATTGTCGGGCGAGTGGGTCGCGAGCGTCACGTGTACGAACACGAGGACATCCAGCCCCAACGCTTCCGAAGACACCATCGCGTGATAGCTGGTGATGACGCCGCTCTCCTCCAGGGCCGCGCGCCGGCGCGAGCATTGCGACGGCGAGAGGCCAACCCGCTCGGCAAGGTCGTTGTTGGTCAGGCGTCCGTCGTCGAGCAACGCTCGCAGGATTCTCAAATCGGCGTCATCCATGCACGATTCTCGCGAGATACGATCAATTTGAATTCGGAGTGTGCGGATAATACGGTAATTGCGCACGCTTTGCACGGACATTGCGTGAGCCGGGGGCTAATTTTGCGCGGCAAGCCTTAACAGGAGGACCGACCTTGGGCCCTTTCCCGCATGACGCCGCGCCCGCCACCATCAGCGAGCAGAACCCCGCGGGGACAGACGGTTTCGAATTCGTCGAATTCGCCCATCCCGACCCGGCCTACCTGGCCGGGCTGTTCGAGAGCATGGGTTATGTTGAAGTCGCCCGGCATCGATCGAAGGCCGTCTCTCTCTTTCGGCAGGGTGGGATCAATTACGTGCTCAATCGCGAGCCCCACACGCATGCCGCGCGTTTCATCGCCGCGCATGGCCCTTGCGCGCCGTCGATGGCCTGGCGCGTGATCGATGCCAGGCATGCCCTGAAGCGCGCGCTCGATCTCGGCGCGCAGGAATATGTTGGCGCGGACAAGACGCTCGACGTGCCGGCGGTGATCGGAATCGGCGGATCGCTTTTGTATTTCGTCGAGACCTATGGCGAAAAGGGATCGCCCTACAGCACGGAATTCGAATGGCTCGGCGAGAGCGACCCAAAGCCGCTGGGCGCCGGCTTCTGCTACATCGATCATCTCACGCATAACGTCATGCGTGGAAACATGGACACCTGGTACAAGTTCTACGCCCAAACCTTCAATTTCCGCGAAATCCGCTACTTCGATATTTCAGGCAAGTTCACGGGGCTGACGAGCCGCGCGCTGACCTCGCCGTGCGGCAAGATTCGTATCCCGATCAACGAGAGCGCGGACGATAAGAGCCAGATCGAAGAGTACCTGCGGCAATACAAGGGCGAAGGCATCCAGCACATCGCTGTCGGCACCGACGACATCTATCGCGCGACCGACGCGATTGCCGCCATGGGCATCGAGTTCATGCCCGGGCCGCCTGATCTCTACTACGCGCGCTCACACAAGCGCGTGCAGGGCCATCGCGAGCCGTTGAGCCGGATGAAAAAGCACGGCATCCTCATCGACGGCGAGGGTGTCGTCGACGGCGGCACCACGCGCATCCTCTTGCAGATCTTCTCCAAGACCGTGATCGGCCCGATCTTCTTCGAGTTCATCCAGCGCAAGGGCGACGATGGCTTCGGCGAGGGAAATTTCAAGGCGCTCTTCGAATCCATCGAAGAGGATCAAATCCAGCGCGGCGTTCTGAAGGCATCATGAGCGAGGCACCGGGCGAATGCGATCCGTCCCTGGAGGGCGTGGTGCTGGCGCGCGTCCATGATCTTGCCGACCGGGCCACGCTGTCGATCCAGACGGACGGCGGCCTTCCGGTCCTGCTCATCCGCAGCAAAGACATGATCCGCGCTTTCGTGAATGCCTGTCCGCATCAGGACCTGCCGCTCGACTATCGCGGCCCGAACGTGCTTTCTGCGGACGGCATGACGATTCGTTGCACGAACCACGACGCGGCATTTTCGATTGAGGACGGCGCCGGCACATCGGGGCTCGGCAGCGGCTGCCGGCTCGATGTCCTCCCCATCGCTATCGGCGCCGACGGTGTCATCCGGCTTCGGAGCGACGGGACGAACGGCTCAGAGAGGGACGCTGGGTGACGGCCGCGCGAGCCGGATAACGATCGTTTCAATCAAAATAGTCTGCGGCGAAGGCAACCGCCCGCGGCGCACCATAGGGGGAATACGCCATGGCTGAAGAATCCAAACTCAATGTCACCACGGTGATTAATGAAAGCCCGATCGGCGGCTTTCAGATTCTGGTTTTTACGATCTGCCTGCTGGTCGTGATGTGCGATGGATTCGACACGCAGGCGGTCGCCTATGTCGCGCCGAGCCTGGCGCATGAATGGAAGCTGTCGCCGGCAACGTTCGGCCCGGTCTTCGCGGCGGTGCTGCTCGGCAGCATGGCAGGGGCGATGCTGCTCGGCTATCTCGGCGACCGCTTCGGCCGTAAATGGACTCTGTGCTTCAGCGTGATCGTGTTCGGCGTTTTGAACATCGCCAGCGCCTACACGACGTCGATCGAGGCGTTCACGGTATTGCGCTTCCTCTGCGGCATCGGATTAGGCGGCGCCATTCCGAACGTCATGGCTTTGGTCTCCGAATATGCGCCGGCGCGCAAGCGCGTGACGCTTGTGGCAATCACCTGGTGCGGATTCGGCTTTGGCGCTGTGCTCGGCGGCATGATCAGCGTTCCCCTGATTGCGTATTTCGGCTGGCCGGCGGTGTTTCTCGCCGGCGGAGTTCTGCCGTTGTGCCTCGCGCCGGTCATCGCCTTGGCGCTGCCGGAATCGATCAAATATCTCATTCTGGCGCGCGGGAAGGGCGCGATGATTGCGAGCGTCCTCCGGAAAATCAGCCCGGCCGGGCATTTCGATGCGAACAGCGCTTTCGTCCTCGATGAAGCCGCTCCGGGCCGCGGTCAATTCTCGGCGCTGTTCAAGGGCGGCCTCGCTGTCGGTAGCGTATTCCTCTGTCTGGCCTTCTTCATGAGTCTGATGCTGGTTTATCTTTTCATCAATTGGATTCCGCTGCTGCTGCGTCAGGCGGGCCTGCCGCTGCAGGCGGCTTTGATGGGGACGATCATCTTCAACCTGGCGGGGATCGTCGGCAGCATCGTCTGCACGCAGCTCATCGATCGCAAATTCGTGCGGCCGATGACAATCCTGATCGCGTCTTACTTGGCAGGCGCGATCGCGGTTTTCTGCATCGGCTTTGCCGAAACGTCGTTCTGGCCGATCATGATCACGATCTTCCTGAGCGGCTTCCTCGTCATCGGCGTGCAACTGTCGCTGAATGCCTTCATCACCAATTACTACCCGACCGCGATCCGCGGCACCGGGGTCGGCTGGTCGCAGGTCGTCGGCCGGCTGGGCTCGCTGATCGGGCCGGTGGTCGGCGGCGCGCTCGTCGCGCAAGGCATCTCGCCGAGCCGCCTGTTTCAGATCAGCAGTCTGGCGCCTTTGCTGGCCTGCGCGTCGCTGATCATCTTCGCGAAGCTGTCGTCGCGCCGGCTAGGCGACGCAGATGTTGTTGCGCATCGTTGACCGCATAGGCAGTGCGACCTAGATACTAACAGTTGAAACTAATTGAGGGGCGAGCATGTCGGCGGCCTACATGTCCGGCTTCGGCAACAGTTTCGAGACGGAGGCGCTGGAAGGCGCACTCCCGGTCGGACGCAACTCGCCGCAGAAGGTCAATTACGGCCTTTACGCCGAGCAGCTCTCCGGCTCGCCATTCACGGCGCCGCAGGCCTCCAACCAGCGCTCCTGGCTTTATCGGATCCATCCGACCGTGCGGCACGCCGGCAGCTTCGAGCGGGTGGACCAAGGCTACGTCCGCACCGCGCCGCTGCGCGAGGACAGCGAATTGCCGATCGGGCAATTGCGCTGGTCGCCGGTTAAGATGCCGCAGGAGAAGCTCACCTTCGTCACCGGCCTGCGCACGATCACGACGGCGGGCGACGTCGACAGCCAGTCAGGCATGGCGAGCCATCTCCTGTTCGTCACCCAGTCGATGGAGCGCGAGCATTTCTTCAATGCCGACGGCGAATTCCTCATCGTCGCGCAGCAGGGCAAGATCCGCTTCCGTAGCGAGTTCGGCGTGATCGAGATCGAGCCCGGCGAAATCTGTGTCATCCCGCGCGGCGTCATGTTCCGTGTCGAGATGGTCGATGGGCCGGTCCGCGCTTACGTCTGCGAGAACTACGGCGGCGGGTTCATCCTGCCGGATCGCGGGCCGATCGGCGCCAACTGCCTTGCCAATCCGCGCGACTTCCTCGCGCCAGTGGCGGCTTACGAGGACATCGACGCGCCGCATACGCTGTATGTGAAGTGGGGCGGCGAACTCTACAGGACGCAAGTCGAGCAGTCGCCGCTCGATGTCGTTGCCTGGCATGGCAACTACTATCCGTACAAATACGACCTGCGGCGTTTTTCGCCCGTCGGCGCGCTGCTGTTCGATCATCCCGATCCGTCGATCTTCACCGTGCTGACATCTCCGTCGGAAACGCCGGGCACCGCCAACATCGACTTCGTCATCTTCCCCGAGCGCTGGGCGGTGGCGGAAAACACATTCCGTCCGCCGTGGTATCATCGCAACATCATGTCGGAGTTCATGGGGCTCGTGCTCGGCGTCTACGACGCCAAGCCGGAAGGCTTCACGCCGGGCGGCTTCAGCCTGCACAATCAGATGCTGCCGCACGGACCGGACACCGACGCCTTCGCGCACGCCAGCAATGCCGAGCTCAAGCCGGTGAAGCTGTCGAACACGCTGGCCTTCATGTTCGAGACGCGCTTCCGCCAGCGCGTGACCAAATATGCCGCGACGCTCCCCGAGCGGCAGGACGACTACATTGACTGCTGGACCGGCCTGAAGAAACATTTCGACCCGAACCGGCGTGACCCGAAGTAGCCCGCATGAAACTTGCCTCATTGAAAGACCGGCGCGACGGCCGCCTCGTCGTCGTCTCCAAGGATCTGTCGCGCTGCGCCAGCGCGGCTGCGGTCGCCCCAACGCTGCAGGCGGCGCTCGACGAGTGGGCCGCAGCCGTGCCGGGGCTCACCGAAATCGCGGATGCGCTCGAGATCGGCCGCATCGCGCACATGGCGTTCGATCCGGCGCAATGCGCGGCGCCGCTGCCGCGTGCTTGCCAGTGGCTGGACGGGTCGGCCTACGTCAACCACGTCGCACTGGTGCGCCAGGCGCGCGGCGTCGAGATGCCGGCGTCGTTCTGGACCGACCCCCTGATGTACCAGGGCGGTTCCGACGTGCTGCTGGGCCCGCGTGATCCAATTCCGGTGGTGGATGAGGCGTGGGGCATCGATCTCGAGGCCGAGGTGGTGGTGATCTTGGGCGATGTGCCGATGGGCGCGACGCGCGAGGAGGCGGCCGCCGCGATCAAGCTCATTATGCTCGTCAACGACGTGACGCTGCGCAATCTCACAGGACCCGAGCTCGCCAAGGGTTTCGGCTTCGTGCAGTCGAAACCGGCCTCGGCCTTCACGCCGGTGGCGGTGACGCCCGACGAACTGGGCCACGCCTTCGACGGTGCCAAGGTCAACCTGCCGCTTTTGTCCTTCATCAACGGCAAGCCGTTCGGCGAGCCGGTGTGCGGCAATGATATGACTTTCGACTTTCCCACGTTGATCGCGCACGCCGCCAAGACGCGCGCACTCGGCGCCGGCACGATTCTGGGCGCCGGCACGGTGTCGAACCGCGACGCCGGTGGCGGGCCGGGCAAGCCGATCGAGGAGGGTGGGCTCGGTTATTCCTGCATCGCCGAACAGCGCACAGTGGAGACAATCCGCGAAGGCAAACCGCGCACGCCGTTCCTTACATTCGGCGATAAGATTTGCATCGAAATGCGCAATGCACAGGGGCAATCGATCTTCGGCGCCATCGAACAGGATGTGGTACGCTACACGCGCGGATGAGCGAGGCGCATTGCGCCAGGAGCATTCTGAGCGGGGAGCATCATGGACGCGCCGCGCCTCTTGATTCCTGCGTTTGGCGGCGTCTATCGGACCCTTGCGCCGATCACTGAGCCATTGATCCGGGTCGTGGCGGGCGGCTCGCTCGCCATTCATGGATTTCCGATTCTGTTCGGGAATACGGATGCGGCCGCCGATTTCCTCGATAGTGTCGGATTCGATAACGCGTTGTTCTGGGCCTATGTTGTCGGCGTGGTAGAGTTCGTCTGCGGTCTCTGCCTGGCGCTGGGGTTTCTCACACGGCTCGTGGCCGTCCCAATCATCGGATTTCTTGTCGTCGCCATCGTCACCTATCACTGGCAGTTCGGCTTTGCCTGGGAGAACCGCGGCGTCGAATATCCCCTGTTCTGGGCAATCGTGGTTTTCCATTTCCTTGTGCACGGCGGCGGGGCATGGTCACTCGACGCAATGATCGGCCGGGAGGTGTGACCCGATGAATGCCAAAGGCTTTGCCTCCAGCGACGATCTCGTCGAGAAGAAAGTCTCGTTCGACCAGATCGGCTCGGGTCTGTACGCTTATACCGCGGAAGGCGATCCGAACTCCGGCGTCATCGTCGGCGACGATTGCGTCATGGTGATCGACGCACAGGCGACCCCGGCGATGGCCGAGGACCTCATCGCCCGCGTCGCCAAGGTCACCGACAAGCCTATCAAATACGTGCTGCTCACGCACTATCACGCCGTGCGCGTGCTCGGCGCCTCCGCCTTCAAGGGTGCCGACATCATGGCGTCCGACGTGACGCGCGGACTGATCGCCGAGCGTGGCAAGCAGGACATGGACTCCGAGATCGGCCGGTTTCCGCGTTTGTTTCGCGCGGTCGAAAGCATTCCGGGTCTGACCTGGCCGAACATCACCTTTCCCGATGAAGTCTCGGTCTGGCTGGGGCGCCGCGAAGTGCGCATCATGCATATAGGCCGCGGCCATACGGCCGGCGATGTGATCGCGGTGGTGCCGGACGCGGGCGTCGTGTTTTCCGGCGACCTCGTCGAATACAAATCGGCCTGCTATTGCGGCGACGCGCATTTCACCGACTGGCCGACGACGCTCGATCATCTCGCCGAGTTGCAGGCGACCGCGCTGATGCCCGGACGCGGGGCCGCGCTGACGACGCCGCAACTGGTCAGGGAAGGCATCGAGATGACATCCGATTTCCTCTCGACGCTGTACGGCTCGGTGAAGGAGAGTGTGGCAAAAGGCCGCTCGCTGAAGGATGCCTTCGACTTCGCCCGGCTCGCGATGGACCCGAAGTTCAAGACCTTCGCCATCTATGAGCACTGCCTGCCGTTCAACGTCTCGCGCGCCTATGACGAAGCGCGCGGTATTGACTGGCCGGTCATATGGACCGCGGAGCGCGACCGCGAGATGTGGGCGGCCTTGCAGGGCTGATGAGTCGGCGCCCAAGACAAGGCTTATTCCGGGAACCCACCGGAGAATAAGTTTGTTTTGCAGTGCGATAACGGCTGCGGTGCGATCTGGAAAATTACGCGCGGCTGACGTTAAATGACGTGCCACAAAGGCAGGCTAACCTGGGGAAACGCTATGACAATGCACAGTGGAACGACGCATCCGACGCTGTCGCATACGGACAGCATCGCGGCAAGTTGGACTGACACTCTGTTGCTCGTCGGCCGAATCCTGCTCGGCTGGATTTTCCTCACCAGCGGGTTTGGCAAGCTCGCCAGCATCGCGGGAACGACCGCCTATTTCGCCGCGCGCGGTTTGGAGCCTGCCAGCTTCTGGGCGTGGTTTGGCGGACTCTACGAGTTCGCCATCGGTGCCCTGCTGATCCTCGGCGTGGCGACGCGCTATGCCGCGCTGGCCACGATCCTATGGGTGGTGATGGCGACGATCATTGCGCACCGCTATTGGACCTACCCGGTTGAACAGCAGTCGGCGCAGTACATCAACTTCATGAAGAACCTCGCGATCATCGGTGGCGCGATCTATGTGTTCGTCTTTGGCGCGGGGAAATACGCGGTCGACACGCTGCTGGCGAGGCGCTGACCGCCGCCGCGGACGAGGCCGTTCGCAGGATGCGTGAACCGGACGCCCGCGCAAGCGGGCGCCCGAGCGAGGATAGCGTGGCGACCAGCCGATTTCACTTCGCCTACCGCCGTTCGCTAGATCAGGATGCGCGCACACCGGTGCGCCGGCCGGTGGTCGTGGTCGGCGCGGGTCCGGTCGGGCTTGCGGCGGCGATCGATCTTGGCTTGCACGGTATTCCGGTGGTGCTGATCGACGACGCCGATCGCATCGGCGAAGGCTCGCGCGGCATCTGCTGGTCGAAGCGGACGCTGGAGATCTGCGACCGGCTCGGCATCGGTGAAAAGCTGGTGGCGCAGGGCGTCACCTGGAAGCTCGGCAAGGTCTTTCTTGGCGACAGTCTCATTTATTCGTTCGACCTGCTGCCCGAGGACGGCCACAAGATGCCGGCCTTCATCAACTTGCAGCAGTTCTACGTCGAGAAGGCGTTGATCGATCGCGCGAGCGAGATCGATGCAATCGATCTGCGCTGGAAGAACAAGCTCGCGAGCGTCGAGCCGCATAACGATCACGTCCGGCTGACCATCGAGACGCCGGACGGCTCCTATGCGATGGAAGCCTCCTGGCTGATCGCTGCCGACGGTGCGCGCTCCACCACGCGCGATCTTCTCGGATTGAGTTTCTCCGGCGTCACTTTCGAGGACAAGTTCCTCATCGCCGACATCAAGATGGCGGCGAATTTCCCGACCGAGCGGCGCTTCTGGTTCGATCCGTCATTTCATTCCGGACAATCGGCGCTGATGCATCGCCAGCCGGACAATGTGTGGCGCATCGATCTGCAGCTCGGGCCCGACGCCGATGTCGCGCAAGAGCAGACGCCAGAGCGCGTCACCGCGCGGCTCAAACGAATGTTGGGTGAGCGCGACTTTTCGCTCGAATGGATTTCCATCTATCGCTTTAACTGTCGCCGGCTCGAGCGCTTCGTGCACGGCCGCGTGGTGTTCGTCGGCGATGCCGCGCACCAGGTGTCGCCGTTCGGCGCGCGCGGCGCCAATTCCGGCATCCAGGATGCGGAGAACCTCACCTGGAAGCTGGCGGCGGTGATCAAGGGCGAGGCGGGGCTGCCGCTCATCGACAGCTATGAGCGCGAACGCATCCAGGCTGCCGACGAGAACATCGGCCATTCGACGCGCTCGACCGATTTCATCGCGCCGCATTCCGATCCCGAACGCCGCCTGCGCAACGCGGTGCTCGCTTTGGCGCCGAAGGCTGAATTCGCGCGCCGCATGATCAATTCCGGCCGGCTGTCGGTGGCGACGGTCTACAACACGCCGCTGTCGACGCCGGACGAGGATGCGTTTTCAGGCTCCGCGCGGCTGGGCGCGCCGGTCCCCGACGCGCCCGTGCGCACGCGCGATGGACGCGACGGCCATCTGGTGGCGCACCTCCCCGGCAGCTTCACGCTGCTTTATCTCAAAGATGGCGCGGTTCCGGACGCGCCGCCCGGCATCCGGCTCGCCTGCATCGGTGAGGACATGATCGATGCGACGGGCCTGCTCGCGCGGCGTCTCGATGCCACCCCCGGCGCCACCTATCTGCTGCGGCCGGACCAGCATCTGTGCGCGCGCTGGCGCTGCTTCGATCGCATGAAAGTTGAACGGGCGAGAGACCGGGCTTTGGGGAGGATGTGAGGATGACCAAGCTCATCACGCAATTGCAGCTCGCCGATGCGGATGCGGCCTATGTGGCTCTGGTCGAGGCACGCCGCGGCCTGAGCGTTGACGAGGCAGCCGATCTCGACACCAAGCTGGTCCTGCTCCTCGCCAATCATATCGGCGATCTCGGCGTGCTCGACGAGGCGATCACGCTGGCGAAGAGCGCGTAGAGTTTATTTCATTTGCGTTGCCACTTGCTCCGCTCATTCCCACGTAAGCGGGAATCCACGAGCAAATCGCAGGCTCTACATTTTGCGCTGGGTCCCCGCTTTCGCGGGGACTGTATCCGCACGAGCGGCCCTCGCGGAACTCAGCGCGTGCAGACGATGGCGACGATGTGGTCGCACTTGCCGCCCAGGCAGCCACCGGAGGCGTCGGTCGGGATGGCGCCGGTGATCTCCTCGCGGTCGACCTTGTGGAAGGTCGCGGCGGAGGCGAATTCCTGCGTCTTGCAATAGGCGTTGGCGGCGGCGGTGCCGCATCGGTCGCCCGAGGCGAGGCAGCGGTCGACCCCGTAGCCGTCGGCGTCGTTGCCGATAATGAACATGCGGCGCTCGGCCTGAGCCGCCCCGGCGAGGCCGAGGCACAGGAGCGCGGTAAAGCCGGCCAGGATTGTCCGCATGAGAATACGCCCACAGGTATTTGGCAGGCGCCGGGGAGGCGCCGAATGGAACAATGCAGGCAAAATCCTTAAGGTGCGTTTAACCTTGCCGGCGCGGGAACTGCCCCCGGCCGTTCAAATGGGAAAGAGCGCTCCGATGGGCCTTGACGGCGCGCGCGCGACAAACCATTGTCCCGCCGCATGAACGGCCTTAACCATATCTGCGGCATTTGCCGCGAGATTATTCGCTAGCGCAACACGCTGGCTGCGGCCGTCTTTTCTCCCGAGCGAGATCGATAAGACGCCCGGCCAGCGGGGCCGATAGGTGTCTTTGCTATGGAGCTGAAGCTCTACGATACGCTGACGCGCGAGAAGCGGGTCTTCGTCCCGATCGATCCTGCGCGCGTGCGCATGTATGTCTGCGGGCCGACGGTCTACGACTTCGCCCATATCGGCAATGCGCGGCCGGTCATCGTCTTCGACGTGCTGTTCCGCCTGCTGCGGCACATCTACGGCGCGGACCACGTCGCTTACGTGCGCAACATCACCGACGTCGACGACAAGATCAACGCGCGCGCGGCCGAGCGGGGCGTCTCGATCCGCGACCTGACCGAAGAGACCTACAAGTATTTCAAGGAAGACGTTGCGGCGCTCGGCTGCCTGCCGCCGACGGTCGAGCCGCGCGCGACCGAGCACATCGAGCAGATGAAGGTGCTGATCGATCGGCTGGTGGCCAACGGCCACGCCTATGTGGCCGAAGACAACGTGCTGTTCAACGTGCCCTCGATGCCGGACTACGGCCAGCTCTCCAAGCGGCCGCTGGACGAGATGATCGCCGGCGCCCGCGTCGAGGTCGCGCCCTACAAGAAGGACGCGCAGGACTTCATCCTGTGGAAGCCGTCGAAGCCCGGCGAGCCGGCGTGGGCGTCGCCGGCCGGAATCAAGAGGCCGGGGCGTCCGGGCTGGCACATCGAGTGCTCGGCCATGGCCTGGAAGCATCTGGGCGAGACCTTCGACATTCATGGCGGCGGCATCGATCTCGTATTTCCGCATCACGAGAACGAGATCGCGCAATCGCGCTGCTCGTTCAGCACCGACGTGATGGCGAACTACTGGATGCACAACGGCTTCCTGCAGGTCGAAGGCGAGAAGATGTCGAAGAGCCTCGGCAACTTCATGACGATCCATGAGTTGCTGAAGGACTGGCCGGGCGAGGTGGTGCGGCTGAACATGCTGCGCACGCATTACCGCCAGCCGATTGATTGGACCGTGAAGGGGCTCGAGGAAAGCAGCAAGATATTGGACGGCTGGTACGACATCATCGGTGATGAAACGAGTTCGTCCGGACGTCCCGACGCTGATTTTGTCGACGCGCTTTGCGACGATCTCAATACGCCAAACGCTCTGACCCAGCTTCATCGCGTTGCCGGTGAAATTCGTGGCCTCAAGTCCGGTCCGGCGCAAATCGAATTGAAGCGGACGCTCAGGGCATCCGGAATGCTCGTCGGTCTCATGGCCCAGTCGAGGCGTAAATTCATGCAAGGCTATCCTCGCCGCACGGTGGTGGACGAGGCCAAGGTGACCTCGCTCATCGAGGCGCGAAAGCAGGCTCGCGCGGCCAAGGACTTCAAGGAATCCGACCGCATCCGTGACGAGCTCGCCGCCATGGGCGTCGTGCTCAAGGACTCCAAGGACGGCACCACCTGGGAGGTGGCGCGATGAGTGCCCAAGCCCATCCACAGTTCGCGCTGCGGCCGTTCCTCGCCGAGGATACGCCGTTCCTCGCGGAGATTTTCCGGGACAGCATCACCGAATTGACGTCCGACGATTACAGCGAGGCGCAGCAGGAAGCCTGGGCCGCCAGCGCGGATGATCTTGCCACCTTTGCCAAGAAGCTGGGCAGCCAGCTGACGCTGGTCGCCACAATGGAAGGTTCGCTGGTCGGCTTTGCCTCGCTCGCCGGGCGTGACACGATCGACATGCTCTACGTGCATCCGGCCGCCGCCGGCCACGGTGTCGGCGCCATGCTCGCCGACGCCCTGGAGAAGCTCGCGCGCGCGCGCGGCGCCGAGAAGCTCGTGGTCGACGCCAGCGACAGCGCCAGAGGCTTCTTCGAGAAGCGCGGCTATGTCGCGCAGAAGCGGAATTCGATTTCGGTTGGCGACGAATGGCTCGCCAACACCACGCTGCACAAGCAGCTTGCCGCCAAACGGGAGGCTCCATGACCAGGCCCGACACACCGTTTCCGCGCCACTGGCTCTATTACATCGTGTTGAAATACGGCGTGCTGATTGTGGCCGTTCTGCTCGCACTCTATCTCGTGTACCGCATCTCCTGAGTTTTGTTCTGCCGAGTGAGTCCGATGGCCCGCGAACGCCTCTATCTCTTCGACACCACGCTGCGCGATGGCGCGCAGACGAACGGCGTCGACTTTACGCTGGCCGACAAGCTGGCGATCGCCGGCATGCTGGACGAGCTCGGCATCGACTATGTCGAAGGGGGCTATCCGGGCGCCAACCCCACCGACACAGAATTTTTCGCCAGCGACCGCGGCCTCAAGACCGCGACGTTCACCGCGTTCGGCATGACGCGGCGGCCGGGCCGCTCGGCGTCGAACGATCCCGGCCTCGCTACGCTGCTCGACGCGCATGCCGATGCGATCTGCTTCGTCGCCAAGTCGTGGGACTACCACGTGCGCGTGGCGCTGGAGACGACCGGCGAAGAGAACCTCGCCTCGATCCGCGACAGCGTTGCGGCCGCCAAGGCGAAGGGCAAAGAAGTGCTGCTCGACTGCGAGCACTTCTTCGACGGCTACAAGGCTAATCCCGCTTATGCACTTTCCTGCGCCAAGGCTGCCTATGACGCCGGCGCGCGCTGGGTGGTGCTGTGCGACACCAATGGCGGCACGCTGCCGCACGAGGTGGAGAACATTGTCGGCGACGTCGTGAAGGTCGTGCCCGGCGACCATGTCGGCATCCACGCGCACAACGACACCGAACAGGCGGTGGCGAATTCCTTCGCCGCCGTGCGCGCCGGTGCGCGGCAGATCCAGGGCACGCTCAACGGCCTCGGCGAGCGCTGCGGCAATGCCAATCTCGTCTCCATCATCCCGACGCTGAAGCTGAAGCCCGATTTCGCCGACAGGTTCGAGATCGGCGTCTCCGACGCGGCGCTCAAGAAGTTGGCGCAGGTCTCGCACGCGCTCGATGAGCGGCTCAATCGTGCATCCAACCGGCATGCGCCTTACGTCGGCGACAGCGCCTTTGCCACCAAGGCCGGCATCCATGCTTCGGCGATCCTCAAGGACCCGGCGACTTACGAGCACGTGACGCCGGGCGAGGTCGGCAACAAGCGCAAGGTGCTGGTGTCGGAACAGGCGGGCAAATCGAACGTGCTGGCCGAGCTCGAGCGTATCGGCATCAAGGCCGACAAGGACGATCCGCGCGTCGGCCGGCTGCTCGAGGTGGTCAAGGAACGCGAGACCATCGGCTACGCCTACGAGGCGGCGGATGCCTCGTTCGAACTGCTGGCGCGTCGCACGCTCGGTAAGGTACCGGCTTACTTCGACGTCACCCAGTTCGATGTGAATGTCGAGCAGCGCTACAACGCCAAAGGGGAGCAGGTGACCGTCGCCATGGCGGTGGTAAAAGTGAGGGTCGGCGACGACAACATGATCTCGGCCGCGGAAGGCAACGGCCCGGTGAACGCGCTCGACCTCGCGTTGCGCAAGGATCTCGGCAAATATCAGAAATACATCGACCACCTGAAGCTGTCGGATTTCCGCGTGCGTATCCTCAATACCGGCACCGAAGCCGTGACGCGCGTGCTGATTGAGAGCGAGGATGAAGCCGGAGAGCGGTGGACGACAGTGGGCGTGTCACCGAACATCATCGACGCGTCGTTCCAGGCTTTGATGGATTCCATCATCTTCAAGCTGGTAAAGTCCGGCGCGCCAGCCTGATCCGCCTAAGTTTTAAGCACAACATAGCGCTCGCGCGGTGGATGTTTCCGCAGTGCGGCATATTTTTTAAGTGCGCTCCATCATGGAACTGGCCATAATTTGAAGGCGGCGGATTCTCAAGATGCGCTCACGACACGGCTGCGGTTTAGACGGTCCGGCAAATCGGGGGGAAACGGCCATGGTGTTCTTTCTCGCGGGCGTCGCGGCGACTTTTGGTCTGTCGACACTCGGAGTATTTATTCTGATCTGGCGCGCTCCGTTGATCGAAGACAGAAGCGGCGCCAAGCGTGCGGAAAGCGTGGCGCCGTCGCTGTCCCATCATAGGGACTCGCGTTCGACGATTGCGGCGACCTGACCTGGTCCGCCGGACCGTGAACCGCGGGTCGGTAGCGTGATCGACCACGTCTCAGTCGCTGTGCGCGATCTGCAAGCCTCGGCACGTTTCTATGAAGCGGTGCTCGGCGCTCTCGGCTTCACCAAACTGGAAAAACGGCCGGCGACCATCGCCTTCGGCAAGAGCTATTCCGAGTTCTGGATCAATCTGCGCGAAGGGACGCCGCGAGTCGCCGCGGACAGCGGCGCGCATGTGTGCTTCCGCGCCCGCTCGACCGAGATGATCGATGCTTTTCACGCGGCGGCGCTCGCCGCGGGCGGCACGAGCGACGGCGATCCGGGGCTGCGTCCGCAGCACGGGGAAGGCTACTACGCGGCCTATATCCGCGACTTCGACGGCAACCGCATCGAGGCAGTGACATTCGTTAAATGATAGCGTGGGAACGCGGGGAGGAGGGATAGTGACCGACTTCCCTCGCGGACGGATCCGGCGCCGTGCCGGCAGAGCACTATCCAGGCCTGGTTGGGCGTAAGGCAGCTTCAGTACGGTGCCCGGATGACCGTGCTTGCCTCAGCGAGGTGATCCGTTCCGCATCCGCCGGTGTCGCCGGATTGTAGACCACCATGCTGAGGTCCGGCCGGCCGTCCACGGCGAAGGCTGAGTACTCGAAGGCGATCGGGCCGAGAACGGGATGCCGGATGCGCTTGACGCCATCGCCGTGGCTGCGGACGTCGTTGTCGCGCCACATCGCCTTGAACTCGGGGCTGAGCCGGCTGAGTTCATCGACGAGAGGCTCGACCTGCGCCGCTGCTCCCGCGCGCGCCGCGTCCACCCTGAACGCGCCCACCACGAATCGCGCCACGCTTTCCCAATCGTACTGGGCGGCGCGGACGCGAGGATCGAGAAATATGAACCGTAGGATATTGCGCTGCTCCGGCGGCAACGATCCATAGTCGGTCAGCATCACGGTCGCCGCCTGGTTCCAGGCAACGACGTCCCAGGTGGCGGTCCTGATGAGGGCTGGGCTCGGCTCCAGCGCGTCGAGCACGCGTTGCAGCCGTGGCGTTACGCCTTCGTCTTTCCGGTAACGCACCTCGGGGGGACGGCCGAGGCCGAGCAGAAAGAGGTGCTCGCGCTCGACCTCCGTCAGCATCAGGGCGCGGGCGATCCGGTCAAGCACGTCGGCCGAGGGAGCTCCCCCGCGCCCCTGTTCGAGCCATGTGTACCAAGTTGGACTGATACTGGCGCGCTGGGCGACTTCCTCGCGGCGCAGTCCAGGTGTGCGGCGCCGCTCTGGTGGAAAGCCGAACGCGGCCGGATCGAGCTTTGTGCGGCGGTCCTTCAGATAGGTCCCAAGCAGGTTCTCAGTCGCGATGTGCTCACCCATCCTATTAGCTATTATACCACGATAATCTCACTACTTTACCACGATAGACTGGGAGCCGACATGTGTCTCCAACGAAACCTGGAGACTTTGCTCATGCGTGTGTTTGTCACTGGCGCCACTGGCTGGGTCGGCTCGGCCGTCGTGAAGGACCTGCTCGCCGCCGGCCATCGGGTTCTTGGCCTCACCCGCTCGGATAAAGGGGCAGAAGCCCTGGCTTCGGCGGGCGCCGAGGTCCATCGGGGGGCACTGGAAGATCTGGACAGTCTCCGGAGCGGCGCTGCGAACGCGGATGGGGTGGTTCACACCGCCTTCAATCACGACTTCTCGAGATTCGTCGAAAATTGCGCGGACGACAGGCGTGCCATCGAGGCGCTGGGCGCCGTGCTCGAAGGCTCAGGCCGCCCGCTCATCGTCACGTCGGGCGTGGCGCTTCTCGCCCCCGGCCGCACGGCGACCGAAGAGGATATGCCGCCTTTCAACTCTTCCTCCTATCCGCGTAAGTCGGAGGCGGCGACGGCCGCGCTGGTCGAACGCGGCGTGCGGGCGACGACCGTCCGGCTCGCACCGTCGGTCCATGGCCATGGCGATCACGGCTTCGTTCCGCGGCTTATCCAGTTCGCGCGCGAAAAGGGCGTGTCCGCCTATATCGGCGATGGGCTCAACCGCTGGCCGGCGGTTCATCGGCTCGACGCTGCCCGCGTCTATCGGCTGGCGCTGGAGCGCGGCGCCAGCGGCGGCCCGTTCCATGCCACCGCCGAAGAGGGCGTGCCGTTCAAGGCGATCGCCGAGGCGATCGGCGGCCGCCTGAATATTCCGGTGGTGGCGAAGTTGCCCGAGGAGGCGGCCGCGCACTTCGGCTGGTTCGCGACGTTCGCAGGGATCGACGCCCCGACATCGAGCGAGCGGACGCGGTCAGCGCTCGGCTGGAAGCCGGAACAGCCGGGGCTCATCGCCGATATCGATCACCCGGCTTATTTTGCTCAATAAAGATCTCGCTCCAGCGCGATTGGGCGCGGTGTGTCCTGGGAAAGTGACGCTACAACCGCCGTACCAGCGTCGGCTCCATCGCCTTCTCGTCGTCCGACACGGTTGCCGCGGCCTTCTGCAGCATCGGCAGGATGTCGGCGACCTTGTCGGCAACCAGCAGATCGAAATTGAACGGGCCGCGGATGAACTCCAGCGCCTTCATGTGATCGAGCAGAGCGCAGAGCGGGTCCCAGAACTTGTTGATGTTGGCGAGCAGGATCGGCTTCTTGTGGCGGCCCAGCTGCGCCCAGGTCATCTGCTCGACGACCTCTTCCAGGGTGCCGATGCCGCCCGGCAGCGTCACGAAGGCGTCCGCCATTTCGAACATCTTGCGTTTGCGCTCGTGCATGTCCTGCGTGACGATCAGTTCGTGCGTGCCGCGCAGCGCCCGTTCACGATTCATCAGGAACTCGGGGATGATGCCGGTTACCTGGCCGCCGTTGTCCAGCACCGAATAGGCGATGGTGCCCATGATGCCGATGGCGCCGCCGCCATAGACCAGGCCGATGCCGTTCTTCGCCATGATCTCGCCGAAGGCGCGGGCGCCCTCGACGAAGGCGGGGTCGGTTCCCGGGCTGGAACCGCAGTAGACGCAGATTTTTTGGATTTTGCTCATGATTCCCATTTCTCGTCCCGGTCCCTGGATGTGCAACGCAGCAAACGTAGCGTCAAGGCACGGAGGCAACATCCTCAGGGATTCCGGTGCGATAGCGGCCGGGGCAGGGTGATTACCACCGAGAATCCTCCTATATGAGCGCCATAAAGATGGGCCAGAGCGGGTCCGTCCGTTCCCAGGCCTTCAATGACAGCAGACCGACAGCAGAACCGTTCCTCCGGGCAAAAGGCGCACGTCTCCGGCGACCAGGGCGCTTTGCTGCGCACCGTGATCCATCTCTGGCCCTATATCTGGCCGTCCGACCGCCGCGACCTGAAGTTGCGCGTGCTCGGGGCGCTCGTGCTGTTGCTGGCGGCCAAGTTCGCCACTATCGCCGTGCCCTTCACCTTCAAATGGGCGACGGACGCGCTGGCGGGGAAGGGTAGCGCGCCGGCGGCGGCCTCCGACTGGCTGATGTGGGCGGCGGCGGTTCCCATCGTCATGACGCTCGCCTATGGCGGCATGCGCGTTCTGATGGCGGTGCTCACCCAATTGCGCGACGGGCTGTTCGCCAAGGTGGCGATGCACGCGGTGCGGCGGCTCGCCTTCCGCACCTTCGTGCACATGCACGAGCTGTCGCTGCGCTTCCATCTCGAGCGCAAGACCGGCGGTCTCACGCGCGTGCTCGAGCGCGGCCGCAACGGCATCGAGACCATCGTGCGGCAGGTCATCCTGCAGCTCTCGCCGACCATCATCGAGCTGGCGCTCATCGTCGGCGTCCTGATGTGGCAGTTCGACTGGCGCTACGTGGTGGTGATCCTGGCCACCGTCACCGTCTACATGCTCTACACCTATTTCGCCACCGAATGGCGCATCGGCATTCGCCGTCAGATGAACGACAGCGACACTGAAGCCAACGTGAAGGCGATCGACTCGCTGCTCAACTACGAGACGGTGAAATATTTCAGCGCCGAGCGGCGCGAGGCCGAACGCTACGACCGCGCCATGGAGCGCTACGAGGACGCGAGCGTGAAGGCTTA
>DATARB010000116.1:0-14945 GCA_036264375.1 Pseudolabrys sp.
GCTCGCCGCGCTCACCGCGTGGCAAGGGCTGTTCGACCACGGCGGACTGAAAAAGGGCCAGCGCGTGCTGATCCACGGCGGCGCCGGCGGCGTCGGTCATTTCGCCATCCAGTTCGCCAAGGCGAAAGGCGCTTGGGTCGCGACCACCGTCTCGCAAGACGACATCGAGATGGCGCGCCGGTTGGGCGCCGACCAGGCGATCGATTACAAGCAGCAGAAGTTCGAGGATGAAGTGAACGACATCGATCTGGTCTACTATCTGATCGCAGGCGAGACGCAGAGGCGTTCCTTCGCCGTGCTCAAGGACGGCGGCGCGTTGGTGTCCACGCTGCAGAAGCCGGACGAAGCGCTCGCCAATCCGCACCACATCCGCGGCATGCATTACATGGCGACGCCAAATGCCAGCCAGCTCGAGGAGATCGCGCGGCTGATCGATTCCAACAAGGTGAAGGTGGTCATCGACGCCATCTATCCGCTCGAGCAGGCCGCCAAGGCGCACGCGCACATGGAGCACGACCACATTCACGGAAAGGTCGTGCTCAAGATCGCGGCGTGAGGCACGCTTAACACGATTAGCCCGCGCAACCGCTTGGACATGACGCGATGCTGCGGTTCACGTCGCGGAACTACTCCGCCGTGATGTGCGCCGCCTTGATGAAGGCTTTCCAACGCTCGACGTCCTCGCCGATCAGTGACGTCAGCGCGTTGGCCGTGCTGCTCTGAGGCACCAGGCCCAATTGGAGCAAGCGACTCTGCAAATCAGGTTCCTTAAGCGCGGCGACAATTTCGCTGTTGAGCCGCGCCGTGATTGCCGCAGGCAGCTTTGCCGGGCCTGAAATGAAATAGTACAGATCGATATCGAGATCTTTCAGTCCGGCTTCCTCGAAGGTCGGAGCCTGCGGGGCCAGCTGGGAACGTCCCTTGCCCGATACCGCGATGACCCGCAACTGACCGTCCTTCGCATAGGGGAGAACGACGTTGACCGGAAACATCGCCAATTGAACATGGCCAGCCAGCAAATCGTTCAGAGCACCGGTCGCGCCGCTGTAGGGAACATGGACGATATCCACGCCCAATTGGCGCTTCAACAGCTCCATGCCCAAGTGATGCGGCGTCCCAATTCCTGCTGAGCTGTAATTCAGTTTTCCGGGGTTCTTTAACGCGGCCGCCTTGAGCTCATCCAAGTTTTTCACCGGCAGGACCTTCGGGTTCACCACCAGCGCCATGCTCCCCGTCGCCACTTCGGCGATATGGGTAAAGTCTTTGAGTGGATCGAACGGCAGGCTTTTGTACAGCGCCGGCGCCACGGAAAAGGAATTTCCCGTGACCAACAACGTATACCCGTCGGGCGAAGCCTTGGCGACATAGCCCGCGCCGAGATTTCCCCCGGCGCCGGGTCTGTTATCGACAATGATCGGTTGCTTCAGTCTTGCTCCAATTCGCTCAGCAAGCACGCGCGACAGAATATCGATGCCGCTGCCCGCGGAATATGGTGCGACAAGCGTTATCGGCCGCGTTGGATAAGTTTGCGAGAGTGCTATTGCAGGCCAAAAAGCAGCAAGCATAAGCAACGCGCGTGCGAAAGCACGTACTTGCATGGTCGCTTCCTCCGATCGCGAGAGCACAGCACTCTTGGCTTTAGAGCAGCCCCAAGGCTTCTGCCTTCAGAACGTGATAGGCCCACATTTTAGATATCACTTTGGGATGCCAAATTTGCTTTTTCAGCGTTGCGAGCTCGTCGCCCTGGAGAACATTCGGCGTTCCAAGGAGACTTGCTTGGTATAGCCGGGTGGCATTGTCCTCGAGCATGATGGCCGCCACGAAGGCTTCCTCGACGGACGCGCCGACAACGACCGCCCCGTGCGCTTTCAACAAGACCGCCGGGTTATTGCCCAAAACACGCGCGAGCTCGTCTCCCTGCTCCGGGCGTTGAATGAGTGTGCCGTCATCGCTTACCGGAACGGCCTCACCGAAAGGCGCGCCGAAGATATAGACCGGGCGCAACGGCTTGCCGACAACCGTAAACGCCGTGGCCATCGGCAGATGGAGATGGAAGACCGCCATCACATCCGCCCGCGCCCGGAATACGCCCGTGAAAATAGGCGTCTCACTCGGCGGATTGTTCGTCCCTTCTATTCTCTTCCCATCGGGCCCGGTGACGACGAAATCATCGCCCTTCATGATCGCTGGATGGCGACCTTGCGTACCCCTCATTTCGCGGGGGTTCAGCAGCAGATTTCCGGTTTCCGGAATACGAGCTCCTGCAAGACCTGCATGATCGATCAGGCCCTGCATAGCCAGCAGACGACAAGCGAGCGCCAGTTTGTCGCGAAGTTCTTTCGTTCCTTGCACAACGTTTCTCCACATTTTCTGTTCTTGAATTAGTCACTGCCATCCTGTTGATGGCTGCTCACTGATATGTTTGCCGCTGTCCACCTCCGGCCATAGCCATTCGAATCTGGATGTGTCGACATACTGCCTATCGCAGTGATCGAACGTCAACGCGGGTGTCAGCGAAGGCTCGTTGCGCTCAGGAAACCGGACATGCGTGAGAGCACGTCCTCCGCGTAACTAGGCGATGGCAAAAATAAAATGGCCGGGACGCGCCCGGCCACTCAGTGAAGACACTGTAGGGTATGGACGGGCTCACCCCGACGCCGTCCCCGCCCTGTTCCACCCGCGCAGGCCCTCGCCGTAGATCTCGTGCCCGGTATCGGTGACGACGACGGTGTCCTCCAGCTTGATGAAGCCGCGCGAAGGATGCATCAGCGTGGTCTCGACCGAGACCACCATGCCCGTCTCCAGCGGCCGGTCGGCGTCGTCGGCCGGATAAGGCACCGGCCCATGATCGGTGAGCCTTGGCGCCTCGTGGCTGACGAGCCCCATGCCGTGCGCGAGGAAGTCGAGATGATTGTGATGTCTCGACTTGGCCACCAGCGGCTCGGCGGCCGCATAGATCTCGCGGCCCATGATGCCGGCCCGAATGGGCTTCATCACCGCGCGCTGGATGCTCTCGATCTCGCCAAGCAAGTCTTCAAGCTCGGCGTCCGGGTCGCCCTGGATCGCCATGCGGCAGACGTCGCCGATATAGCCGTGATTGTTGCCGCCGGAATCGATCGACATGATCTCGCCCGCCTCCCATCGCTGATCGGAGGCCGCGCGGTTCATGCTGGTGCCGGCGGTGATCAGGCAATATTCGAAGGTCAGCCCGCGATTGGTCTCCTCGCGGCGCAATGCGTCGACCACGTCCTGCTTGGTATCGCCCGGCTTGGCGCCGGCAATCACTGCTTGCATCGAGGCGATCACCGCTTCGGAGGCGACCTTCAGCATGTTCAGTTCATCGGCCGATTTCTTCGCGCGCTGACGCTCGAGCACGAACAGCGCATCGACCCAATCCGCGTCGGGGAAGCCCTTACGCAGTACATTCGCCGCGTCGAAGGGCAGGAAGCCGAACTCGGCGGCGATGCGTTTCGGCGTCAGCCCCGCCTTGTGCATGTAATCGACCGCCTTCTGCATCGCGTCGACGGAGCCGGCGGAATTCACCTGCGTCTCCGGCGTCCACAGCGGCTTCACCTTGTGCTGGAAGCCTTCGAGGCGGTGGCCGATATAGGCGGACTTTTCCGGCCGCCCCTTCGCATAGACGAAGACCGGCAGATAGCGGGTGACGCCGGTCGCATCCATGTAGTCGAAGAAATGCGCGCGGTGTCCGCCGAGCAGATATTGAACATTGTGCTTCGACGTGGCGATGACGACGTCGATTCCGGCCTCGTCCATCAGGCGGTCGAGGCGGGTGTGATCGAATGGAATAGCGAGAGAACGCGAAGTCTGAGCGTTGACGTTCATGGGTCCGGCTCCCGGCAGGGTCGACAGGCGGCGCCCGTCGACCCGTCAACGAGAGACTAGCGCATGATCCCGAAAAGTGCGACGCGGTTTTCGGAAAAGATCATGCGCCGCGCTACGACCACAGTTCCTTGCTCGCAAGCTTGGCGCCGGCGGACAGGGCCTCGAGCTTCGCCCACATGATCGAGGGATGGACGCGGCGGTAGAACGGCCCCTGCGCGAAGCCGCAGTCGGTGCCGGCGATGACGTTCTCGCGGCCGACGATTTTCGCCAGGCGAACAATGCGCTCGGCGACGAGCTCCGGGTGCTCCACGACGTTGGTCGCGTGGCTGATGACGCCGGGCACCAGCACCTGGCCCGGGCCGAGCTTGGCGTTGGCCCACACCTTCCATTCGTGCTCGTGGCGCGGATTGGCGCCCTCGATCACGAAGGCGCCGACTTTGGCCTTCAGCAGCACGTCGACGATGTCCTTGAGCGGCACGTCGGTGGTGTGCGGGCCCGGCCAGCTTCCCCAGCACACGTGATAACGGACGCGATCCGCGGGCAGGCCTTCGATGGCGTGGTTGAGGATCTCGATCTGCTTCTCCAGCCAGCGCTTGTAGTCGGCGAAGGTTCCCGGCGGCACCATGCGGTCATAGGTGACGGCGCTGCGCGCGTCATCGAGCTGCACGACGAGGCCGGCGTCGACGATCATCTTGTATTCGGTGCGCATCGCCTCGCCGATCGCGGCCTGGAGGTCTTCCTCGCTCTTGTAGTATTCGTTCTTGCGGTCGGGGATCACGCTCGCCGGCGCGGCGACCGGCAGGAAGCCCTCCTCGACCTTGGCGCCCTTGAGCGCCGCCTTGAAGTTGTCGATATCGCGCTGCGTCTCGGCCTGGCCGGTGTATGCGATCGGGCCGGTGCAGATCGCCTCGGTCGTGGTCGAAACCGCTTCCTTGGCGTCGAGCTCTGCATAGAACTCGGCGAACTTGGTGCGGTCGGCGCCGCGCTTGAACGGGTTCGCACCCTCGGTCTTGATCGGCCGCCGCTCGAAACCGGAGAGGCGCTCCAGCGCATATTGCGCCCAGCTGATCGACTTGCCGAACTCACCGTCGCTGACGACGTCGATGCCGGCGCCGGCCTGCTCGCGCACGACCTCGTTCACGGAATCGACGAGGCACGTCTGGTAGCCCTTCTCGTCGTAAGGCTTGCCGCTCTGCTTCAGGCGCAGGAAGTCCTGCAAGGCGGCCGGGCGGATCAGGCTGCCGACATGGGTGGTGAGGATGCGGTCCGTGCTGCGCTTCATTGGGGCCCTACTCATTTGTTTGCGTTCTTTCGCACCGCTATGCCCGCGGCGGGCGATAAACGCAATGCATGAGAAGTATACCTTCGAACGTGGGCAGCGCCCCAACGCGTGGGCTCCCCGCGCGCGCGCTTTAAGCCCTCGCCACGCCGATGAACTGCTCGAGCTTGTCGGGATCGTTGCGCAGCGTCTCGCTTAAGCCGTCATAGACGATGCGGCCGCGGTCCATC
Organism: Pseudolabrys sp.; assembly: GCA_036264375.1. Lineage (GTDB taxonomy): Bacteria > Pseudomonadota > Alphaproteobacteria > Rhizobiales > Xanthobacteraceae > Pseudolabrys. The sequence continues at coordinate 5,353 of DATARB010000116.1, forward strand.
ACCACCGCGCGCGGCGAGATGTCGAGCGCCACCCGTGAATTCTGCTCGACCAAAATGGTGGCGAGCCCGCCTGCCTTGGTGAGTTCCTTCACCGCCCGCGCCAGTTCCTCGACGATGACCGGCGCCAGGCCCTCGGAGGGCTCGTCCATCAGCAGCACGGTCGGATTGCCGATCAGCGCGCGGGCGATGGCGAGCATCTGCTGCTCGCCGCCCGAAAGCTGGTTGCCGCGGTTGTCGGTACGCTCGGCAAGGCGCGGGAACAGTTCGCACACCGTCTTGTGGGTCCAGCGGCCCGGCCGCGCGGCGACTTCGAGGTTCTCCCGCACCGACAGCGATGGGAATATCTCGCGCTCCTGCGGCACGTAGCCGAGCCCCGAGATCACCCGCTTGTAAGTAGCAAGCTTCGAGATGGGTTTCCCGTGCAGGTGGACGCCACCGCCGTGCAGCGTCGTGTGTCCCATGATCGTGGCGAGCAGCGTCGTCTTGCCGACGCCGTTGCGGCCGATGATCGAGACGGTCTCGCTCGGCCCGATGGAGAGCTTCACATCCTCCAGCACGACCGTCTCGCCGTAGCCGGCGCGGACATTGTCGAGTGTGAGCGCCGCTTCAGCCATGGTGTGAACCCCGCTGGCCGGCCTTCTGCGTCGCCGTGTGGCCGTCCTCGCCGAGGTAGACCGCACGCACCTCCGCGTTGGTCATGATCTCGTCCGGCGTCCCTTGCGTGAACACGGCGCCCTGCACCAGCACGGTGATCTCCTTGGCGAAGCGGAACACCACGTCCATGTCGTGCTCGATGATCAGCACGGCGATGTCGGGGTCGAGCGAGGCCACCACGTCGAGAATGAGATGGCTCTCCGATGACGGCACGCCGGCTGCCGGCTCGTCGAGCAGCAGCACGCGCGGCTTCTGCGCCAGCGCCATCGCGATCTCGACCAGGCGCTGGCGGCCGTAAGGCAATTCGCGCACCAGCCTGAGCGCGTCATCGACCAGCCGCAGCGATTCCAGATGATCGAGCGCCTCGTCGATCACCGACCGCTTGGCGCCGGCCGGACGCCAGAGATTGTTGTTCTCGCCATCGCGCTCGCCGATGGTCATGACGATGTTTTCCAAAACCGTCAGCCCGCGGAAGAGCTGATTGATCTGGAAAGTGCGCGCGAGGCCGCGCCTTGCCCGCAACGCCTGGCTGGTGGCGGTGATGTCGTCGCCATTGAGCAGCACGCGGCCGGAGGATGGCCTGAGCACGCCGGTGATCAAATTGATCAGCGTGGTCTTGCCCGCCCCGTTCGGCCCGATCAGCGCGCGGCGGGCGCCCCGCTCGAGCGTGAGGTTGACGTCGCGCGTGACATGCAGTGCGCCGAAATTGCGATTGAGACCTTCGACTTGCAGAGCGGCGGTCATGGCTGACGCCTCTTCGCGATGTACCGACCGGCGTCTTCGATCAGGCCCATGAGGCCACGGCGCGCGAACAACACCGCCAGCACGAGCAGAAGACCGATTCCGAACTGCCAGAAGGTCGGGCTCATCTTCGAGAGGTGATCCTCCAGGATCATATAGACGGCAGCGCCGAGGAAGGCGCCGTAGAGCCGCCCGGTGCCGCCGAGGATCAGCATCACCATCACCTTGGCGGAGTTGTCGAAGTCGAACACCGTGAGCGTCACATAGGCGTTCGTCTGGGTGAACAGTGCGCCGGCGACGCCGGCGATGGCCGCGGCGATGGTGTAGACGGTCACCAGCCGGCGGTGCACCGGCGAGCCGATCGCGTGCATGCGGCGGACGTTCTCGCGGATGCCGGTGAGCGCCGCCCCGAACGGCGAATAGACGATGCGGCGCACGACGTAGAACACCACCGCCAAGGCGACGAGCGCGTAGATGTAATAGGTATGGCCGTATAGGTCGTAGTCGAACTTGCCGAACAACGGATCGAAGGTCAGCCCCGGCAGGCCGTCATAGCCGCCGGAGATGTCCGAGCGCAGGTTGCCGGCCTCCTGAAGCATGATCGCCGTGGCAAGCGTCAGCATCAGCAACGTCAGCCCGCGATAGCGCAGCAGGAACCAGCCGGTAATGAAGCCGACCAGTCCCGCGACGATCGCCGCGGCGAACAGCCCGCTGATCGGCTCGGTCCAGCCGAGCTTGGCGGCGCCGAGACCGACGGTATAGGCGCCGATGCCGAAGAAAGCCGCATGGCCCAGCGTGACGATGCCGGCATAGCCGAGGATCAGGTCCAGCGAGAGCGCAAACATGATCATGACCAGGACCTGGCTGCCGAAGGTCATGCGGTCCGGGAAAATGAAATAGACGGCGATGGCGAAGAGCCAGGGCAACGCCTCGGCGGCGTGGAAGCGATGCCGCTTGATCAGGAAGTTTGCGGCTTGTTCGCGCGAGGCCGCGGGCTTGGCGGGGGCGGTCATGGTGTCACTCACGGCCATAGAACCCCGCCGGCTTGATCAGAAGCACCACGACGGTCACCGCATAGATGAAGAAGCCCCCCGCATCCGCGAACAGATACTTCCCGGCCGTGTCGAAGACGCCGAGCACCAGCGCCGCGAGCAGCGTGCCTTTCAGGCTGCCGAGGCCGCCGACCGCGACGACGATCAGGAACAGCACGAGATAGAGCACGGCGAAATACGGCGTCAGGCCGAAGAGCTGGATCGCGAGGCCGCCGCCGAGCGCAGCGAGCCCCGACCCCACCGCAAAGGTGAGCGTGAACAGACGATCGACATTGATGCCGACCGACTCCGCCATGCGCCGGTTGTCGACCGCAGCCCTTATCTTGGCGCCGATATTGGTGCGCTCGAAGACGTACCAGAGCACGGCGATCAGGATGACGCCGAGCACGATCAGGAAGGCGCGGTAGCTCGGAAAGGCCCGGAAGCCGAGGTTGATGTCGCCCTGCAGCCAGTTCGGCAGCGGCACCGATTTCGGAATCGGCCCGTAAAAATAGGTGAAGGTGGCGATCGCCATGAAGGCGAGCCCGATGGTCAGCAGTACCTGCTCGAGGTCTGTCGCCTTGTAGAGACGCCGGTAGAGCCCGCGCTCGAACGGGATGCTGATGAGGCCGACCAGAACGGAGGCGATGATCAGCGACGGTACGAAATCGATGCCGAGCGTGCGCGTGAGCGTGACGACGATGTAGCCGCCGGCCATGGCGAATGCGCCGTGCGCCAGGTTCACGAAGTTCATCAGCCCCATCGTGACCGAAAGGCCGACGGAGGTGATGAACAGAAACATGGCATAGGCCAGGCCGTCGAACAGGATGCTGACGGCGATATTGGCAACGTGCGGCACGAGCCCCACCCTCGTATTCAGTAAAACGCCGCCGCGCTAGTTATGCGCGGCGGCGTTGTTTGGTGTCAAATCGCCGCTAGATCAAGTGCCGCAACGGCCGATCTTCAGCTCTTTGCACTCGTCTTTCACCGCCTTGGTGGTGCCGAGCACCTTTTCACCGAGCTTGCCGTCGGGCCGGCGGATGACCTCGATGGCATGCTCGTCCTGCACCACGTCGCGCGTCGCGGGATCGATCGAAACCTGGCCGCGCGGACCGTTGGTCGACCAGCCCTTGAGCGCGTCGATCACCTTGGAGCCGTCGGACACGTTGCCGTTGAGCTTCTTGATGGTATCGAAGATGGCATGCATGGTGTCCCAGCCGGCCGCCGACATGAAGTCCGGATAGGAGTCGGCCCCGTATTCCTTGTGCCAGGCGGCCAGGAACGCCTTGTTTTCCGGATTGTCGAGATCGACCGCGTAGTGGCCCATGACGATGGTGCCGATGGCGGCATCGCCCATGTCCTGCAGCTTGTTGTCCGGGATCAGGTCCATCGGGCCGATGAGCTTGACGCCGGCCTTGCGCATGCCAAGTTCGCCGTAGGCCTTCATCACGCCGGTCGCGTGCGCGCCCGACGGAATGAACACATACATGCAGTCCGGATGCGCATCCTTGATGCGCTGGAAGAACGGCGTGAAGTCCGGCACCTGCACCGGGCTGCCCAGCGGGATCGACAGCGTGACCTTGCCGCCGGCTTTCTCGAAGCCCTTGGTGAAGGCTTCGGTGGAATCCTTGCCCGGCGGGAAGTCGGTGTAAGCCACCGCCGCCGTCTTGCAGCCGATCGTGTCGAAGGCGTAGGCGCCCATCGGATAGGCCGGGTGCCACATGCTGAACGACAGCCGCGTGATGTACGGCGACAAATTGGTGATCCAGGCCGTGCCGGCGTTGGCGATGATCATCGGCATCTTCGCCTGCGTGACGACAGGCGCCAGCGCGATCGCCGACGGTGAGAACACGAAGCCGGTAAGGATCTGGACCTTGTCGTTGGTGATCAATTCCGTCGCCACGGTCTTGGCCTGCGCGCCGGTCGGCGGGCCTTCGTCGCGCTTGACGAGTTCGATCTTGTGCGGCGCGATGTCGTTAGCGTGCAGCTTCACATAAAGGTCGAAGGCTTTGTCGATCTGGTGACCGAGGTCGGCATTGGCGCCGCTGAACGGCAGCACGACGCCCACTTTCACGGTTTCAGCCTGAGCTACCCCACCCACCGCGAGAGCAAGGGCAGCAGCGCCCACCCAACGGAAGATTTGCATTATGTTTCTCCCTTACCACTCTGAAATAACGTATAATCCCACCAATTTAGTGGGCCGCTTCTACGCCCCATCCAGTGTTTGACCTGCACACAATCAAAGCCACCGGTCAATCTGCGCGAGGCGCGGCAGCGCGTCACGGTCCTGCAAAAGGCCGCGCGCAGCCACACGCTTACGCCGGGGCGTCAGCCGTTGGCATACTGGCGGCGGGGCTGTCTGTCGAGATCAGGCGATATAGTTCAGGCGGCGCTCTTGGCCGCAATCCCAGGCGTGGGGGCCGCCGGCGCGATCTCGTCATTGCGCGCGACGAGGCTCTGGAGGGAGGCGACCTCGACGCGGTTGCGCCCGTTCTCTTTGGCGAAATAGAGCGCCTGATCGGCCTGAGCCAGCAATTCCGGCATGTCCAGCACCACCTCCTGGCAATGCACAATGCCGATGCTGACGGTTGCGCAGGTCGGACGGCCGTCGACAGTCTGCGCGGCCTTCGCAAAGCTTTCGCGGATGCGCTCAGCCACGGCGACCGCCTTGTCACAGCTGGTGTCGCGCATGACGGCCGCGAATTCCTCGCCGCCGAGGCGGCCGATCAGGTCGGCCGGGCGCATCGACTGGCGCGCCGCTTCCGTGAAGACCTCCAGCACCCGGTCGCCGAGCGCATGGCCGAAGCGGTCGTTGATCGACTTGAAATGATCGAGATCTATCAGCAGCACGGCCGTCGGACGCGGGTCGGCGCCATGCTGCTTTGCCATCAAAGCGGCATCCTGGAGGAACGAGCGGCGGTTGGCGATGCCGGTCAGCGGATCGACCAGGGCCGCGGTGCGGTGGCGCAGCTCGGTGCGCTCCTTCGCCATCGCGAGCAGGATGAAGGCGATCGAAATGGTGAACAGCAACGCCTCGAAGGAGAGCACGGTCAGCCAGACGCTGCCGAACATGTTGTTGTTGGTCGGCGTATAGGGCAGGACCGCGACCAGCGGCGTACGCAACAGGAACAGCGCGCCGTGCGCGAACAGCATAAAGATCGCCGGCCAGCGGGAGACGAGCTGTTCGTTGCGGCCGCGCCAGAATTCGTAGGCCGTGAGCCACGTATAGGTGGTGATGATGCCGGAGGCCATCAGTGAGCGCAGGTCGATGTTATCGGCCAGCACCGGCAGGCGGCAGACAAGGAGCCAAAGCACGGCGCCGGTGACCAGGTAGACCGGCTCGACCGGCCGTCCGTCGAACACGCGGGCGCCGGTCCAGGTCACCGCGAAGGCGGTGAACAGAAGCGCATTGGCGAGGTCGATGGTAACGAGGTCGGGCGCGGAGCCGTACATGCCGAAGAGCATGACCGAGCCGGCGCGGATCAGGTGCGCGAAGCCCCACCAGCAGACGGCGTGGATCGCGGTGTTCTGAGCCCAGGCAAACAAAAGCAGCAAGCCAAGGATAGCCTCGACGTAGATCGTCACCATAAACAGCGTGTTGACGTCGAGGTTCATCACTCCCGCACCGCTCCTTCGCAGCCCAGCATCGCTGGGACCGCGGCCGTCCGCGGGTGAGAAATAGACTTGGGCGGGAAAAAAGTGGTGAAGATGTTCCGGTTCGTACAACCATTGCGGGGATATGGTTTAAGAGGTGTTTCTATATCCCCGGCAACTCGTCATATATTACCAAGAATAGCTTTTCCGGAGCATATCCAACCATTTGGCCGGTCTGCGGGCCGCCGGAGGGGGCGGTCTTGTGACCGCGCCGGGCCTCCACTAGGTTCGAAATCTGTCCAACGAGAAGAGCCGGACCACGGGCATGCACATTCGCGACGGGCTGATCGATGCGATCGGTCACACACCACTCATCAAACTCGAGCGTGCCTCGGCGGCGACCGGCTGCACGATCCTCGGCAAGGCGGAGTTCATGAATCCGGGCGGCTCGGTGAAGGACCGCGCCGGCCGCCAGATGATCCTCGAAGCGGAGGCGCGCGGCGAGTTGCGCCCGGGCGGACTGGTGGTCGAATCCACGGCCGGCAACACGGGCATCGGCCTGGCGGTCGTCGCCAATGCGCGCGGCTATCGCACGCTGATCGTCATCCCCGAGACGCAGAGCCAGGAAAAGAAGGACATGCTGCGCCTGTGCGGCGCCGAACTCGTCGAAGTGCCAGCCCTCCCCTACGGCAACCCGAACAATTATCAGCATGTCGGCCGCCGCCTCGCCGAGGACCTGAAGAAGACCGAAAAGAACGGCGTCATCTTCGCCGACCAGTGGAATAACCTCGACAACCTCAAAGCCCACTACGTCTCGACTGGGCCGGAGATCTGGGAGCAGACCGAGGGCAAAGTCGACGGCTTCATCTGCTCGGTCGGTTCGGGCGGCACGCTGGCCGGCACGGCGGCCTTTCTGCGCGAGCGGAAGAAAGACGTCATCATCGGCGTTGCCGATCCGCGCGGGGCGGCGATGTACAATCTGTTCGCCCATGGCGAGGCGAAAGCGAGCGAAGGCGGCTCGATCACCGAAGGCATCGGGCTTGGCCGCGTGACGCCGATCATCGAAGGCCTCAAGGTCGAGAAGCCCTATCTCATTCCTGACGAAGAAGCCGTTCCGATCGTTTTCGACCTGCTCGAGCATGAAGGCCTCTGCCTCGGCGGCTCGTCCGGCATCAACGTGGCCGGCGCGATCCGCCTCGCCCGCGATCTCGGTCCGGGCCATACGATCGTGACCATTCTTGCCGACGGCGGCGCGCGCTATCAGTCCAAGCTGTTCAATCCGGATTTCCTGCGCTCGAAGAATTTGCCGGTGCCGGAGTGGCTCACGCGCACGTCCGGCATCAAGCCGCCCTTCGTGAAGACGTGAGGGCGCGATGCCGACGGACTGTCTCTTCCGCGATGATTCCTATCTGACCGAGTGCGCCGCGCGCGTCGTCGCCGTCACCGATCAGGGCGGCATCGTGCTCGACCGTACGGTGTTTTACGCGACGTCCGGCGGCCAGCCCGGCGACACCGGCGCGCTCACGTTGGCCGATGGCACGCGCGTCGCGCTCGCCACCGCGGTCTATACGGACGCGGCGAAGACGGAGATCGCCCACGTGCCGGCCGGAAGCCCCCCGGCGCTCACGCCTGGCGATACCGTGACGGCGGCGATCGACTGGGACAAACGCTATGCCCGCATGCGCGTGCACACGGCGCTGCATCTTCTGTCCGCCGTGCTGCCTTATGCGGTGACCGGCGGCTCGGTCGGCGACGGCGATGGCCGGCTCGACTTCGACATCCCCGACGCCGGCCTCGACAAGGATACCGTCACCGCCAAGGTCAACGAGATGATCGCGAGCGGCGCGGCCGTCTCGAGCCGCTGGATCAGCGACGCCGAGCTCGACGCCAATCCCGGCCTGGTAAAGACCATGTCGGTGAAGCCGCCGATGGGCACCGGCCGCGTGCGGCTGATCGAGATCGCCAACCTCGACCTGCAGCCCTGCGGCGGTACGCATGTGCGCAACGTGACCGAGATCGGCGCGGTGCGCGTGACGCAGATCGAGAAAAAAGGCAAGCAGAACCGCCGGGTACGGCTGGTTTTGGCCTGAGCCCGCGCGGACCGGGCGGTTGCGCCGCGGGAACGATTGGGTGATGGTTCGCATTGAACCTCGAACCCGCCGGACCCGACCATGACCGACAGCGCAAGCACGACATCCGCCAGCAAATGGCTCCGATCCCCCGCATGGCTGGCGGCGGAGCTCGGGAAGCCGAATGTCGCCGTTGTCGACGGCTCGTTCTATCTTCCGGCGCAGAAGCGCGATGCGAAAGCCGAGTACCTTGCCGCGCACATTCCCGGCGCGGTGTTCTTCGACATCGACGCGATCGCCGATCATTCGACCGATCTGCCGCACATGCTGCCCGGTCCGGAGCAGTTCGGCGAGGCCGTCAGTGCCCTCGGCATCAGCGAGAAGGACACCATCGTCGTCTATGACGGGCTCGGCCTGTTTTCGGCGCCGCGCGTGTGGTGGACGTTCCGCATCTTCGGCGCCAAGAACGTCTTCATCCTCGACGGCGGACTGCCCGCCTGGACCGCCGAAGGGCGCAAGACCGAAGCGGGCCCGGTGACGCGCCCGGCGCGCACATTCGACGCCGAGATGAATACCGGCGCCGTCGCCATGCAGTCCGACGTGCAGATGGCGCTTAACGACCATGACACGCAGGTGGTCGACGCCCGTCCGGCGGGGCGTTTCGCCGGCCGCGATCCGGAACCACGGCCGGGCCTGCGCGGCGGCCATATGCCGGGCGCGTTCAATGTCCCCTCCTCCGAACTGGTGGAGAACGGACGGCTGGTGTCGCCCGAGCGCATCGCGCAGGCGTTCGCCAAAGCCGGCGTCGACACCGACAAGCCGATCATCACCAGCTGCGGCTCCGGCGTCTCAGCCGTGATCCTCGCGCTGGGGCTCGACGCACTCGGCAAGAAGCCGGCGCGCGTTTATGACGGCTCCTGGTCCGAATGGGGCGCCCGTCCCGATCTCGCGGTGGAAAAAGATTGAAACGTCCGGCACGGTCGCAGCGCCCGACGGCGATCGTCACCGGCGCGGCGAACGGCATAGGGCGCGCCATCGCCAAGCATCTCATCGAGACCGGCTGGAGCGTCGTTGCCGTCGATCTGCCGAAGCAAGGCTTGTCGCGCACAGTCCCGCGCAGCCGTCACGTCCTCGCGCTCGAAGGCGATGTCGCCGATGAGATGACGGCCACGCACGCGGTCAACGGAGCGCTTGACGCCTTCGGGCGTCTCGACGCCGTCGTATCGAATGCCGGGATCATGCTCCGCAAACCGATCCGGCGGCTGACGCTCACCGAATGGCGTCGCGTCATCGACGTGAACCTCACGGCGACCTTCCTGCTCGCACGCGCCGCCGAAAAGCCCCTGCGCAAGGCCAAAGGCGCCATCGTCACCATCGCCTCGACGCGGGCGCGGATGTCGGAGCCGAACACCGAATCCTACGCCGCATCGAAAGGCGGCATCGCCGCTCTCACTCATGCCCTCGCCATCAGTCTTGGACCGGACGTGCGCGTGAACTGCGTCAG
>DATARB010000121.1:0-11254 GCA_036264375.1 Pseudolabrys sp.
AGCGGCTCAGTCCGACTCCGTTGTTTCGACACCATCAGTTTGAGGGACGACCGCCTCGCCACCAAGCAAGCCGCGCGCGAGCGCGCCACCACACGGCGCCGTAGCGAGCGAGCGGCTTGCCAAGGCGCCGGCCCGTTACCCATCTACGGATCACAGAGCGGGCAGCGGCCCATACAGCGGTACCGTGGGCAGCAATTAGGGGAAGCTCCGCCAATTCGTCTTTGCAGTGCACAATCCTCGGTTTCGGAACTTCTTTTCCGCGTTGCACTGTTGCCTTGTTTTTGGCTATATCCGCCCCGCTTCGGTCGGGGTGAAGCGCGACAAGGCGGCCATCCTCGACGCTCCCTGGGCAACGGCGGGAGCGTTCTTCTTCCGCCAAGCTCATTATAAAAAAACGAGGAAATGGCCCCATGACTACATTGTGGCTGATCGTCGGCTGCGGCGTACTCGCTATCCTGTATGGTATCTGGGCGACCCTGTCGGTGCTCGGCGCCGACCAAGGCTCTGCGAAAATGCAGGAGATTTCGGCCGCCGTGCGCGAAGGCGCGCAGGCCTATCTCAAGCGTCAATACACCACCATCGGCATTGTCGGCGTGGTGATCTTCGTCATCATCGGATTCACGCTCGGCTGGCTGGTCGCCGCCGGCTTTGCGGTCGGTGCCATCCTTTCGGGCGCGACCGGCTTCATCGGCATGAACGTGTCGGTGCGCGCCAATGTGCGCACGGCGCAGGCGGCGACCAAGTCGCTCGCCGGCGGTCTCGAGATCGCCTTCAAGGCCGGCGCCATCACCGGCATGCTGGTGGCGGGCCTCGCGCTGCTGGGCGTCACGCTTTACTTCGGCTTCCTCACGCACACCCTGCATCTGGCGCCGAACGATCGCACGGTCATCGACGCCATCGTCGCGCTCGGCTTCGGCGCCTCGCTGATCTCGATCTTCGCCCGTCTCGGCGGCGGCATCTTCACCAAGGGCGCCGACGTCGGCGGCGATCTGGTGGGCAAAGTCGAAGCCGGCATCCCGGAAGACGATCCGCGCAACCCGGCGACCATCGCCGACAACGTCGGCGACAATGTCGGTGACTGCGCCGGCATGGCAGCCGACCTGTTCGAGACCTACGCGGTGACCACCGTTGCCACCATGGTGCTGGCCTCGATCTTCTTCGCCAACACGCCGATCCTGACGCAGATGATGACGCTGCCGCTCGCTATCGGCGGCATCTGCATCATCACCTCGATCATCGGCACCTTCTTCGTCAAGCTCGGCGCCTCGCAGTCGATCATGGGCGCGCTGTACAAGGGGCTGATCGCCACCGGCATCCTCTCGCTGATCGGCATCGCGGGCGTCATCGCGACCGTGCTGCCGAACGGCTTCGGCGCGCTCGACGGCCAGACCTACACCGGGACGACGCTGTTCGTCTGCGGTATCGTCGGGCTGGCGGTCACGGGCCTGATCATCTGGATCACCGAGTACTACACCGGCACCGACTTCCGCCCGGTGAAGTCGATTGCCGCAGCCTCGGTGACCGGCCACGGCACCAACGTGATCCAGGGTCTCGCCATCTCGATGGAGTCGACCGCGCTGCCGGCGATCGTCATCATCGCCGGCATCCTGATCTCCTATAACCTCGCCGGGCTGTTCGGCATCGCCATCGCGGTGACCACGATGCTGGCGCTGGCGGGCATGATCGTCGCGCTCGACGCCTTCGGCCCGGTCACCGACAATGCCGGCGGCATTGCCGAAATGGCCGGTCTGCCGAAGGAGGTGCGCAAGTCGACCGACGCGCTCGACGCCGTCGGCAACACCACCAAGGCGATCACCAAGGGCTACGCCATCGGCTCGGCTGGCCTCGGCGCGCTGGTGCTGTTTGCGGCCTATAACCAGGACCTGACCTACTTCACCAGCCAGGCGGCGGCGCACCCGTACTTCCAGGGCATCCATCTCGACTTCGCCCTGACCAACCCCTACGTGGTCGTCGGCCTCCTGTTCGGCGGCCTGTTGCCTTATCTGTTCGGTTCGATGGGCATGACCGCGGTCGGCCGCGCGGCCAGCGCGATCGTCGAGGAGGTGCGGCGTCAGTTCCGCGAGAACCCCGGCATCATGAAGGGCACCTCGAAGCCCGACTACGGGCGCGCGGTGGACATGCTCACCAAGGCGGCGATCAAGGAGATGATCGTGCCGTCGCTCTTGCCGGTGCTGTCGCCGATCTTCGTCTATTTCGTGATCTATCTGATTGCGGGCGGCGGGGCGGCAGGCAAGTCGGCGGGCTTCTCGGCGCTCGGCGCCATGCTGCTCGGCGTCATCGTCACCGGCCTGTTCGTCGCCATCTCGATGACCTCCGGCGGCGGCGCCTGGGACAACGCCAAGAAGTACATCGAGGACGGCCACTACGGCGGCAAGGGCTCGGACGCCCATAAGGCTGCGGTGACCGGCGATACCGTCGGCGATCCCTACAAGGACACGGCGGGCCCGGCGGTGAACCCGATGATCAAGATCACCAACATCGTGGCGCTGCTGCTTTTGGCGATCCTGGCGCACTGAGCGCTGACGACGACCGCGCAAAAACGAAGGGCCCGCGTCATGCGCGGGCCCTTCCGCTTCTGCGGCGCACGGCGATTATTAGTGGATCATGCCGATGCCGATGTTCTGGAAGATGTTGCGCAGGTAGCTGAGCTCCTTGCCGCCGGTCGGCGTCGTCTGCGACAGGAAGTCGAACACCTTGCCGTCCTTGAGGCCGTAATTGGCGAGACGGGTCACCTGACGGTCTTTGTTGAAATAGACCGCGATCACCCGCTGATCGACCGTCTGATACGGGAGGAAGGCGGCTTTACGCTGCGCCTTCTGCGAGATGTAGTAGAACGCTTCGCCGTTGACCGTGGCGACGGTCGACGGGGTGCCGAGCACGATCAGCACCTGTTCTTGCGTGGCGCCGATCGGAATCTGTTCGAGCGCGCCCTCCGGCAGCACGTAGCCGCGCTGGAGCGTTTCGGTCATGCTGCCGCATCCGGCGAGCGCGAGTGCGCCGGCCAGCGCCAGCACGATGCGCACGCCGCTTCTGCGACGGTGAGTGATCTTGGACCCCAAATGCGGCACCCTCATATTACTTGCATCGGTGCGGGCTATGGCGTACCGGGCGGCAGGCCGCAATCAACTCCCGAACCCGCACGATGATTTTTCCCCTGTTCCGCCGGAACCGGCGGCCCGACACCATTTCGACCCTGTATGGCATGATCGTGGCGCAGGCGCGAATGCCGTGCTTTTACCGCGACTATGCTGTCCCCGACACTGTTAATGGCCGATTCGACCTGATCGTGCTGCATCTTGCTTTGGTGCTCGATCGGCTGATGGCGGATCCGGCTCAGCGCGAGACGGGGCAGGGGTTGTTCGACCATTTCTGCGCCGACATGGACAGCAATTTGCGGGAAATCGGCATCAGCGACCTCAAGGTGCCCAAGGAGATGCAGCGGATGGGCGAAGCCTTCTACGGCCGGGCCCAGGCCTACCAGGCGGCGCTGGCGGCGGAAGGCGATCAGGCGCTGATCGCGGTGGTCGCCCGCAATATCTACGGCGTGTCCCCGCCCGGACCGGCTGCGGCGGTGCGGCTTGCAGCCTATATGCGGGAGACGGTACGTGAGATGGCGGCCCAGGACGCGGCCGCCGTGGCCGCAGGCGCGCTGCGCCTGCCTGACCCCGCCGCAATTCCTGCTGTAGCCGTTTAGAACCATCTGCTAAAAGATTGAGTATTATGGACAATAGCCCCTGGAGCGTACCGGTCGCGGTGGCCGATATCCCCGACGCCGGCCTGCATTTTGAGATCGAGGCGCCGCCCGAGGCGCTGGCGCCGCTCGCCGCCGTCGCCAATGTGCGCGCGGTGGCGCGGCTCTCGGCGGTGTTCGATCTTACCCGGCGCGGAGCGGGGGTGAGCGTGGCCGGACAAATTTCGGCTCTGGTCGGGCAGACCTGCGTCGTCACCCTCGAACCGATGGAAACCAGTCTGGACGAAGAGGTTGAGGTGTCATTCGCCCCGCCGCCGGCAGGCGCGACGGCTGCGGACGGCGAAGTGGAGGTGGCGGCGGTCACAGGTGGGGACGAGCCGCCCGAGCCTCTGGTCGGCGGCAAAGTCGATCTCGGCGCCATCGCGACCGAATTCCTGATTCTCGCCATCGATCCCTATCCACGCAAACCAGGCGCGGAATTCGCGGCGCCGAAGACCGATGAGGCCGGCGTCAATCCTTTTGCCGCGCTCGCGGGGCTCAAGAAACGGCCGGACGGCGGCCAGACGTGAACGGTGGGGAAGGTATGGAGTGGGGGCTAAACCGGCTTGTTTGCGCCGTCCGAGCGGCTATGGTCGCGGCCGTGAATAGAAACCCGCTGACCGAGCCGCCGGCGTCCCTTTCAACGCCGCCGAGGTCGATCCATGGCCGATAAGGTTCGCATCGCGCTTGACGCCATGGGCGGCGATCACGGGGCTTCGGTCGTCCTGCCGGGCGCCGACATCTCGCTCACGCGCCACCCCGACATCGAATACCTCTTGTTCGGCGACAGCGCGTTGATCGCGCCGCTGCTCGACGGCCTGCCGCGGCTGAAAGAGCACGCCAAGGTCATCCATACTGACGTCGCCATCCGCATGGACGACAAGCCGAGCCAGGCCCTGCGCTACGGCCGCTGGAAGTCGTCGATGTGGCTCGCGATCGACGCGGTGAAAAAGGGCGAGGCCGACGTCGCGGTCTCCGCCGGCAATACCGGCGCGCTGATGGCGATGGCGCGCTTCAATCTGAAGATGATGGAAGGCATCGACCGCCCCGCCATCGCCGCCCTTTGGCCGACCCTCAAGGGCGAGTCGGTGGTGCTCGATGTGGGCGCCGCGATCGGCGCGGACGAGCACCATCTGGTCAATCTGGCCGCCATGGGCAGCGCCATGGCGCGGGTGCTGTTCGACATTCCACGGCCGACCGTCGGCCTTCTGAATATCGGCGTCGAAGAAGTAAAGGGCCTCGAGCAGGTGCGCGAGGCCGGCCGCATCCTGCGTGAGACCGGCGTGCCGCATTTCGACTATCACGGCTTTGTCGAAGGCGACGATATCGGCAAGGGCGTGGTCGACGTGGTCGTGACCGAAGGCTTCGCCGGCAACATCGCGCTCAAGACCGCCGAGGGCACGGCGCGGCAGCTCACGACATATCTCCGTGCGGCGATGAACCGCACCTGGGCCGCGCGGCTCGGTTACCTTCTGGCGCGCCAAGCCTTCCGCACCTTGCGTGAGAAGATGGATCCGCGCAAATCCAACGGCGGAGTCTTCCTCGGGCTCAACGGCATCGTTATCAAGAGCCACGGTGGCGCCGATGCCGAGGGCACGGCGTCTGCCATCGACATGGGTTACGACATGGTGCGGTACGAACTGCTCGCCAAGATCGGTCAATCGATGGCGAGCGACCTTCAGGCAACCACGACCGCGCGTCTGGCGAGCGGAGCCGCCTCGTGACCGTTTTGCGTTCGGTTGTGCTCGGCTGCGGCAGTTATCTTCCTGCGCGCATTCTCAGCAATGACGAGCTGGCTCGTTCGGTCGAGACGACCGATGAATGGATCGTGCAGCGCACCGGCATCCGCGAGCGTCACATCGCGGCGCCGGGAGAGCTCACCTCCGACCTCGCCATTAACGCCGCACGTGCCGCACTTGCGAACGCACACGTGGATGCGAACGCGATCGATCTGATCGTGCTCGGCACCTCGACGCCCGACCAGACCTTCCCCGCGACGGCCGTGTCGGTGCAGACCGCGCTCGGCATTACACATGGCGCCGCATTCGATCTCCAGGCGGTCTGTTCGGGATTCGTCTATGCGCTGTCGGTGACCGACGCGATGCTGCGTAGCGGCATGTACAAGCGCGCGCTGGTGATTGGCGCGGAAACGTTCTCGCGCATCCTCGACTGGAACGACCGCACCACCTGCGTGCTGTTCGGCGACGGCGCCGGCGCGATCGTGCTCGAAGCACAGGAGCAGTCCGGCACGAACGCCGATCGCGGCATCCTCACCACGCATCTGCGTTCCGACGGCCGGCATAAGGCGAAGCTCTATGTCGATGGCGGTCCATCATCGACGCAGACCGTCGGCCATCTGCGCATGGAAGGCCGCGAAGTGTTCAAGCACGCGGTGGCGATGATCACCGATGTGATCGAAGATGCCTTCAAGGCGACCGGCACCACGGCCGCCGACATCGACTGGTTCGTGCCGCATCAAGCCAACAAGCGCATCATCGACGGCTCCGCGCACAAGCTCGGCATCGCGCCGGAGAAAGTGGTGATTACGGTCGATCGTCACGGCAATACCTCGGCCGCCTCGATCCCCTTGGCGCTCGCCGACGCGGTTGCGGACCGGCGCATCAAGCGCGGCAATCTCATCCTGCTCGAAGCCATGGGCGGCGGCTTTACCTGGGGCTCGGCCTTGCTCCGCTGGTGAACACAGGCACTGCCTGCTACACACGCGGGCGGCGAGAAATGTGCGTTTTACATCGAAAATGACATCTCTGGTCTGGCGGGTGCGCTGGGTCCAGGACCAAAATCTAATCACCTCATTTTTGAATCGCCCGTTGACCCGCCCGGAACATGCTAATATCGTTGACTTTTCAGCGAGATATCTTCGCCGGGGGCAGGGTAGGCGATGACCGGTAAGACAGTGACGCGAGCGGACCTGTGTGAGGCCGTCTACCAGAAGGTAGGCCTTTCACGGACAGAGTCCGCGACGCTTGTTGAATTGGTGCTCAAGGAGATCACCGACTCGCTCGAGCGTGGCGAGACGGTGAAGCTTTCCTCTTTCGGTTCCTTTGTTGTGCGCAATAAGGGTCAGCGGATCGGCCGTAATCCCAAGACCGGCAAGGAGGTTCCGATTTCTCCGCGCCGCGTCATGGTGTTCAAGCCGTCGGCGATCCTCAAGCAACGCATCAACGGCCACGCCGAAGCCGAAGACGCTACGGCGTAAGACCACCGTCCAGTACCGCGTTCTCTCGAGCCAGGGAGGTGACCGCTTTGGACGACAAGGCGCCTGACGCATTCCGCACCATCAGCGAGGTGGCCGAGGAACTCGACCTGCCGCAGCATGTGCTGCGCTTTTGGGAGAGCCGGTTCCGCGAAATCAAGCCTATGAAGCGAGGCGGCGGGCGGAGGTACTACCGTCCCGACGACATCGATCTGCTGCGCGGCATCCGGCACCTGCTCTACGGCGAGGGTTACACCATCCGCGGCGTGCAGCGCATCCTGCGCGAGCAGGGCATCAAGTTCGTGCAGGTGGTGTGGCAGGAAGGCGCCGTCCAGCCGCCGCATGGCGCCGTCGAGGACGAGGAGGCCGAGGACGCCGTCGCCGAGGAGACCGAGTCCTTCGAGGAGGAGGAGCGCGGCCTGACCGGCCGGCTCGCCTCCTTCATCGGCCGCGATCTCGGCGACCGGCACGAGCCCCCGGAAGGGCGCCGGGAGCCACCGCTCAAGAGCGCCCCCATGCCGCGCCTCGATCCGGCCGACCGCGCCCTCCGCGGCACGACGAGACCTGAACCGGATCCGGCGCCGGATCCGATAGAGGCCGCCCCTGCGGTTTCGAGCGGCGGACTTGACGCCGAAGGTTTGCACAAGCTGCAAGCCGCGCTGCAGGAGCTTGCCGAATGCCGCAAGCTTATCGAGGCAGCGACGGCCCAGGCCGAGTGACAATCGGTCGAGCCCCCGCGATGGCTTGTCATTTCATCCACCGCCCTGTGCCGGATTGAACGGCGTCCGCGTAGCGGCCGGACAAGCCTTGTGTAAAAATACCTCCGGCTGATCCATTGGGGCGAGGGCGGCAATGCGGCGCATTGCGGCGGCGATTGTTGTGATCGCTGTGGTCATGGCTGGACTCGCGCCGGCGGTGGCTCAGGGAGTCAGGCCGGGCGGTGGCGGCACCACCACTATTGCGCCGCCAAGCACCCGCGGCATCCCGCCGCTCGGCTTCTACGTGATGGGCACCGTCGCCTGCGCGGCGGCGTCTCCGATCATCGGGACCATCATCCTGGGCCGCGAGATGACCGCCGCCGAAGTCGGCCGCTCGACGCTCGGCTGTTTTCTCGGCCCGGTGGGCTGGGTGCTGGGGCCGGTGCTGTTTCCCGATCCCGCCATCGCGACCAACACACCACCGCGCCAGCCGACATCGCAGCACACCGCGCGCCAGGGACGCGGCCGCAATATCAGCGTTCCGGCGCCGGGCGAAGTCCGCTTTGTGCGCAACGAGGTGCTGGTGGAGATCGAGGCGGGCGCCTCGCCGCGCACGCTCGACACGATCGCGCGGCGTCTGCGATTGACGCGGCTGGAGACGCAGAGCTTCACGCTGACCGCGCGCACGCTGCAACGCTGGCGTATCGATGGCGACCGCTCGGCGGCAACGACATTGCGCATGCTGGCGCGGTATCGCGTGGTCACGGCTGCGCAGCCGAATTGGCTCTACGCGCTTCAGCAGACGGCGCAGGCCGCGCCGCCGCAAGATACGGGCGCGCAATATGTCGTGCCGAAGATGCATCTCGTGGAAGCGCATCGCGTCACCAATGGCGATGACGTGCTGGTGGCGGTGATCGACTCGCGCATCGATACCGCGCATCCCGATCTCGCCGGCGTCGTCGCCGATCAATACGATACGATTGGCGGCACGAGCATACCGCACGCGCACGGCACCGCGATGGCCGGGGCTATTGCCGCGCATACGAAGCTGATCGGCGTCGCGCCCAAGGTGCGGCTGCTCGCCATCCGCACCTTCGCCGGCGAGGGCGATAGTGCGCAGGGCACCACGTTCAACATCCTCAAGGGCCTCGATTGGGCGGCGGAAAAGAACGCGCGCATCGTCAATATGAGCTTCGCCGGTCCCGCCGATGCCATGCTGCGCGATATGCTCGCCAAGGCGCATGCGCGCGGCATGGTGCTGATCGCCGCTGTCGGCAATGCCGGGCCGCGTTCGCCGCCGCTCTATCCGGCCGCCGATCCGCATGTCATTGGCGTGACCGCGACCGACGCCGCCGACAAACTGTTGCCGCAGGCCAATCGCGGGCCGCAGGTGGCGATTGCGGCGCCCGGCGTCGATATCCTTGCCGCCGCACCGGACGGTCAGTATCAGATGACATCCGGCACCTCGGTCGCCGCCGCGCACATCAGCGGCGTCGCGGCGCTTCTGCTGGCGCGGAAGACGGGCCTCACGCCCGACGACTTGCGCCGTATCCTCGTCGGTTCGGTGCAGCACATCGACGGCAAGCCGCGCGACGTCGGCGCCGGGGTGATCGACGCGCTCAGGGCCGTCGATGCCGTGAACCGTTAAAGCCGGTTTGGCTTTGCCCAGGCGCGCGTGATACCAAGTTTGCCCGCCAATCCTCGTGGATCAAAGCCAATGACCGCGCCGGACACGCTGCTGATCGAACGGCCGTCGAACGACATCGTCGTCTTCCGCATCAACCGGCCGCAGGTGCGCAACGCGCTCAATCTCGAGGTGCGCACGCGCCTTGCCGATGGCGTCACGCAGTACGGTGCTGACCCAGACATCCGCTGCCTCATCGTTACCGGCTCGGAACAAGCCTTTGCCGCCGGCGCCGACATCGCCGAGATGGCCGACATGGGCCCGGTCGAGACCATGGCGCGCAATGTGCAGAAATACTGGCGCGCGATTTCCGATTGCCCGAAGCCGCTGATCGCGGCAGTGGAAGGCTTCGCGCTCGGCGGCGGGCTCGAACTCGCTTTGTGCGCCGATATCATCGTGGCGGGCGAAGGTGCACGTCTCGGCTTGCCGGAAGTGAAGGTCGGCATCCTGCCCGGCGGCGGCGGCACGCAGAAGCTCGCGCGCCTCGTCGGCCGCCAGCGCGCGATGCTGCTGTTGATGACCGGCAAGATGTTCGGCGCAGCCGAGGCGTTGAGCATGGGCGTGATCAGCGAGGTCGCGCCGACCGGCCAGGCGCTGCCGCGCGCGCTGGAGATCGCGCGCGAGATCGCCGCCATGCCGCCGATCTCGATCCAGCAGATCAAGGAGATCGTCAACGCCGGCCTGGACGCGCCGCTCGAGACCGCGCTGATGCTCGAGCGCAAGGCGTTCCAGTTGCAGTTCGCCACCCACGATCAGAAGGAAGGCATGCGCGCCTTCATGGAAAAGCGCAAACCGGCATTCGAGGGAAAGTGACGCGTGGCGATCGATCTGCAGAAGCCTGACCTGATCGTCGCCGTGTTCGGCGCCGGCACCATGGGGCGCGGCATCGCCCAGGTCTGCGCGCAGGCAGGCTTGACGGCCTTGCTGTTCGACGCGCGCGAAGGTGCCGTGCAGGAAGCGATCGCCGCTGTTGATAAGGGGCTGGCGGGTCTCGTGTCGAAAGGCCGCATGACGGCGGACGACAAAAAGAGTGTGCTTGGGCGTATGCGCCCGATCACATCGTACGATGAAGCCGCCGGCGCTGACGTCGTGATCGAGGCAATCGTGGAAAACCTCGATGCCAAGCGTGCGCTGTTCCGCGAGTTGGAGAGCCGCGTCGCTCCGGACGCCGTGCTCGCCACCAACACCTCCTCGCTCTCGGTGACCGAGATCGCCGCCGGCTGCGCGCGGCCGCAGCGCGTCGCCGGACTGCATTTCTTCAATCCGCCACCGCTCATGCGGCTGGTCGAAGTTATCGGCGGCCTGCGCACCGATCCGGCGCTGGTCGAAGCGCTCACCAGTTTCGTGCGGCGTATCAACAAGCATCCGGTGGTGGCAACCGACACGCCCGGCTTCGTCGTCAATCACGCTGGCCGCGCCTACGGGCCCGAAGCGCTGCGCATCGTCGCGCAGGGTATCGCGAGCCCGCGCGAGGTCGATCTGCTGATGAAGGAAGCGGCCGGCTTCCGCATGGGCCCGTTCGAACTGCTCGACCTCATCGGCGGCGACGTCACCCACGCGGTGATGGTGAGCCTGTTCGAGCAGTATTTCGGCGAGCCGATGTACCAGCCCTCCGCGCAGATGACGACGCGTGTCGCCGCCGGTTTGCTTGGCCGCAAGACCAAGCAGGGCTTTTACGGCTACGACGGCGCGCCGGATGCGAGCCCGCCAACGGTCGATGTGCCGGCGCAGCCCAAGCCGGCCTCGGCCTGGGTCGCAGACGAAGACGGCGGCCGTGAGCTTGCCGAGGTGCTGAAGGGTACCGGCACCGCGGTCCAGCTCGGCGGTGCGCCGGCGCCGGGCGCGCTGTGTTTCGTGACGCCGCTGGGCGAGGACGCAACCGGCGCCGCCGTCCGGCTCACGCTTGA
>DATARB010000152.1:0-2161 GCA_036264375.1 Pseudolabrys sp.
ACCGGCGGCTGACGAAGTTTTAAGCACGCGCCCGACTGGGGCGGCTACTGGAGCTTTTTGGCTAAGGCTGGCGCTGCAGCGCCCTCAGGGTTTGCGAAGCACCGGCTAGACTCGGAGCGGCGGCGAGCCGTTCCTGAAAACCCACTCTATTACGTGACGGCTTTCGCATCATGGCGCGGCGAGATGCGCATTGCCTCACCAGGAATGTTACTGAAGAAGTTTCCGCCGATGATTGGGGCAGCGCCGCCGAATCGGGTCGGTGGCGCGCATGGCGGGAATTATCAGCATGGGCGCGCGGCGCGAGGTTTTGTCGGCGGTGGCGGAGCGCTACTGGTCGGCGGGGCGGGTGGAGAAGGGGCGCATCCTCGACGCGCTGTGCCGGACGACGGGCTGGCATCGCAAGCACGCGGTGCGGGCGTTGCGGCGGCGCGTCGTCGATAAGGCAGTTGAGACCCCAGCCCTGCGTGAGCGCAAGCGCCGCTACGGCGCAGCGATCAAGGACGCGCTGACGGCCTTATGGGAGGCGTCGGATCGTGTGTGCGGCAAGCGGCTCGTGGCGATGATCCCGACCCTTGTGCCGGCACTGGCGCAACACGGCCGGTTGCTACTTCGCGAAGGCGAGCAGGCGCAATTGCTCGCAGTGGGCGCCGCGACGATCGACCGAATGCTCGGCGACGTGAAGGTTGCGGCGGCAGGCGGTCGCCGTCGGCGGGCCGGCTTTTACTCCGCGATCCGTCGTGAGGTGCCGATCCGGACGTTCAACGACTGGAAGGACCCGGCGCCCGGCTTCTGCGAGGTCGACATGGTGGCGCATGGCGGCACGTCGGTGGCAGGCTCGTTCATCCAGACTCTGACGATGGTGGACGTTGCAACCGGATGGACCGAGTGCCTGCCGCTGCTCAATCGCGACGGCAGTCTCGTCGTCGAGGCGATCAAGCGCGCCCAGAGCTTGTTTCCTTGGCTGTTGCGCGGTGTCGACTTCGACAACGACAGTGCGTTCATGAACGAGGTAGTCATCCCCTGGTGTCGCGGGCAGAAGCTCGAGGTGACGCGATCGCGTGCCTACAAGAAGAACGACCAGGCCTTCGTCGAGCAGAAGAACGGCGCAGTCGTCCGACGACTGATGGGATATGGCCGGTTCGACGGCGCCGAGACGGCGCGCGTAATGGCCCGGCTCTACGCGGCGGCACGGCTTTACGTGAACTTCTTCCAGCCGTCGTTCAAGCTGAAGGAGAAGCGGCGCGAAGGCGCCAAGGTGATCAAGCGCTATCATGATCCGTCGACGCCTTATGAGCGAGCTCTGGCGCATCCGATGGTCGCCAAGGCCGTGAAAGAGCGGTTGCGCGCGCAATACCAGACGCTCGATCCCGTGGCGCTGCTGGCCGAGATCCGCTCGGCGCAGGAGGAACTCGGCAATCGCATCGACGTCGTGCCGGAGGCGCGCCCCCGGAGGCTGTCGCTGGAAAAAGCGATGTGGTCGTGCGCAGCTCGACCGCGGAGCCTGCTGCATTCGCCCGAAGGCTTGGCGATGATCTCGCGCGTGGCGAGCCGCGTGCGACACACCGGCGGCCCAAGCGACGTTACAAGAAACGGATCCGGATGCCATCAAAGCTCGATCCGCACCTGGCGCTGATCGAGGGCTGGCTCGCGGTCGAGCCACAGCTGACCGCCATCGCCATTGTCGGTCGTCTCGCCGACCTCCATCCCGACCAGTTCGGCAAGAAGCAGCATTCGATCGTGCAGCGTCTGCTGCGAGCCTTGCGCAAGAGCGCCGCGCAGAGATTGATCGCTGAAACGGCAGCCGACGGGCATGAAAACGCTGGACGGCCGCTCGGGGCTGTGGACGGCTCGGACAATGCAGGGCCCGACCCGCCCACAGCCCCTCTGCCTCTTCCAGCCCTCAATGTTGATGCATCAGCCGCCGTCTTACCGCGGCCCGCCTGGTAACATTCTCAGATGAGGCAATACGGATGTCAGCTTCGACGCCGGCGTCCCTTACGCCTTCCGCAACAGCCTGAGCCATGCGCTCCATGTGGCCGTACGCGGAATAATAGAGGATGAGAACCTTAGTCATTTCTGCACCTCATTATGAGCGCCCCAACCAAAATTAGTGCGGCGGTCTGAAGGTGTGTGGTACGCACAACTATGTGCCCGAGTTACC
>DATARB010000243.1:0-5030 GCA_036264375.1 Pseudolabrys sp.
GCCGCCGAGATTGCCGGCGCGCGGATAAGTCACCGCCATGGCGAAGCCGACGGCGACCGCCGCATCCACCGCGTTGCCGCCGCGGTCGAGGATCTCGACGCCGATGCGGGCGGCGCGGCTTTCCTGCGCGACCACCATGCCATGCTGGGCGAGCACGCCGTGCGCCGGCGGGATCGTGCTCAGCGTTGAGGCAAGCTGCGGCTGCGATTGCGCCAGCGCGGCAACGCTGGTGAGGAGGAGGGTGACGACTGTGAATGCGCGGAAGATGCGTGTCATTGTCGACTTGTCATGGCCGGGCTTGTCCCGGCCATCCCGATACGGATGCCACGGTGCCCATTGAATCGGGATGCGCGGGCCAAGCCCGCGCATGACAGCGGATAGACCTCATCTCGCCTGACTGTGATACCGCTCATTCGGCCGCATGTCTGTGGCGGAGGCCACACGGTTCGACATGTTGAAGAAGCCGATGACGGCCGAGATGTCCCAGATGTCGCGGTCGGAAAAGCCGGCGCGGCGGAGCTTCTCGCGGTCGCCGTCCTCGACGCTCCAGGGAGAGGCCGTGAGCTTCAGCGCGAAATCAAGCATGGCGCGCTGGCGTTTGTTCAGCCGCGCGACGCGATAGTTCATGACGATCTGCTCGCCGAGCAGCGGATTGCCCGAATATTGCCGCACGGCGGCGCCGTGCGCGGTGAGGCAGTAGTAGCAGCGGTTCTGCGACGACACCGCGACCGCGATCATCTCGCGCTCGAGTTTGGAGAGGCCGCTCTCGCCGAGCATCAGGTCGTTGTACATGGCGACGAAGGCTTCCAGCTTCACCGTGTCGAAGGCGTAGGCGACAAGCACGTTCGGCACGAAGCCAAGCTTGTCCTGGCATTTCTTGAAATAGGCGGTCATGGCCGGCGAGAGCTTCGCGGAGCCGAGATCGAGCGCGATCACCGGCGCGTCGTCGGCCTGTTTCTCGATTCCAGGTTCGCTCGCCGCGCTCGCACCCCGGAATGACGAAGACTTGCCGCCTTTGATGGTGTGCAAGTCCGGTTTGCCCTTGCCGGGCGCGGCCTTGGCTTTTTGTGCTTTGTCGGCCTTGCCCATGTCCTTGCCCTGTCGGTTTCCTAGCCCTGGGTAAAGACTATATGGTTCTCAGCGCGGGCGATATGATCACAAGATGCGATATTCATCGTGTGATATCAATGTCTTGTACGAAAGCTCATAGCTCTTCGGAAGCCCGTCACCGCCGCGTCACCAAACGGTGAGTTCCTCTCGACGGCCTGCCGAAGAACGTAAACACTCCGCTACTGCCTCGACCGATCCCGTCGAACCATCGCGAGGTTTCCCATGGCCGCTGCACTGCCTGACAGCGACGCACAGACTACAGCGCAAGCCGATATTGCGCGCGCTGGCGCAGCCCTTGCCGCGCTTCATCCGGATAGTCCGCCGGGATTCGTCGCAGGGCTGTTCGGCCGCGTGGTGCCGGACGACGTGGCGCAGCTAGGACCGAACGATCTGGCCAAGTTGGCCGCGCGCGCGTGGGAGGCGTTGCGCAAACGCGCGCCTGGCGCAGCGAAAATCTCCTGCGAGACGGTGACGCTGGAAGACTCCGGCCCGCGCAAGGCGGTGACCGTCGTCGAGATCGTCAACGACGACATGCCGTTCCTGGTCGATTCGGTGATGGGCGAACTCACCGAGCGGCGTGTCGCCGTGCAGTTGGTGGCGCATCCGGTGTTCGGCGTACGGCGCGAAGGCGAGACGCTGGTCGAACTGGGCGCCGCCGACGCGGTGGCGGGAGAGCGCGAGAGCTTCATCCACATTCACCTCGATCCGATCGCCGACGATGCCGCGCGCGCCGATCTCGTGGCCGCGCTCTCCACTGTGCTCGGCGAGGTGCGGCTGGCGGTGCAGGACTGGCGGCCGATGCGCGAGCGCGTCACCGCGATCGTCGAGGAGATGAAGAATAATCCGCCGCCTTTGCCGGTCGACGAGATCGCTGAGGCGGTGCAGTTCCTGCAATGGCTGCTGGCGGAAAACTTCACCTTCCTGGGCATGCGCGATTACAAGCTCCAAGATAATGTGCTGGAGCCGGACTTCGACAGCGCGCTCGGCGTCATGCGCACGCACGACCTGCGCGTGCTCAGGCGCGGCAGCGAACTGGTCGAATATACCCCCGAGGTCATGGCGTTCCTGAAGGAGCCGCGCCCGCTGATCATCGCCAAGGCCAACATCCGCTCGCGCGTGCACCGACGCGTCCATCTCGATTATATCGGCATCAAGCGGTTCGACGCCGGCGGCAATCTGCTCGGCGAGCAGCGCATCATCGGGCTTTTCACGTCGACGGCCTACACGCGTACCGCGCAGAGCATTCCCTACTTGCGCCGCAAGATCGCGCACATCGAACGGCGCGCGGGCTTCGATCCCGGCAGCCATTCCGGCAAGGCGCTTGCGAATGTGCTGGAGCACTATCCGCGCGACGAACTGTTTCAGGTCGACGAAGACACGCTCTACGACTTCGCGCTGGCGATCCTTCAGCTCGACGAGCGCCCGCGCGTGCGCGTGCTGGCGCGCATCGATCGCTTCGACCGTTTCGTGTCGGTGCTCGTCTATGTGCCGCGCGAGCGCTACGACAGCAGCGTGCGCGCGAAGATCGGCGACTATCTCGCCATCGCCTTCGACGGCAGCATCGTCGCCTACTATCCGTATTTTCCGGAAGGGCCGCTGGTGCGCGTGCATTTCATCGTCCGCCGAGTCGGCGGCGCGACGGTGCCGATCGCACGCGCCAAGCTCGAAGACGATGTCGCGGCGATCGTGCGCAGCTGGAGCGACGGTTTCGCCGAGGCTTTGGCTCTGACCAATCCGCCGGAGAAAGCACGCGACCTGTTCGAGCGTTACAAGGATGCGTTCTCCGAGGGCTACCACGAGGCCTATGCGCCGACGATCGCGGCCGGCGACGTCCGCGTGATCGAAGGCTTGAGCGCAGAGCGCCCGCTAGGCGTCGATTTTCACCACCGCCTCGAGGAAGAGCAGAAGGCGGTGGGGCTGAAAGTGTGGAGCTTCGCCCACCCGCTGCCGCTATCCGCCCGCGTGCCAGTGCTGGAGAACATGGGCTTCAGGGTGGTCGACGAGCGCACTTATTATATCGCGGCGTCTGAAGGCGATAAGGCCGCCTGGTTGCACGACATGCTGCTGGAGCGCACCGACGGCGGCATGATCGATCTCGACAGCGGCAAGGCGAGGCTCGAGACCGCGTTCATGATGGTCATGCGCGGGCAGGCCGAGAGCGACGGCTACAATGCGTTGACGCTGCTCGGCGGCCTGGCGTGGCGCGACGTGGCGCTGATCCGTACGCTGTCGCGCTTCCTGCGCCAGATCCGCGTGCCCTATTCGCAGGACTACATGTGGGCGACGCTGACGAAGCACGCGGCGATTGCCGGCGAAATCGTCGAATTGTTCCACGCGCGCTTCGATCCGCGGCCGGATGCGGACGCGCTGCGCGCCGCCAGGCAGAAAGAGATCGCGGAGCGCATCGAAACGGAGCTGCAGAAGGTCGAGAGCCTCGACGAGGATCGCATCCTGCGGCACTTCGTCAACGCGGTGCAGTCGGCCATCCGCACCAACTTTTTCCAGACCGACACCGACGGGCAGGTGAAGCCGCAGATCGCCATCAAGTTCGAGAGCGGCAAGCTCACCGACCTGCCGTTGCCGCGCCCGCTCTACGAGATCTTCGTCTATTCGCCGCGGGTCGAAGGCGTGCACATGCGCTTCGGCAAGGTGGCGCGCGGCGGCATCCGCTGGTCCGACCGGCCGCAGGATTTCCGCACGGAAATTTTGGGCTTGTGCAAGGCGCAGCAGGTGAAGAACGCGGTGATCGTGCCGGTCGGCGCCAAAGGCGGCTTCGTGCCGAAGCTGATGCCGAAAAGCGCCTCGCGCGAGGAAGTGCAGGCCGAGGGCATCGCCACCTACAAGCTGTTCATCGGAACGCTGCTCGACATCACCGACAATATCGCGCCGGATGGTAAAATCATTCCGCCTGCCGATGTGGTGCGGCACGAAGGCGACGATCCCTATCTCGTGGTCGCGGCCGACAAGGGCACCGCGACCTTCTCCGACATCGCCAATGCGCTGTCCATCGCACACGACTACTGGCTGGGCGATGCTTTCGCGTCGGGCGGTTCGGCCGGCTACGACCACAAGGTGATGGGCATCACCGCGCGCGGCGCCTGGGAGTCGGTGAAGCGGCATTTCCGCGAGATGGATGTGAACATCCACGAGACGCCGTTCACCGTGGTCGGCGTCGGCGACATGTCGGGCGACGTGTTCGGCAACGGCATGCTGCGCGAGGATACGACCAAGCTCGTGGCGGCCTTCGACCACCGCGATATCTTCATCGATCCCGATCCGGACCCGAAGGCGGCTTTTGCCGAGCGGAAGCGGCTGTTCGCGCTGCCGCGCTCGAGCTGGCAGGACTACGACAAATCGCTGATCTCCAAGGGCGGCGGCGTCTACCCGCGTTCGTCGAAGGAAATTCATCTCAGCCCGGAGGCGCAGGCGTTGTTCGGCGTGGGCGCCAGCGTGACGCCGCAGACGCTGATGAAGGCGATCCTGACGGCGAAGGTCGATCTGTTGTTCTTCGGCGGCATCGGCACCTACATCCGCGCGGCGAGCGAGACCGACGAGGCGGCGGGCGACCGCGCCAATGATCCGATCCGCGTCACCGGCGCGGATTTGAACTGCAAGGTGATCGGCGAGGGCGCCAACCTCGGCATGACGCAGCGCGGCCGTATCGAGGCGGCGCTCAAAGGCATCAGGCTCAACACCGACGCCATCGACAACTCGGCCGGCGTGAATACGTCGGACGTCGAGGTGAACATCAAGATCGCGCTGAGCGCGCCGTTGCGCTCCGGCGCGCTGACAATCGAAGCGCGCAACGCGCTGCTCGTCGAGATGACCGGCGAAGTCGCGCGCCTGGTGCTGCGCAACAACTACCAGCAGACTTTGGCGCTTTCGCTGGCGCAACGGCGCGGCATGGAGGACTTGGGCTT
>DATARB010000369.1:0-2598 GCA_036264375.1 Pseudolabrys sp.
GCGGCGCCAGGATATAGTCGAGCTCGCCGTCGTCGTATTTGATCAGCGCGATGAAGGCGGTGCGGTTCGGATCGTATTCCAGCCGCTCGACCTTGGCCGGCGCGTCGAACTTGCGGCGCTTGAAGTCGATCTTGCGATAGGACTGCTTGTGGCCGCCGCCCCGATAACGCGAGGTGATGTGGCCGTTGTTGTTGCGGCCGCCGGTCGAATTCTTGCCTTCGGTCAGCGCCTTGACCGGCTTGCCGGAATAGAGCGCGGAGCGGTCGACCAGCACCAGCTGGCGCTGGCCGGGCGTGACAGGATTATATTGCTTCAGTGCCATCCCGCCGCTCCCTTACAGACCCGTGGTCACGTCGATCGATTGACCCTCTTCGAGGGTCACGATGGCGCGCTTGGAATCGGACTGCTGCCCGCGCCGCCCCTTGAAGATCTTCCACTTGCCGCGCCGGCGCAGCGTGTTGACGCTTTTGACCTTGACGTCGAACAGCTTTTCGACCGCTTCCTTGATCTGCGGCTTGGTCGCGGTCATGGCGACCCTGAACATCACCTTGTTGTGCTCGGACGCGTTGGTCGCCTTCTCGGTGATGAGCGGGGCGATGATGACGTCGTAATGGCGCGGATCGGTGGTGGTCATTTGAAGCGCGCCTCCAACGCATCGACCGCGGCCTTGGTGAGAACGAGCTTGTGCCGCCGCATGATGTCGTAGACGTTGATGCCGGCGACCGGCAGCACGTCGATGTTCGGGATATTGCGCGCGGCGGTGCGAACATCCGCCGCGAGCTCGGCGCCGTCGATCAGCAGCGCATTCGACAGGCCGAGCTTTTCGAACTGGCCGCGCAGCGCCTTGGTCTTGGCGTCCTTCACGCTGAGCGCCTCGATGACGACGATGCCGTCGTCCTTGGCCTTGGCGGAAAGCGCGTGCTTGAGCGCCAAGGCGCGGACCTTCTTGGGCAGGCCGATCTCGTGGCTGCGGTTGTGCGGGCCGAACGAGCGGCCGCCGCCGCGGAACAGATTGACCCGCGCCGAACCGTGGCGCGCCGAGCCGGTGCCCTTCTGCCGGTACATTTTCTTGCCGGTGCGGTGGATGTCGGCGCGGTTTTTCACCTGGTGCGTGCCGGCCTGGCGCTTGGCCAATTGCCAAACCACGCAGCGGTGAATGAGGTCGGTGCGCGGCTCGAGCCCGAAAATGGCGTCGGACACCGTGACCGAGCCGGAGCTTTTGCCGTCGAGCGTCGTGACTTTCAATTCCATGTCACGCACTCCCTGCGTCTTGACCGACTGAGACAGGGGCGGTCGATTCATTGTCGGCGAGCTTGAACTTGCCCGGCTTCGGCACGCCGTCCGGCAGCTTCTTCTTCACCGCGTCGCGCACCGTGATCCAGCCGCCTTTGACGCCGGGCACGGCGCCCTCGACCAGGATGAGGCCGCGCTCGACATCGGTCTGCATCACTTTGAGATTGAGCGTGGTCACCCGGTCGACGCCGAGATGACCGGGCATTTTCTTGTTCTTGAAGGTCTTGCCGGGATCCTGGCGGCCGCCGGTCGAGCCGATCGAGCGGTGCGAGATCGACACGCCGTGGCTCGCCCGCAGACCGGCGAAATTCCAGCGCTTCATGCCGCCGGCAAAGCCCTTGCCGGTCGAAGTGCCGGTGACGTCGACATATTGGCCGACGACGAAATGATCCGCCGTGATCTCGGCGCCGATCGGGATCAGTGCGTCGTCGTCGACCCGAAATTCGGCGAGCTTGCGCTTGGGCTCGACCTTGGCGACCGCGAAGTGGCCGCGGTCGGCCTTGGTGGTGCGCTGCACCTTGCGTTGGCCGGCGCCGAGCTGCAGCGCGACGTAGCCGTTCTTGTCCTTGGTGCGGTGGGCGACGACCTGGCAATTGCCGAGGCGGAGCACCGTCACCGGCACATGCTCGCCTGCCTCGGTGAAGAGGCGCGTCATCCCGACCTTCTGTGCCAGCACTCCGGAACGCATGTGTCTATTCCTTGAATCGCGCCTTAGAGCTTGATCTCGACGTCGACACCGGCGGCAAGGTCGAGCTTCATCAGCGCATCGACCGTTTGCGGCGTCGGATCGACGATGTCGAGCAGGCGCTTATGCGTGCGCATCTCGAACTGCTCGCGGCTCTTCTTGTCGATGTGCGGCGAGCGGTTGACGGTGAACTTCTCGATCTTGGTCGGCAGCGGGATCGGTCCGCGCACCTGGGCGCCGGTGCGCTTCGCCGTATTGACGATCTCGCGCGTCGACGCATCGAGGATGCGGTGATCGAACGCCTTGAGGCGTATCCGTATATTTTGACCGTTCATGGCGCTTCGGATGACGGACGACAGACGACGGACGACAGATGATCTATCGCAGCCGGGGTCGTCACTTCATTATCCGTCCTCTGTCTTCTGTTGTCCGTCGTCCGTTTTCCGTCGTCCGCTTACTCGACGATGCTCGCCACCACGCCGGCACCGACGGTGCGGCCGCCCTCGCGAATGGCGAAACGCAGCTTCTCTTCCATGGCGATCGGCACGATCAGCGTCACCTCCATGGCGATGTTGTCGCCCGGCATCACCATCTCGGTGCCTTCCGGCAGCGTCACCACG
>DATARB010000031.1:0-10825 GCA_036264375.1 Pseudolabrys sp.
AGAGACGAAGTGCCCGGACGACAAATTCCCGCACAAGCGCTTCAAGCGGCTAGGGTACGACTACCGGGCGCTCAACGGGCAGAAGGGCTACCACGGCGTCGCGGTGCTCTCGCGCCTGCCGTTCGAATCGACTGTAACTCACGGATTCTGCGACCAAAACGACTGCCGCCATCTCGCCGTGATGCTGGGCGAGCGCGCCGGGCTGCGAGACCCGGTGACCCTACATAATTTCTACGTGCCGGCCGGCGGCGACGAGCCGGACCCCGAGATCAATCCGAAGTTCGGCCACAAGCTGTCGTTTCTCGACGAAATGCGCGACCACGCGGATTTGCGTCCGGCGCCGTCGCAGCGCGCGATTCTGGTCGGCGATCTCAACGTCGCGCCGCTCGAGCACGACGTCTGGAGCCACAAGCAGATGGTCAAGGTGGTGTCGCACACGCCGGTCGAATGCGAGAAGCTCAACGCCGCGCGCGCCGCCGGCAACTGGATCGACAGCATGCGCGTGCTCACGCCGGAGCCGGAGAAGCTCTACACATGGTGGAGCTATCGCGCGATGGACAACTGGCGCGCCGCCGACCGCGGCCGCCGTCTCGATCACATCTGGACTTCGGACGCGCTCGCGGGCCAGGTCTCCAAAATCAAAATCGCCAAAGACTATCGCGGCGCGGAGCGTCCCTCTGACCACGTCCCGGTGACGGCGACGGTGGAAGTTTAGGCCCAGCCAACGCGCACTTTTTCTCCCTGGTGAAATTTTTCAGTCTTGAACCCGTCGGCCGCGCTTCGCGTCGCAGGCCAGGGGAGGCGCCACTCAATTAAAAGTGAGTGCACATCGCGACGCTTAGGATTGTGCCAATTCCAACATCGCTATATCCGCGCAGGAATAACGTGATCGCGCGGGCCGAATGGCGGCGCATGGAATGGAAGCACCGATGGCGCAATCCGCAAAAAGAATCACAACGCTCTTGGCCGCAGTCGGCGCGGCCGCGCTTTCAGTCGGCGCCGCGCAGGCACAGCAGGCCAACAACTCGGTGCAGCTTCCGGAGGTGGACGTCAACGCGACAAACAATTCCGGAACCACGCCGGCCAATAGCGGCGCCTATGCGGCCACGCCAACCTACAACACGCCGACTGCGAACCTCGGACCTCTCGGCGCCCAATCGATCCTCAACACGCCAACGTCGGTGACCGTTGTTCCCGAAGAACTGATCGTCAATCAGCAGGCGCACACGGTGAACGAAGTCCTGAACTTCCTGCCCTCGGTGGAAGTTCGCGACCAGCAGGGCTTCGAAGTGTCACGGCCGCAATCGCGCGGCTTTCAGGGCAGCATCGTTCAGAACACGCGGATCGACGGACTCAACGCCATCGGCACGACCGCCGTACCCACAGAGGACCTCGCCGGGATTCAGGTTCTCAACGGCCTCGCCGGCTCGCTCTACGGACCGGAGACGCCTGCCGGCGTGTTCAACTACGTCCTCAAGCGTCCGACCGATACGCCAATCTTGCGCTTCAGCGAGGGCTACGATTCCAACAGCGTCTTCACCGAGCAGGCCGATGTCGGCGGCCGCGCCGGATCGGTCGGCTATCGCATCAACGCCGTGCACGGCGAGGGTCAAAGCTACGTCCCCGGAAGCTATGCCGATCGCACGTTGTTCAGCTCCGCCCTCGACTTTCATCTCGACGACAAGACCGTCGTCGAAACGGACTTCAGCCACTATCGCACGCAGGCCTACGGCCTGCCGGGAAGCATCGTCTACGACGGCGGCAAGAGCACTGTCCTCCCCTCCCCGCCGGATCCGACCAAGGCCGGTTACGGCCAGCCGGGCGCCGGAACCGATCTCACCACCGATACCGGGCTGGTGAAGCTCAAGCATCAGTTCAACGATTCATGGAGCATGGAGATCGGCGGACTCTACCAGAACGCCGTCCGCAATCTTTACGGCATCACCAACACGATGACCGACAACAACGGCAATTTCACCGTCACCAAGAATTTCAACGCCGTTCCGCATTTCACCATCGGCAGCAACACGGCCTCGCTCAACGGCCACGTCGATATCCTCGGCTTCCAGAACGATCTGACGTTCGGCACCAACGGCTTCATGAACGGCCAGTACAGCTATCGCAATTCGATCGCGCAGGTGCTCGGCACGTCGACCTTGGCCAACCCGGTCGTGTTCTCCTCGCCGCCTGTTCCGAACAGCGGAGGCGAATACAAGTCGGGCGAATTGAACGAGCAGTCGTTCATCGTCGGCGACATGCTGCATTTCAACGAGCATTGGGCCGTTCAAGGCGTGCTGAGCTCAACCTTCCTCAACGCCAAGAGCTACAATGTGGCCGGCCAGACAACGAGCTCGGACTCCGTCAACGGCGAACTGAGCCCGACGGTGAGCTTGATCTATAAGCCGATCGCCCCGCTCACGTTCTACGCCACCTATGCCAACAGCGTGGAGGAAGGCGATCAGGCGCCGGCCGGCACGGTGAATGCCAATGCGTATATGGCGCCGTATCACGATCAAGAATACGAAGCGGGCGTCAAATACGCCCTCTCGAAGGATTTTCTGATCACGCTCGACGGATTCCAGATGACCCGTCCGCTCGCCGCCACCGATTCGACAACGAACATCTTCCAGGTCATCGGCACGCAAAAGAACACCGGCGTCGAGTTGTTCGCGCAAGGCGCAATCAACCCGGATATCAGCATCTTCGGCGGCGTCACCTATATCGATGCGAGATTGCAGAACACCGGTAATGCTCTGACCAACGACAAGTTCGTTGTCGGTGTGCCGCAGGTCAAAAGCGACGTCGCGCTCGACTATCATCCCGCGTTCTTGGATGGCGTAGCGCTCACCGCCGCCGGTCATTACGAGAGCCAAAGAGCGGCCACCAACACCAACAATTCTTATGCGGCCGGCTATGCGACGCTCGATATCGGCGCCCGCTATTCCATAAAAGTCATGCAGCATAACCTGACGGCGCGCTTCCAGGTGCTCAACGTCACCGACACGAATTATTACGTCTCGATCGCCGACGGCAATATCGTCGGCAGCCCGGGCGCGAACACCGCCTACCTCGGCACGCCGCGGACGTTCATGGCGAGCCTGGAAGCGGATTTTTGAGTGATTGTTGTCATGGCCGGGGTTGTCCCGGCCATCCCGCTTGGTGGCGCAGTGCCTTCCTAAGCGAGATCGCCGGGTCACGCCGCTGCGCGGCAGCCCGGTGATGACAACCAAATTACTTCGTCTCGCCCTCGTCCAGCTTCCTGCGCACGGTGCCGAGCTCGCGCGTCCAGGTCTGCAGGCGCGCGCTCATGATCCCGCGCAGCTTCTCGGCCGCCGCGGGATAGCCTTCCAGCATCTTGCGAAAGAGGTGCCGTGGAATGCGGATGACCACCGTCGGCTCCTTGGCGATCGCGGTGGCCGGGCACACCATGTCGGTCAGGAGTGCCAGTTCGCCCACCAGCGTGCCGGGGCCGACCGTGTATTCCTTGCCTTCGGAGAACGTGCCCGGCTCCATCAGCAGCGCGCCTTCCTGCACCAGGTAGCCGCCGTCGGCGAGCTCGCCGGCGTAGAACAGCACGGCGCCGCCCGGCAGATTGCGCGTCTCGGCGCCGATCGCCAGCACCTGCAAGGCCTGCCGCCCCAGCGCCGCGAAGGTGGGCACCCGCTCGAAGATGGCGATTTCGTCTTCGAGATTCATACGTCAACCGTCATTCCGGGGGCCGAGCGAAGCGAGGCAACCCGGAATCCAGTAGCACAAATGGCGCTAGAGATTGCATCTGGATTCCGGGTTCGGCGCTGACGCGCCGCCGCGGAATGACAGAATTGGTTCTCACGGCACCAGCTTATAGCCGCCGGCTTCCGTCACCAGGATCTGCGGCATCGCCGCGTCCTTTTCCACCTTCTGCCGCAACCGGTAGATATGCGTCTCGAGCGTATGGGTGGTGACGCCGGAATTATAGCCCCACACTTCCTGCAACAGCGTCTCGCGCGACACCGGCTTCTGCCCGGCGCGATAGAGATAGCGCAGGATCGCGGTTTCCTTTTCCGTCAGCCGCACCTTGCTGCCCTTGGGATTGAGCAGGATCTTCGAGCTTGGCCGGAACGTGTAGGGACCGATGGTGAAGACCGCGTCCTCGCTCGCCTCGTGCTGCCGCAGCTGCGCCCGGATCCGCGCCAGCAGCACGGCGAATCGGAAAGGCTTGCTGACATAGTCGTTCGCACCGGACTCCAGCCCGAGGATGGTGTCGCTGTCGGTGTCGTGGCCGGTGAGCATGATGATCGGCGCCTTGAAGCCGTTCTTGCGCAAAATGCGCACCGCCTCGCGGCCGTCCACGTCCGGCAGGCCGACGTCCATGATCACCAGGTCGACCTGGCCGTTCTTGGCGATCTGCACGCCCTTGGTGCCGCTGTCGACGGAGATCGCCTCGAACTCCTCGTGCAGCGCCAGTTGCTCGACCAGCGCCTCGCGCAGTTCGGTATCGTCGTCGACGATCAGAATGATCCGCTTATTCGCCATCGTTCAAATGCCCCTTCGGGCGGCGCTGCAGCGCCCTATGCACTAGCTATACTCGGGGTTCGGAAATCTCAAAGGTAACCGGAACCCTCACTACCATTTCACGAGACGTACAATCTTTTCCAAAAGCCCGCTTTTCGGCCCCGGCCGTCCTCGCGGAGTAGAGCATTCGGGGCTAAAAGAGCAAGCGAGAACTGATATTTAGGGGGCCTGCCTGCATTTTCCAGGACCACTCTGATGCGAACGCGGTCCCTGTCGCGGGTGACGGTGCGCCGTAAGCCGGGCGATCCGCGCCGTGGCTGGCTGACGGCTGGACCATGGGCGCTGCCGGTCGCGCTCGGGCGCGGCGGCATCAAGGCCAACAAGCGCGAGGGGGACGGCGGTACTCCGCGGGGCACCTTCCGGCCCAAGCGGCTATGGTGGCGCGGCGAGCGCCACCGCCGTCCGGCTACTTCGTTGGCGGTGCAAAGGATTCGCCCTGACGACGGCTGGTGCGAAGACCCGGCGGACCGCCATTACAATCGGCCGGTGAAGGTGCCGCCCGGGAGCAAGGCCGACCGCCTCACCCGCGCCGACGCCCTCTACGACTTCATCGTCGAGATCGATCACAACACGCAACCGCGCGTGGCCGGCCGCGGCAGCGCGGTCTTCATCCATGTCGCGCGCCCGGCTTTTGCGCCGACCGCCGGCTGCGTCGCACTAACGACAAGCGCGCTGCGCCATCTGCTGGCACGCCTCGGCCCGCGCACGCGGATCGTCATCGAGTAGACGCGCCGTAAAAAACGACATCACCAAGCCGTGTCGCGCGTCTTACTTTATTGACAGCGCGGATCGCGGGGCATAGCTCCGGTTTTCGTTCGCATGACTCTGTCAGCAGACTTTGTCGCTGCGAACAACACATCACAGGACCCAATGGACAGCTACTCTAGACGCGGCACGACAGCCGTCATCTTCGGTCGTCGTGCCAGTACACACACCAACCGGATCGATCTTGGCGCAGCCCGCCGGGAGAGGAAGGCTCGGACCTAAAAGTCCTTCGCTTTTCGCTCGCCCCGAGCCGGCCATGACCGGCGACATGGAGGTGAGCCATGAAGC
This sequence comes from Pseudolabrys sp., assembly GCA_036264375.1. Classification (GTDB taxonomy): domain Bacteria; phylum Pseudomonadota; class Alphaproteobacteria; order Rhizobiales; family Xanthobacteraceae; genus Pseudolabrys. The sequence goes on from DATARB010000031.1 coordinate 5,608, forward strand.
TCGCATTCGTAAATTTCCCTACTGCCCGCTTTGACGCCGTTCGCGGCGTCGCCCTTCGCGGCCACGCCGCGGCGAACATCCCGCTCCGCACGACATCCACCCGCCCGCTCAAGGCCCGGCAAAACGCCGGCCGCCTCGTCGCGCATTGGCATGTCTCGCCCGAGACCGGCCGTATTGAGTGCTGCTGGTCGGTGGACGAGGCCCCGGCCGACGGCTCTTTATGTCGCCGCCGCGCCAACTCCACGAGACGCTCGCGCCTTAACCCTCCCCCCGCCAAGCGGTGGGGAGGGAAAGTGCGTCATCACGCGCTCAGGTCGGATTGTCGAGGCTGAACGTGCCGGACCTGTCGTCGTAGGCGAATGCTTCGGCGAACCGGGCCCAGCCGACAATGGCGCGCAATGTCTGCTCCGCATCGTCGGTTGCCATGTGATCCTCGAGTTCGTCGAGGAACCGGCTTCTGGGGGCCGTGTGGCTGGCGCGCTCTTGCAGCACGCGGCCGATATGCGCGGCCAAAGGCACGTAATTCATGAGCTGACGCTGGAACAGCCGCTTGCGGTCGTCGACACCGGCGTCCGCGAACTGCTTGCCCGTCTCGGTCAGCTTGATATCGCCACCTTCCACTTCGGCGAAACGCATCAACTGCAACGTCTCGGCGACGGGAAAGAGTTCGTCCACTTCCATCTGCAAGGCGCTGGCGATCACCGGCATATCGGCCTTGCCGTGATAGGGCGCCCCGGCGACGGCCTCGATCAGACCGGCCATCAAGTTGGCCGACACGCGCGGCAGCACCATCCCGATGCCCATGCCGGCGAAACGATCCGGCGCCGTGCGTTGCGGGGCGGCGGGCTTTGCGGTCATGGCGACATAGATGCGCTCGACCAGATCGCGGAAGGCCGGTTCCAGCCGGCTGCGCGGCTGCGGCAGATCGACCTTGATCTCCTCGATGATGTGACCCGGATTTCTGGAGAAGACGAGAACGCGGTCGCACATCAGCACCGCTTCCTCGATATTATGCGTCACCAGCAGCACGCCCTTGATCGGCAGCTTGCCTTCGATCCAGAGATCGAGGAAATCGGTGCGCAAAGTTTCCGCGGTGAGCACATCGAGTGCGGAAAACGGCTCATCCATCAATAGAATGTTGGGATGCACGACGAGCGCGCGGGCAAAGCCCACCCGCTGGCGCATGCCGCCGGACAATTCGCGCGGATAGGCCGACTCGTAGCCGTCGAGGCCGATCAGATCGATGCCGGCCAGCGCCCGCTGGCGTATCTCGGCCTCCGGCAGACCGAGCGCTTCCAGCCCGAGCTGCACATTCTCCAGCACGGTGAGCCAGGGAAACAAAGCGAAGCTTTGAAACACCATGGCGATGCCGGCCGCCGGCCCCACCACCGGCTGACCGCGATACGTCACGGTGCCCTGGGTCGGCTGCGCCAGCCCGGAGATCAGACGCAGCAGCGTTGATTTCCCCGAGCCGGACCGGCCGAGCAGACCGACGATCTCCCCATCTTTGAGCGTCAGGTTGATGTCGTTGAGGACGAGCAAGTCTTCGCCGTCGGGCCTGGGGAAGGCCTGGCAGCAAGACTCGATGTGCAGCAGTGCGTCGCTCATGACTCCCGTCCTCTCATCCGAGCCGGAATTTTCGTTCGCCGTACCAATAGAGCGGCCGCCAGAACAGGCGATTGACGATGACCACGTACAGGCTCATCACCGCGATCCCGAGCACGATGCGTGGAAAATCACCGGCCGTGGTCGCCTCCGCGATGTAGGCACCCAGCCCGCTGGCCTCCAGGTGCGTGTTGCCCCAGCTCGCCACCTCGGCGACGATGCTCGCGTTCCAGGAGCCGCCGGACGCGGTGATGGCGCCGGTGACGTAATAGGGAAACACCGCCGGCAGCGCGATCTTCTTCCACCACAGCCAGCCGCGCACCTGGAGATTGGTGCCGACGTCGCGCATCTCCGACGGGATCGCCGAGGCGCCCGCGATCACGTTGAAAAGAATGTACCACTGGGTGCCCAGGATCATCAGCGGGCTGAGCCAGATGTTGGGGTTGAGGCTGAGCACCACGATGGCCGACACCGCGATCGGAAACAGCACGTTCGCCGGAAACGCCGCCAGGAACTGGGCGATCGGCTGAATGAATTGCGCGACGCGCGGCCGCATACCGACCACGACACCGATCGGCACCCAGACCACGCTGGCCAGGGCGATGAGGACGATCACGCGCGTCAGAGTGGCAAGCCCGAGGAGCAGCGCCCGGCCTGCTTCGTGCAGCGAAATGCTGGTGGAGACGAACGTCCCCACGCGCCACAGAGCGAGCAGGGTCAGCACGGCGACGACGCCGTTCCACACCCAATCCATGACACTTGTGCGGCGCCCGGATGGCTTGGCGGCGATATCGCGCCGCCCGAGCAGCGACCAGCGGAACGTGCGGCGCCAGAGGCGCGACAGCGGCGCGGTCAAGATCGCGACCGCGCGCGAGCGGCGCAGCACGTCCAGGACCCAAGACGTCGGCGGCAGCGCGCCCACCTGCTGCTCGAAACGAAACCGGTCGGCCCAGGCGACCAGCGGCCTAAACAGCAACTGGTCGTACAGCAGGATGACCACCAGCATCGCCACGATGGCCCAGAACACCGCGGCAAGGTTCTCTTTCTCGATCGCCAGCGCGATGTAGGAGCCAATGCCCGGCAGCGTGACGGTGGTGTTGCCGACGCTGATCGCCTCGGACGCCACCACGAAGAACCAGCTTCCGGACATGGAGACCATCATGTTCCAGATGAGCTGCGGCATGGCGAACGGCACTTCGACCCGCCAGAACCGCATCCAGCCCGACAGCCGGAACGTGCGTGACGCCTCCATCAGCTCGACCGGCACGGTGCGCAGCGACTGGTAGAAGCTGAAAGCCATGTTCCAGGCTTGGCTGGTGAAGATCGCGAAGACGGCCGCGAACTCCGCGCCCAGCACCCGGCCGGGCGCGAGCGACATGAAGAACACCACCGTCACCGAGATGAAACCGAGGATCGGCACCGATTGAAGAATGTCGAGCAACGGCACCAGGATGACTTCGGCGCGGCGGCTCTTGGCCGCGAGGGTCGCGTAGGTGAAGGTGAACAGCAGCGATAGGGCGAGCGCGACCAGCATGCGCAAGGTCGTGCGCACCGCATATTCCGGCAGATTCCCTGGCGCCAGCGACACCGGCGCCACCTGCAATTCGGCGAGCGGCTGCAGGAGATGATGGCTCGCGTCGGCGAGGAAGACGATGACCGCAAGGGTGAGAAGCGCCGCAAGCGCATCCCAGCGCGTGATCTGGCGCGATCCCTGTCCAACGGAAATCGGAATGGTGCCGCGCATACCTCGGCACTCCAGCTTGAGGTTGTGATGGTCGGGGGCCGAGGCCGCCGCATGCGGCGAATTAAGCCCCGGTTATCCGGATATTCAGTCGCTCGCCGCCCACGCTTAGTCGCGCTGGAATAGAGCCGCAAGTCTCTTAGGAGAAGTAAACGATTCTTTTGTGACGGTAATTTCGTCCGGCAGCAATACCGTCCGTTAATTATGCGCATCGGTCCGCGGATGGTCGCGCAAAAATAACGGCGACATTAACATTGGCGGTAAGTCGGCAATGCCAGGATAACCGGTCACACGGCCGGCGCCCGATCCCCGGCCGGCCGCGCCGGAGCCGAGGATGATGGATACGACACGCACGCCGGATCAATATCCGCCATCGCGCCCCTCGCCCGAACAGATCGGCCGCGTCGCCGCCGTCACCGGCGCGACCGCCACGGTCGAACTCACGGCGCGCGGCTTCGGCAACGACAATCCGACCGTCGGCAAGTTCATGGGGCTTGCGACGCCGAAGGCGGTCATCATCGGCCTCGTCACCGAGGTCGGCGAGGAGCAGGTCTCGGCCTCGGGCGCCGCCCCCGGCTTCCGCAAGATCGCCCGGCTCGATCTGATCGGTGAGCTCAGCGGCGCCGGCCGCTTCCAGCGCGGCGTCACAGAATATCCCAACATCGGCGACGCGGCGTCGCTGCTGACCGAGCGCGAACTGCGTCTGGTCTACGGCGCCGCCGACGCCGACCACGCCCATGTCGGCGACCTTCAGCAGAGCCCGAACATCGGCGTGCACATCGACATCGATCATCTGGTGAGCCGCCATTTCGCCATCCTCGGCGCCACCGGCGTCGGCAAGTCCAGCGGCGTCGCCATCATTCTGCAGAAGATCCTCGATACGCGGCCCAACCTGCGCATCTTTCTTGTCGATCCGCACAACGAATACAGCCGCTGCTTCGGCGACAAGGCGCAGGTGCTGACGCCGCGCAACTTGCGCCTGCCGTTCTGGCTGTTCAATTTCGAGGAGACGATCGACGCTTTCTTCGGCGCCCGCCCCGGCGTCGACGAGGAAGTCGAGATCCTCTCCGAAGTGATCCCGCTCGCCAAGGCGGCCTATCTGCAATACCGCGCCAACGGCAACGACCGCCTGCTCGCCAAGCGGCGCGATCCGCGCGACGTCGGCTTTACCGCCGACACGCCCGTGCCCTACCGCATGGAGGACCTGATCAACCTGCTCGACGAGCGCATGGGCAAGCTCGAGAACCGCTCGTCGCGGATGATCTACCACAAGCTGATTTCGCGTATTCAGACGTTCCGCAATCACCCGCGCTACGCCTTCATGTTCGAAAATGCGAACATCGGCGGCGACACCATGGGCGAGATCCTCGGCGCCCTCTTCCGCCTGCCGCCGGACGGCAAGCCGATGACGATCATGCAACTCGCCGGCTTCCCGGCCGAGGTGGTCGATTCGGTCGTCTCGGTGCTTTGCCGCATGGCCTTCGACTTCGGCCTGTGGAGCGATGGCGTCGCGCCCCTGCTGTTCGTCTGCGAGGAAGCGCACCGCTACGCGCCCGCCGACAAGAAGATCGGCTTCGGCCCGACGCGCCGCGCGCTCTCGCGCATCGCCAAGGAAGGCCGCAAATACGGCGTCTTCCTCGGCCTCGTCACGCAGCGGCCGGCGGAGATCGATCCGACCATCATCTCGCAGTGCTCGACGCTGTTCGTCATGCGGCTGTCGAACGACCGCGACCAGGCCCTGATCCGCTCGGCGGTATCCGATGCCGCCGCCAATCTGCTCTCGTTCATCCCCTCGCTCGGCACGCGCGAGGTGTTCACCTTCGGCTCCGGCGTGGCGCTGCCGACGCGCATGCGCTTCAAGGAATTGCCGGC
>DATARB010000104.1:0-44699 GCA_036264375.1 Pseudolabrys sp.
GAAGACGGCCAGGCGCCGCAGCAACCGCCGCTCCGCGTCCGGCAGCAGTTCATGGCTCCAATCGAGCGTCGCGCGCAGTGTCCGATGCCGCGGAAGCGCCGTGCGGCGGCCGGCCGTCAACAGTGCGAAGCGATCGCGCAAGCCGGCGACCACCCCTTGAACGCTGAGAACCGCCGCGCGCGCCGCCGCCATTTCGATAGCGAGCGGTATGCCGTCGAGGTGCCGACAAATCGCAGCAATCGCTTCGAGGTCTTCAGCGTACGGCGAGAAGCCTGCGTTCAGCGCTTTGGTCCTGGCGACGAACAGCTCCACCGCGCTGTATTGCATTATGTAGTCCGGCGGCGCTTGCCCGAGAGCAGGCACGTCGAGCGGCGGAACGCGATAGACGGCCTCGCCGTCGATCCGCAGAACTTCGCGGCTGGTTGCCACAATGGTGGCGCGGGGGCACAAGCGCGTGAGGGTCTCGGCCAGGTTCGCCACTGCGTCGATGACGTGTTCGCAATTATCGAGCACAAGCAGAAGATGTCTTCCACCAACGGCGCGGGCAACAGACTCCGCCGAAATCTCGCCGGCGAGCTTCAGCCCGAGCGTGCTGGCTACCGTGGACGGCACGAGGCCGGGGTCGGACAACGAGGCCAGTTCGACGATCCACCCCCCGTCTTCAAAGTCGGGGAGGAGGTAGCGGACGGCTTTGATGGCCAGCGAGGTCTTTCCGATGCCACCGGGGCCCGTCAAGGTCACCACCCGATAGGCGGAGACGAGGTCGCGGACAAACTGACAAGCCGCGGTCCGACCGATCAGACGCGTAATGAGCGGGGGAAAATTGTTCTGCGGCGCTCCGGGCGTTCGGGTCAAGGGTGAATCGACCCTCGCGGCGGTCCCTTCCCGCTGCTGAGGGGTCCAACTTCCGAGCAGGCGATAGCCGCGACCGGAGACCGTCTTCAGCATGGCCCGATCCTGGCCAAGCGCCTTGCGGACCGCTGAGATGTGAACGTGCAGCGTACCTTCGCCGACGACCGCGCCCGGCCACACCCGTTCCATCATACGGTCCTTGGTGACGAGCTCGCTGGCCGATTGCACCAGGACCGTGACGATCTCGAAGGCGCGGCCGCCCAGCGGCACGGGAACCCCGCGCGACCGCAGTTCCCGCCGGCCGAGGTCGATCTCCCATTGATCCCACGCATAGACCAGATTGGCGCTTGTTTCAGACACCTCGCCCTCGCGGACAGATCGGCTGAAGTTTGCCCTTCATAGTGATGCGCGCAATACTCAGCCGCCCAATAAAGCGACAGCTCACCACCAAAGCGCGTCTTCGGATGGCTGCGGATACTGCGAAACCGAAGGGTGTTGTCAAACGCACGGCTGTTCAGGGTAACTGTGCACCGATAGCATCTCCGCCGATCGCGATCCGAGTTGCACGGTCGTCAGCATGGACGAGAGGTACGGGGGCTTTGAGAGACAGCCCAGGCGACCTTACCGGCGCAGCTTCATTTAATAATTCTTAAGATCGGCCCCAAGGAAAAGGCCTGCGGGAGCGGCTACACCACCCAAGATCGGAGGTGTGCCATGCCCCACGCCGTACCCGAGACCAGCGCCGTTGCCGCGACTGTGTCTGCCGACCAGCCCGACACTCCGCGCCGCATCATCTCGGAGGAACCCGGATGCGCGTGGAACGCCCCTGGAGGGCCTGCGTACGACAGCGAGCCGCGCTGTCACGAAACTCAGACTGAGTTGGCGTCGGAAAACCGGGTCGCGTTCCTAGAGCACCTATCGGCGTCGATTGCTGAAATCAACCAGCCGATCAGCGCGGTTGTCATAAACGCTGAAACCGCTCTGCGGCTGCTCCTCGTCCAGCCGATAGATACGGAAGCAGTCCGGCGGTTGCTCGCTCGTATCGTCATGGGCGGAATGCGCACTGGCCACATCGTTAGACGCACCCGCGCGCTGATCAAAGAAAGCGCCGCCACGGAGGAAACGCGTCGAGATCAACGCAGTGGCCCTTGAGGCCATAGACGACGCTTCCGCTCACAGAAAAGTTCGTCCAAACGAACTGATGCACCCGCACTCCGCGATGCTGCAGGCAGCACGAGAGCTGGTGAAGGCGAACCTCTGGACGACTAGCACAATTGAGCGTCGCGATTGATCGATATTGCTCTAACGGCGTGGCGAGAGATGCTCAAACCTCCCTGCTACCTCTCACCTGCGCGCGCAACACTCTTACGCCCCCACGTCGCATGCGTTGAGTTGGCACGACGAGTTTCACTTGACCGGGCCAACCGACCTACCTAACGTTTTTTCTCTCTTGGCCGATGCGAGATGTTGCACGGGTTCGTCCCGACAGACTTGCGCCGAGTTCCGTGAAAACCGAACGAGGAGATATCGTCATGGCCAATATCGTCTCAATCATCATGCAATATCTGACGCCCGACATGATCGGACGCATCGCAGCGGCGCTCGGTCTGGACCGCAATACCGCGCAGACGTCGATCGGTGCATCGATACCGGCCCTGCTCGCCGCGTTCAGCGGTGCTGCAGCACAGCCCGGCGGGGCACAGCGATTGGCCGACGCCGCAAACCAGCAGACTGGCACGCTCGACAGCCTCACCAGCATGATCGGCGGCCAGAACGAATTCGCCGATAGAGGATCGCGAATGCTCTCTTCGCTGCTCGGCGGCGGGCAGCAGAACGCACTCACCAGCGCCATCACCAGCTTCACCGGAATCGGCCAAGGCGCGAGCAGTTCGCTGCTTGGGATGTTGGCGCCGGTCGTCATGGGCGTCATCGGCAAGCAACTCGGATCCGGCGGCGTCAACTCCAATAGTGTTGCCAATCTGCTCGCAAGCCAAAAGGACAACATCGTAGCGGCGCTGCCTTCAGGTCTGCGCGATCAACTGCGGGGCAGCGGCCTGCTCGACTCGCTCCAGGGCGCGGCAGGTGCGGCGGCCGGCCAAGCATACAGCGCCGGCAGGAGCGCCGCTGACCGTGGCTACCAGGCCGCGCGCGCGGTGCCGTCCCCTCCGCGCAACTGGCTTTACTGGGCGGTTCCCGCCGCTGCCGTGCTCGCGCTGCTCCTCTACGTCTTCAATAGACCCGAGGAGCGCGTGGCGGTGCAGGTTCCGCCGGCGACAAGCTCGACGCAAAACCTGGTGGTCGGCGGGCTGGATGTGAACAAGCACGTCAATGACACCCTCGCGACGCTGCGCACATCGTTGCAAGAGGTCAAGGACCCAATATCCGCTGCGGCGGCACAGCCAAGGTTGCAACAGGTCACGGACCAGCTGGACAAGGTGGTCGGGATGACCGGACAGTTGTCGGCCGATCAGCGCAAGACGCTCTCCGGAATGGTCACTCCGTCAATGCCGTCGCTGAACCAGATGTTCGAGACCGTGCTGGCGATTCCCGGCGTCGCCCCGGTGTTGAAGCCGCACATCGACACGATCAAAGCGAAGCTCGGGACGATCACGGCCTGACCACCAAAGGTAGAGCCGTCATCCGCTGGCGCATCGCGCCGGTGGATGATGGCCAAGCGCTCCACGTCAACGATTTTGACCGACGCGAAGGAGGCGTAACAGGCATGGCGGACAAGACAAATTTCACGGCGGACGAATGGAAGCTCATCCTCGAAAGCGTCGTCATGGTGAGTGTCGCCATCACGGCGGCCGATCCGAGCGGCCTGCTCGGATTGCTCAAGGAGGGTTTTGCCGGTGGCAGCACGCTCGCCAAAGCAAAAATGGATCCCGGGACGAACTCACTCATCAAAGCGGTCGTCGACGATTTTGGGACATCCGAGGGGCGCGCAATCGCGCAAGACGGCGTGAAACAAAAGCTCTCCGGCAAGCAGCCTGCAGAAATCAAGGGCCTGTGCATCGAGACGCTGCAGCGGGCAGCTGCGGTGGTGGACGCCAAAGCACCTGCCGATGCGCCCGCGTTCAAGAGCTGGCTCCGCGAGCTCAGCCAGAATGTCGCCGAAGCAGCCTCCGAGGGCGGCGGGCTTTTTGGCATTGGCGGCGTGCAGGTAAGCGACGCGGAGAAGGCCACGCTCGCCGAAATTGCGAGCGCGCTGAAGCTGGCTGCGTGAACGGAACAATCCGCCAAAGCTTGTCGTCGCCTCGCGCTAGCGCGCCGTCGCTACGAAGGAGTGCCAAGGTACTTGGATGCGGAAGCAAATCGCGTCCGATCAGACTCATCGCTTCGTTGCGCCCAAAGCCCCATCGAAGTTCGCACCGTACTGCGAAACGTTCGTCGTTACTCCGCCTGTAACGCCATCGTGATTGATGCCGGCGGCTGGCCCGAGGCACGATAGATCTGCCGTGCCTCACTCGCGGGGGAGATCAATCGTGACATTGCTCCCAACTCCCGGCGGCACGTTCCGCTTTCGATCGCACACACACTATCCTCGAAGAAACGCACCCCCAGCGTGTTTGCCTCCACGACTCTGAATTGACCGCCCATTCGATCCATCCATCAGTCACATCGATTCTCACTCTGTCGTTCGACAAGGGAGTTCATCATGAGCAAGAAGAACACTCGTGACGAGACGACGACGAAAGAAAGCGGACTTAACCGGCGCAACGTTCTGCTCGCAGGCACGACGCTGGCAGCAGCGGCCCTCGGATCGGCAGGCCCGATGCAAACGGTGCAAGCGCAGCAGCCAACACAGGCACAACAGCCAGCCGCGCCCTCCGGGCGCAAGCTGAACATCCTCGTCATCATGGGCGATGACATTGGCCAGACCAATGTCAGCGCTTATTCGTTCGGCGTGATGGGTTATCGCACGCCGAATATCGATCGCCTCGCTCGCGAAGGCATGATGTTCACCGACTACTATGCCGAGCAAAGCTGCACGGCAGGCCGCTCGTCGTTCATCACCGGACAGACGACGCTGCGTACCGGACTGTCCAAGGTCGGTTTGCCCGGCGCCGATCTCGGCCTGCGCGCCGAGGACATGACCATTGCAGAGGCGCTGAAGCCGCTCGGCTACGCGACGGGCCAATTCGGCAAGAACCATCTGGGCGACAAGAACGAGTTCCTGCCGACAGTGCACGGCTTCGACGAATTCTTCGGCAATCTTTATCACCTCAACGCCGAGGAAGAGCCGGAGAACCCCGCCTATCCAAAGGACCCCCGCTTCAGGGAGCGTTTCGGACCGCGCGGCGTGCTCAGGTGCAAGGCCACGGATCGGGACGACCCGACCGAGCAGCCGCGCTTCGGCCGCGTCGGCAAGCAGACCATCGAGGACACCGGGCCGCTGACCAAGAAGCGCATGGAGACGATCGACGACGAGACGTCTGCCGCTGCCATTGACTTCATCAAGCGTCAGGCACAGGCCAACCGTCCGTTCTTCTGCTGGTTCAATTCGACCCGCATGCACGCAATTACGCATGTCCGGCCCTCGATGCTGGGCCAAAGCGGCATCAGCGAATACTTCGACGGCATGATCGAGCACGACGGCCACGTCGGACAGATCCTCAAGGCGCTCGACGACCTCGGCATCGCCAACGATACGATCGTGGTCTACTCGACCGATAACGGTCCGCACATGAATACGTGGCCCGATGGCGGCTACACGCCGTTCCGCAACGAAAAGAATTCGAATTGGGAAGGCGCCTTCCGTGTGCCGGCGTTCGTGCGCTGGCCGGGCCGCGTCCAGGCGGGAAGCATTTCGAACCAGATCGTCTCGGGTCTCGACTGGTTCCCGACCTTGGTCGCGGCGGCCGGCGATCCCGGCGTCAAGGAACGGCTCCTCACGGGCTGGCAACCGCAGGCGGGAGGGCGCACCTACAAGCTGCACCTCGACGGCTACAATCAGCTCGCCTACCTGACCGGACAGCAACCAAATTCCGAGCGCAAGGAGTTCTTCTACTTCAACGACGATGGCCAGCTCGTTGCGTTCCGATACGAGAACACGAAGCTCGTGTTCTGCGAACAACGCGAGGCAGGCACGCTACAGATTTGGCGCGAACCATTTACCTGCATGCGTGCGCCGAAAATGTACAATCTGCGCATGGACCCGTACGAGCGGGCCGACATCACGTCGAATACCTATAACGACTGGACTTTCAAACTGTCGTTTTTGGTCGTGCCCGCGCAAGCCATCGTTGGCCAGTTCATCGGAACGTTCAAGGAGTTTCCGCCGAGGCAGACACCGTCGAGCTTCAGCGTCGATCAGATCATGGAGACGCTGAAAAGGCCGCAGGGCGGCTGAACGGCCGCAAACCAGGAGGCGGCACGGCGAAAATCATCAGCGCGAGGCGATGACGCTTGAGGTGCGACGGCGCGCGAAGGCGAAGCGTCACTCTGCGACGGCGAAGTCGGACGGCGCAAACGTGTCGAACTTGTAGTTCACGCCAACGCGGATGGTTGAGAACGTTGTCCTCGTCTGCAATTCGTCGCCCTGGGAATAGCGGGCGCCGCCATACGTTGCATCCAAGTAATCGTTCGGAACGTCCACTGATCCGAGATCCGTATAGAGATACTCGACCTTGAACGTCAGGTTGTGGGTGATCGCAGATTCAAGGCCCCCACCTGCCGTCCAACCAACATGCGTCCCTGAAACCGCTCCTTGGGATTGGTCGCACCCAAATGGCCCTCCCGCAACCCAACAGCTGCCGTTGGTCTCCACGTGGCCATAAGCGAGACCGCCCGTCGCATAGGGCAGGAAGTTACCGAAGGCATAGCCGAGGCGGCCACGCGCGGTGCCCCACCAGTTCACCTTCGAAGTGTCTTGCCAGGCAGCTTCACCATTGGCTCGGTCGTCGTCATAGCTGCCCTTCAGGGTCGACCCCTGGAAATCTGCTTCAATGCCGACGACGACGTTCGACCCCGAAAACTGATAATTGTAGCCCAACTGGCCACCGACGGAGAAACCTCTGGAGTCGGCCGTGTTTTGATCACCTGATCCGTATATGCCAAGACGATCGCTCGTGTTGAAGTTGCCTGCCGACAGGCCGGCATTCGCACCAACGTAGAAGCCGGACCAGGAGAACACCTGCGGGGGTGGCGCATGCTCCCGCGCTGCTTTGATACTGGGAAGATCGCCGCCAAAGGCTGGCAAAGCCAACACGGGAGCGGCTAGTGCAAATGGTTTTTCCATCCCGGGCGCCGCAGACGCGTCGAACTTGTAGTTCAAGCCGATGCGGACGGTCGAGAAGGTTGTTCTCGTCTGCATCTCGTCGCCCAGGGAATAGCGGGTGCCTCCATACGCTGCATCCAGGTAATTGTTCGGAACGTCCACCGATCCGAGATCAGTGTAGAGATACTCGACCTTGAACGTCAGGTTTTGGGTGATCACAGATTCAAGGCCACCACCGACCGTCCAACCGATATGTGTCCCTGAAACCGACCCTTGGGATTGGTCGCATCCAAATGGCCACGCCGCAGCCCAACAACTTCCGTTGGTCTCCACGTGGCCATAAGCGAGACCGCCCGTCGCATAAGGCAGAAAGTTGCCGACGGCATAGCCGACGCGGCCACGCACCGTGCCCCACCAGTCCACCTTCGAAGCGTCTTGCCAGCCACCTCCACTTCCACCTGGAACTTGGTAGGTGTCATAAGTGCCCTGGAGCGTCGAGCCCTGGAAATCTGCTTCAATGCCGACGACAAAGTTCGACCGCGGCAACTGATAATTGTAGCCCAGTTGGCCACCGCCGGAGAAGCCTCTGGAACTGGCAGCGTTTTGATCACCCGATCCGTATGTTCCAACCCGATCGCTCGTGTTGAAGTTGCCTCCCGAAAGGCCAGCATTCGCACCGAGGTAAAAGCCGGACCAGGAGAATACCGGCGGCTGTGGCGCGGACTCCCGCGCTCGTTCGACATTGGGAAGATCGGCCGCGAAGGCTGGCAAAGCAAACACGGAGAATAAAGCGGCAATTGCGAACGGTGTTCTCATCGTAGATTTTAAGTAGCCAGATTTATCGCTCCCACCATTCAGGCCGCGCCTATTATCTCGCTCCCACCATTCACGCCACACTTGCCGCCATTGCGGCTGGCAATTGCAGAAGCGCGCGACAATTGAGCAACATCAACCCTTAGTCTGCCTCAGCGCTTTAAGCTTTGCATGCCTCAACTAATCGGAGGCTTGGGCAAGCGGTCTCTCCGCGCCAATCATCTTCGCGCTGGCCTATGGCCCGAAAAGCGTGACGGACACGCGCAGCTACGTGGCAAACAGTGCGGCGCCATATGCGCAGTGTATTTCTCCCCTTCGTGCGCGGCATCGTCGAACGCTTGCGCTCGCTGACACCGGTGATGCCGCAAAGCGAGATCCATTCGCGCGTCAGGTTGAAGACCGTGCGGAGTATCGAGGCGTCGTAGTCAGCGTTGGCCGCCTCCATGCAGGAACACAATACCATCGATATGCCCAGGATACCTGCGAACAGTTTCTACTGTTCAAGATGACGGAACCGAACTACGTTTCCATCTGGCTTAGCGGTAACGACCCGGCAAAGAAGGTCGCGCCCTCGATGAAGAATAACGCCTCAAAACAACACTCGATGTGCTGAAGCGCTTTCACTTTCCAACTGAACGATATCGGGCACACGCAACAGACAAACGTGAAGCCGCGCCGCCGTGCGGACGCCGGTGTACAGAGCGAGGGCCGATCGCGGCAGATCTGAGGGACAAATAACGCTTGGTCAAGCGCGCCCCGCCCGGAGGCGGGATCAGGAGGACGGACAGCCATGGCGACGACCACAGCAAGTGCAGACGACCTTCTCCCTTCTGCGCGCGATTGCCAGAAGCAGAGCGCCGAGATCGAAGCAAAAAAGGCATCCGACTACATGCGGCACGAAGCGGCAGTGAAAGCCGAACGGAAGGCCCTGTTCGATCAGCTCTCGAAACCGTCCGGCGTCTCTGACGAGGAAAGAATGAAAAAAGCCTCGGCGATCGTCAGACGGGCCGTGAATAATGGCTTGACCGAAGTCGAAGTTGGACGGTTTCCCAATCAGCTTTTCACCGATCATGGCCGCGCGATCAATCAGCAAGAGCCGGGCTGGGAGAATACCCTCACCGGGCTGCCGAAGGAGCTCTTCGAGTTCTGGAAGACGCACATGCAGCCGCGCGGCTATCGCGTGAAGTTTCAGATCGTCGATTGGCCGAACGGCATGCCGGGCGACATCGGAATTACGCTCGCGTGGGGCGGTAAGGAGGCCGACTGACGGCCGGAACGATCACGGGTTTATGGGGGGCGCAAATTGGCAAGCACAAATAGCAAGTCCACAAATACCAAGTCCGCAAATAGCAAGATGAAGAGAAAGGATTATGAGAAGGAGCTCGGCAAGCTCCAGGTCGAGCTTTGCTTCCTGCAAGACTGGGTGAAGAGCCACGGAGCGAAGGTCATCATCGTATTCGAGGGGCGCGATGCGGCGGGGAAAGGCGGAACGATCAAGGCGCTGACTGAGCGTGTGAGCCCGCGCGTCTTCCGCGTCGTCGCCCTTCCGGCGCCTTCCGATCGCGAAAAGACGCAGATGTACATCCAGCGTTACATGGAGCGCTTCCCGGCTGCTGGTGAAATCGTGATATTCGACCGCAGCTGGTACAACCGGGCCGGCGTCGAGCGGGTCATGGGCTTCGTCGATACGGACAAGTATCAACGATTCCTCGAACTGTGTCCGCAAATCGAAAAATATATCATCGAGGCGGGTATCATCCTCATCAAGATATGGCTCGAAGTGGGCCAAGACGAGCAGGAGAAACGATTTAGAGCGCGAATCGCCGATCCGCTTCGTCAATGGAAATTGAGCCCAATGGATATTGCATCGTACAAGCGATGGTACGAGTACTCGAAGGCGCGCGATGCCATGCTGGAGGCCACCGACAGCGAGCATGCGCGCTGGTCTATCGTTCGCTCTGACGACAAACGGCGCGCGCGCCTGAATTGCATCTCGCATATTCTCGAGGCAATCCCGTTCAAGCGAATTCGCCGCGCAAAAGTCACCCTTCCGAAGCGTGCGGGCAAGCACAAATACGATGATGCCGCGGCCTTGACGGGACGGCATTTTGCACGCGAACAATTTTGATTGCCGAGCGCGCTTCTTAGACGACACCTCTCGATAATGGGTTGTCGGACATGAATGTTTCAAGCGATCGCCGTACGAAATGGCTTGGGTACATCCCACCCGCTCAATGGCTGGCGGGCTATCGCCGGAATTGGTTGAGCGGCGATGCGATTGCCGGGGTTACTCTGGCGGCCTACGCGATCCCCGTCTCACTCGCCTATGCCGGACTTGCAGGATTGCCGCCCCAGGTCGGCATATACGGCTATCTGCTCGGGGGACTTGGCTACGCCCTCTTGGGTTCATCACGCCAGCTGGCGATCGGCCCCACCTCGGCCATCTCGCTGATGATTGCCGGAACGGTCAGCGCAATGGCGGAGGGAGACACCCAACGTTATGCGCAAATCGCCAGTCTGACAGCCTTTACCGTGGCCGCACTCTGCCTGATCGCGTGGTTTTTCCGACTCAGCGCCCTCGTCAGGTTGATCAGCGACAGTAACCTTGTCGGCTTCAAAGCCGGCGCCGGCTTGACCATTGCGATGACCCAGTTGCCAAGTCTCTTGGGCGTGGCAGGCGGCGGGCACAATTTCTTCGAACGGGCCGGCCTGCTGGTAGAGCAACTGCCTCGGTTTAATTATTTGGTCTTTGCGGTCGGCATCGTCGCGATCATGTTGATCGCGGGCGGAGAGCGCCTGCGACCTGGGAAGCCGATTGCGCTCGGCGTTGTCGCGCTGTCGATCGTTGCAGCGTCCGTCCTCGGGCTGCCCGCTCTCGGCGTGCCGACAACGGGGCATATCCCGCCCGGATTGCCAACCTTGGCAGGTCCAGCCCTGAGGCTCCGCGACGTCGAGGGGATATTCCCGCTCGCCGCCGGGTGCCTGCTGCTCGCGTATATCGAAGGCGTCTCCGCCGCGCGCACGTTCGCCGCCAAGCATGGCTATGCGCTTGACCCGCGGCAGGAGTTTCTTGGCATCGGCGCGGCGAATCTCGCAGCCGCGTTGGGGCATGGTTATCCAGTCGCGGGCGGGCTGTCGCAGTCGGCGGTGAACGACAAGGCGGGCGCGCATACGCCCCTCGCTCTTGTCGTCGCCTCGGCTACGCTCGCGCTCTGCCTGCTCTTCTTCACTGGCTTGCTCGAAAACCTGCCGAAGGCAGTCTTAGCCGCCGTGGTGCTGACCGCCATTTCCGGTCTGCTGGATTTTCCAGCGCTGTACCGCATGTGGCGCGTGAGTCAGATTGACTTCTACGCTGCGGCAATCGCTCTCGGTGCGGTGCTGGTTCTGGGGATTTTGCAGGGCATTCTGCTCGCGGCCTTGGCGTCGATTGTGATGCTGCTCGTCCGGGTGTCGCGGCCGCATGTGGCATTCCTCGGCCGCGTTCCGGGCACGACATCCTACTCCGATCTTGCCCGTCATCCCGAAAACGAGCCACTCTCCGGTGTGATCGCCTTCCGTCCCGAGGCGTCGCTCATCTACGTCAATGCAGATGCTGTCTTGGAAGCCGTTTTGGAGCGCATCGGTGATGTCGGTTCTGCAGAGCTTCGGTTAGTGGTCTGCGATCTATCGGCATCGCCGTATCTCGATCTTGCTGGCTCGCACATGCTTCACGAATTGTGCAATCAACTTGCAGCGAAGGGTATCGCGTTGCGCCTTGTTGGCGCCCATGGCCGTGTGCGCGATCTGCTTCGGGCCGACGGCCTGGGCGAGAAGGTTGGCGGGGTCGGCCGGATCCTGACGCTTGATCGCTTGGTTGAGAGCACGGAACGCTCGAATCGAACGCCGCGCTGACACACCGCAGTGCTCAGCCGGCATTCGCCGAGGTCGACTCTGCATCACGCCAGCGTCGATGGTTTAGGCGCTCTTGGCCTCCGCGGCCTCTATGCGGGCGACGACGGCGTCGAGCGTGGCCCACCTCGCCTGCTCAACCGACGCGATGGCATAGTCGATCGCGACGCCAGCCTCCCACTCCAACCGCTCTGCGTGGCTCGCCGCACGTTTCGCATCGAGTTTATGCTTCGCCTGGGCGACATTCGCCTTAAAGGCGCTTATGTCGGCATCGATCTTCGCTTTTACTGCGCTGAAGTTGCGAGCGGTGGTATCGCCAGCCGACTTGAGGTCTTGATTCACCTTGTCGATCGCATTCGTCACAGCAGCGCGCGCCTGCTCCTTGCGGGCCACGATCTCATCGTGCGCTTCCTTCTGTGCCGCGGCCACGGCGTCTTCTGCATTCTTGGCGTGAACCGACAAATCGGCGAGTTGTTCGGAGAGTTTGGCCATGTGCTCCTCCCTTTAGCGAAACACTGTGCATTTCTATCGTAACATAATTGCGCCTCGCTCCAACGCCGCAGCGGCGCCGCGAAGGTTGTCGGCTACCGAAGAACGGCTTGAGCTGCATCACATTTGCGATGTGAAGAGACCGCGGCGCAGACCGTCACACTGGGTAATACATCCTGCGCATTTCATGCAGGCAACATAAGCCTCTGCTTGGTTACCGCTTACGGTATTCGGACACACACTCGTTGTTTGGCGCATTCATGCGCGGCGCCCGTGCGCTAAGAACCGCTTTTGTCGTACCGAACACTTTCAACGCGCCAAATCATGTCTCATAATTCTCTGGCAAGTGCGGACACTTGGAGGAACGTCAACGAGCGACATAATTTCGTTTCAATCAAAACCGAAACGGGAGTTCGATCATGATTTCCGGTAGAAGAGTTTGGCTCGGTTTAATGGGATCGGTCATCTCAATCGTGATGGCCAGCGCGCCGGCAACGGCGCAGCAGCAGCGGCCTCCAAACATCCTTGTCATCATGGGCGACGATGTCGGCTGGTTCAATGTCGGGGCGTATCACCAAGGCATCATGTCGGGGAAGACGCCAAATCTCGACAAGCTTGCCGCCGACGGAATGCGATTCACCGACTACTATGCCGAAGCGAGTTGTACGGCAGGTCGGGCCAACTTCATCACCGGCGAGTTGCCGATCCGTACCGGGCTGACGACCGTAGGCCAGGCCGGCGCGGACGTCGGCATTCCGGCAGAGGCCGCGACGCTCGCCTCCGCTCTGAAGCAGCAAGGCTATGCCACCGGGCAGTTCGGTAAGAACCACCTCGGTGACCTGAACAAATATCTCCCGACCGTGCACGGCTTCGACGAGTTCTTTGGATATTTGTACCACCTCGATGCAATGTCAGATCCGTACTGGTTCTCGTTCCCGGCCGACGAGACGTATTACAACACTTACGGTCCGCGCAGCGTCATTCACAGCTATGCGACCGACACGGACGATCCGACCGAGATGCCGCGCTGGGGCAAAGTCGGCAAGCAGAGGATCGTTGATGAAGGCCCGTTGCCGCCGTTCCCCGACATGTCGAACGTGCCGAACATGCACGACCTGCCGTTCCTGAAGGCGAAGTATGACATGACGACGTTCGATGAGGTATTGGTCAAGGCGTCCAGCGACTTCATGGACAAGGCCAAGAGCAACGGAAAACCGTTCTTCGTCTGGCACAATACCACGCGCATGCACGTGTGGACGTTCCTGTCGAAGAAGTACAGCGCGATGCAGAACAGCGAGACCAACTACGGGCTCGAGGAAGCCGGCATGGCGCAGTTGGACGACAACGTCGGCGCGCTGCTGAAGCATATCGACGACATTGGTGAAACCAACAACACCATTGTGATCTTCACGACGGACAACGGCGCCGAGGTGTTCACGTGGCCGGACGGCGGCATGACGCCATTCAAGAGCACCAAAGGAACCGTCGGCGAGGGTGGCTTCCGTGTCCCGGCCATTATCCGCTGGCCGGGCCGCATCAAGCCGGGCACGGTCGAGAACGGAATCTTCTCGGGGCTGGATTGGTTCCCCACACTGACCGCCGCGGCGGGCAATCCTAACATTACCGATCAACTGCTTAGGGGCGTGACACTCGGCGACCGCAGCTACAAGAACCATCTCGATGGATACAACCAGATGGATCTGCTGACCGGGGGCGGCCCGTCGAAGCGACACGAACTGTTCTACTTCGGCGGCGCGAACTTGGGCGCGGTTCGCCTCGACGACATCAAGTTCACGTTCTTCGCGCAGCCTTGGGGCTGGCCGGGCGAGAAAGTGACCACGGACATGCCCGCGCTGGTCAACATCCGCCAGGATCCGTTCGAGCGAACGTCCATTCTTCGCGGCGAGTCGCTGAACGCCGGCTCTCCGGGCTACCTGAACGACTTCTTTGCCCGGGAGTTCTGGCGCTTCGTCATCGTCCAGCAGTACGTTGCGAAGCTTGCGCAGACCGCAATCGAGTATCCGCCCATGCAGGACCCGGCGTCCTTCAACCTCGATGCTGTGAAAAAGAAGGTCGAGGAAATGATCAAGAGCCACGAAGGTCAGTGAGACGCTGTTTGATGTAGTCTTTCGTCACCTGTCCCGCAGGGAGAGGTCGGATCGCAGCCGAAGTCGGATTTATCCGACTTCGGCCAATAAACCTGAGTTCGGTTGGAGAGATGAAGCGCGCCGAGTTGTCGCAGCGCTTCGAGCTATGACGATCACGTTCTCATCAACGTCCGCGCAATCAATGATGAACAGTTGCGGGCGGCATCGGCGCGCGTGAAGCCTGGCGCGTGAGTCACGGCTCCTGTGTGTGTTGTGTCGGCAAGACGAACTGAAAGGTCGCGCCGGTATCTGTGTTTCGCGCGGCCCATACGCGGCCGCCATGTGCCTCGATGATCGAACGGCAGATCGACAACCCCATCCCCATACCGGATGCCTTCGTCGTATAGAATGGCTGAAACAGGTGATCGCCGTCGCCCTCGTCCAGGCCGATCCCCGTATCACGGACGGCGACGATGATGTTGCTCGAATCCTGCGCGGCACTGATCATCACGTTCCGGCGGCGCTCGTCGACGCCGCTCGTCGCCTCGACGGCGTTGAGGATGAAGTTGAGCACGACCTGTTGCAGCTGGGTCCTGTCGGCCAAGACAAGCGGCAGCTCGGGCTGCAATTGCGTCCGCAGCGTAACGCCGTTCCTTTGCACTTCGCCCTGTGTCAGTCCGACCACCTCGGCAATCACTTGGTTAATGTCGATTTGCTCCCGTTTCACCGGCGTTTTCCGGACAAGAGAGCGAATGCGCGACAGGATCTCGCCCGCCCGCTTGCCGTCATAGACAATCGCATCGAGCGCCCGTTGGGCCCTCGCGAAATTCGGCGGGGACGCGGCCAGCCAGCGCGATGCGGCTTCCGCATTGACCACAGTGGCGGCGATCGGCTGGGTAACTTCATGGGCGATTGAGGCCGTGAGTTCCCCGAGTGTCGAGATGCGGTTAACATGCGCAAGCTCGGCCTGCGCGCGGTCGAGCGCCTCTTGCGACCGCTTGCGTTCGGTGATGTCGACGACGCTGACCAGCACGCTGTCCATGGTGGCAGGCTCAGGCGGGAAGGTGATCGTGAACAGGATCTCCACCTGGCTGCCCTTCAGTGACTGAACGGCGGTTTCCGCCGCGAACGAGGTTCGCCCTTCCGCCAGGGCGATGAGTATTTGCGCGAATACAGCCTCGGTCTCGGGCAGGAACACCCGGTTCAATGGAACGAAGAGGTCGTCCTTGGTCCGCGCGCCAAACATTTCAACGGTGGCGTCGTTGACGTCGAGGATCTTCACCATGGCGACTGTCTGTCGGACAAACTCCGGATGCTCGGCGAGATAACGCCCGAAATCATTTACCCCCTCTGCCTTGAGAGCGTCGATGGCGGCTTTGACCTCGCTGAAATCCTCCTCCCAGATCGAGACGCCCACAGCCTGGAAGATGTTGCGATACTTCTGCTCGCTCGCTTGCAGCTCGGCGCTCGCCCGTTTGTGCTCGGTGATGTCGTTGTTGGTCTCCAACGTCGCGAGCGGCCGCCCGCGCTCATCCGTCTGCAGCGACCACCGGCTCGCTACAACGACTTTCGTGCCATCGCGTCTGGTGTGGATGAGCTCGCCTTCCCATCGGCCGGTATTCAGGAGCTCCTCCTTGATCGCGTCGAGCGGCGCCGGAAATATCGTATGCAGCAGTTGATGCGAGTTTTTGCCGAGTGCCTGTTCGCGGGTCCATCCGTATCGCTCCTCGGCGCCGGTGTTCCAATAGGTGAGGTCCTCGTCGAGATCGCGCACGAAAATGGCATCATGCGCGACATCGAGCAGCCGCGCCTGCGCGCGCGCCGTCATTTCGGCGCCTTGATTAAGAACGGCGAGGTAGGCGGAGATTCCGATCGCCGCCAGCCCGATAACGAGGTTGATGAGCGCGACGGTCGACGCCGGTTCCGTTGCCGACACTGTATGGCTTATTATGGCGAGGCCGGCGCACGCTAACGCCACCAGCAGGACACCTCGCCACTGTAGGAACCTGGCGGCGATCAGTACGATGGCGATGTAAAGTACCGCCACCGCGACGTCAGGCGGGGCGATTGTGTCAAGCATGAAGACCCCGGCCGCGATCACCGCGGCCAGGATGGCAAGGGCAGTCGAACCTGTCCTTCGCCGTGTCGGCGTCTCACTCGTCATCTAGCGCACCCTGGTGTGACTAGACGATGTGGCCGGCTTGATAAGCGCCGCGCGGCCGGCAGGGCTGTTGTCGTGCAGCAGTCAGGATAGCGCTACGCGGGAGGCGGAGCCAGCGCCTTCACGCAAAGATTGCGGACTTCACTCCTTCATTTTTGCAAAAAGGCATCGTCATGCCCGGCGCCGATCAGGACCCATCGACCGCGACGACAGCTTCGGCAAAGGCCTGCGGCGCTTCCTGCGGCAGATTGTGACCGATGCCACCCGTGATGAGCCGGTGCGCATACCTGCCCGAGAACTTCTTGGCGTAGGAACTGGGCTCCGGATGCGGCGCACCGTTGGCATCGCCTTCAAGGGTGATGGTGGGCACAGTGATGACCGGGAACGCGGCCAAGCGCATTTCCAGGCCGTCATATTTCGGCTCGCCTTCAGCGAGCCCAAGCCGCCAGCGGTAGTTATGAATGACGATAGCGACATGATCCGGGTTGTCGAAGGCGACCGCGCTCCGATCGAACGTGGCGTCGTCGAAGTCCCACTTCGGCGACGCGATCTGCCAGATGAGTTTGGAAAAATCGCGGCGGTATTTGTCGTAGCCGGCCCGGCCGCGCTCCGTCGCGAAATAATACTGGTACCACCATTGCAGCTCGGCCTTTGGCGGCAATGGCGCCTTGCCGGCCTCTTGGCTTCCGATCAGATAGCCGCTCACGGAGACGAGCGCCTTGCAGCGCTCCGGCCAGAGCGCCGCGATAATGCAGGCCGTCCGTGCGCCCCAATCGAAACCGGCGAGCGTCGCCTTGTCGATCTTGAGTGCGTCCATTAAGGCGATGATATCGACGGCGACGACCGCCTGCTGGCCATTGCGGACCGTATCATTCGACAAAAAGCCCGTCGTGCCATAGCCCCGCAGATACGGCACGATCACCCGGTAGCCCGCCGACGCCAACATGGGCGCAACGTCGACAAAGGCGTGAATGTCGTAGGGCCAGCCGTGCAGGAGAATGACGGCGGGACCGTCGGCGGGACCGGCTTCGGCGTATCCGATGTTGAGAACGCCGGCATCGACCTGTTTTAATGGAGCGAACGACGTGTTCGTTCCCGGCTTGATCGCGGGAATTTGCGTCGTCTTTATCGCCGCGCTCTGTGCCTGCGCAAAGCTGGCCGTCCCGAGTTGCGCGGCTGCGATGGTCATGGCCGCGGTGCCGAAAAAACGGCGGCGGTGAGCGTCGATCTCCTGTGGCATGGTCAGTCCTTCCACGTTCGATAGCCGAGCGCCCGCGAGGCGCGCGTGCTGGGAACGCAAAGCACGTCTCGTGCTGCGCGCCCTCGACAGGCTGACCATTGATAAATCTACGGACGCCCCAATCGCCGGTGGCCGGGTACTTTTTTCGAGGCCCGGGCCATGATCGCCGGGCACAAAGGCCCGCGGACTGACGCCCTATTCGGCGGGCTGCGGCGCCAAGCCGCCCTTGCCATCGCCTTTGCCCTCCGGCCGCGGATGGCGTCCCAAACTGGACAGCCAATGCGACAGCCGATCGAGGTAAAGGTAG
The DNA here is from genome assembly GCA_036264375.1 of Pseudolabrys sp. GTDB lineage: Bacteria > Pseudomonadota > Alphaproteobacteria > Rhizobiales > Xanthobacteraceae > Pseudolabrys. The sequence continues at coordinate 18,058 of DATARB010000104.1, forward strand.
ACGACAGGCGTCGTGAACAGCGTGAGCGCCTGGCTCACGAACAGGCCGCCGACCATCGCGTAACCGAGCGGCTGGCGAAGCTCCGATCCGGTCCCCTGCCCGAGCATCAGCGGCACGCCGCCGAGCATCGCCGCCATCGTCGTCATCATGATCGGTCGGAAGCGCAGCAAGGCCGCCTTACGAATAGCCTCGGCCGGCGCAAGCCCTTCGTCGCGCTCGGCGACGATCGCGAAGTCGACCAGCATGATGCCGTTCTTCTTTACGATACCGATGAGCAGGATCACGCCGATGAGCGCGATCAGGCTGAAGTCGAAGTGGAAGATCATCAGCATCAGCAAAGCGCCGACGCCCGCCGACGGCAGCGTCGACAGAATCGTGATCGGATGGATGTAGCTTTCGTAGAGGATGCCGAGGATCAAGTAGACGACGATCAGTGCGGCCAGGATCAGCAACGGAACCGTCGACAGCGAGTCCTGGAATGCCTGCGCGTTGCCCTGGAACGTCGTGTTGATCGTGGCCGGGATATTCAACTCGGCTTTGGCGCGATCGATCGCGTCGGTCGCCTGACCGAGCGCTACACCCTGCGCGAGATTGAAGCTGATCGTGATCGCCGGAAACTGACCCTGATGGCTGATCGACAGCGGCTGGATTGGATGCGTGGTCCATTTCGCGAAGGCCGCGAGCGGAACCTCGCCCCCCGTTGTCGGTGAACGCAGGAAGATGCGTTGCAGGGTGCCGGGATCGCCCAGCAGCGACGGAAGCACCTCCATGATGACGTAGTAGCTCGACAGTTGCGTGAAGTACTGCGCGATCTGGCGCTGGCCGAACGCATCGTAAAGCGTATCGTCGATCACCTGCGCCGTTAATCCGTATTGCGATGCCCGGTCGCGGTTGACCTCCAGCGTCAGCGTCGTCCCATTCGTCTGCTGATCGGTGGCGACGTCGCGAAGCTCAGGCAGGCCCTTGAGCTTGTCGAGCATCTTCGGCGCCCACTCGTTGAGCTGCGCCACGTCCGAACCCTGCAATGTATATTGGAACTGGGTGCGCGAGGCGCGGCCGCCGACACGGACGTCCTGCGCGGATTGAAGGAAGAGGCGTGCGCCCTCGATCTTGTCCGACTGGGCGCGCAGCCGTGCGATCACCTGATCCGCGTTCGCGGTCCGCTGGTCGCGCGGCTTCAGCGCAATGAACATGCGTCCGGTGTTGGGCGGATTGCCGTTTCCGCCCATGAACATGGCGAAGTGGTCGACTGCCGGATCGCTTTTGACCAGATTGCCCAGCGCCTCCATGTGCCGCATCATCTGTTCCGGCGAGGCGTCCTGAGAGGCTTCGGCGATGCCGGTGAGCAGACCGATATCCTGCTGCGGGAAGAAGCCTTTCGGGATCACCACGAACAGGAAGACGGACAAGGCGAGTGTCGCGAAGAACACGCAGAGTGTGATGAAACGGAACCGCAGCACGATATCGAGGCCGCGCTCGTATGCACGCAGCAGCGCGTCGAAGGCGCGTTCGCTCCAGGCGTAAAATCGTCCGTGGTGCTCCTCGCTATGCGGCTTGAGAAAGCGTGACGCCATCATCGGCGTGAGGGTCAGCGACACGAAGGCCGAGACGATGATGGTCATCGCCAGCGTGACCGCGAATTCGCGGAACAGGCGGCCGATGATGCCGCCCATCAGCAGCAGCGGAATCAGAACAGCGATCAGCGAAACGCTGATCGATACGATCGTGAAGGCGATCTCCTTCGAACCGCGCAAGGCGGCTTGGAACGGATTTTCGCCCTCCTCGACATAACGGGTGATATTTTCCAGCATCACGATGGCGTCGTCGACCACGAAGCCGACCGCGATCGTCAAGGCCATCAGCGAGAGGTTGTCGAGACTGTAGCCGAAGCCCCACATCAGCGCGCAGGCCCCGAGCAGCGCGAGCGGCACGGTTATGCTCGGAATGATGGTCGCCCACACGCTGCGCAGGAAGATGAAGATCACCATGACGACGAGCGCGATGGTCAGCAGCAGCGTGAATTGCACGTCGGACACCGCGGCGCGAATGGTCTGAGTTCGATCGCTGACGGTGAAGATGTCGATCGCCGGCGGCATCGCGGCCCGCAGCCTGGGCAACGCCGCCTTGATCTGATCTACCGTCTGGATGACGTTGGCGCCGGGCTGCTTGAAAATCACGAGTATGATGCCGCGCCGGCCATCGGCCCAGCCGGCTTGGGTTGTATCCTGCGGGCCTGCCACCGCCTGTCCGATGTCGCGCACGCGCAAGGGCGCGCCATTCTTGTAGGCGACGATGACGTTATTCCAGTCCTTGGCCTTGGTGAGCTGATCGTTGGTGTAGATCGTGAAGGATTGCGTTTGGCCGCGGACAGTTCCTTTCGGATTGTCCACCGTTGCCACCGAGAGCGGCGTGCGCACGTCCTCCAGCGACAGACCCTTGGCGACAAGCTTGGCGGGGTCGAGCTGAACACGAATCGCGGGCTTCTGTTGGCCGCCGATCAGCACCTGGGCAACGCCGGAAATCTGACTGATCTGTTGCGCGAGCTTGGTCTCGACATTGTCGTCGACCTCGGTCAGCGGCAGAGTGTCGGACGTCGCGCCGAGCATGAGGATCGGTGCGTCGGCCGGATTGACCTTACGGTAGGTCGGTGGGCTGGGGAGGTTCTTCGGCAATTGGCCGCCGGCCGCGTTGATCGCAGCCTGCACGTCGTTCGCCGCGGCATCGATGTTGCGGTCGAGATCGAATTGGATGGTGATCGCGCTCGAACCCACGACGCTGGTCGACGTCATCTGCGAGACGCCGGGAATCTGCGCGAACTGCGTCTCCAGCGGTTGGGCGACGGCCGAGGCCATCGTTTCCGGGCTGGCCCCGGGCAGGCTCGCCGACACCTGGATGGTCGGAAAGTCGACCTGCGGCAGCGGTGCGACGGGCAATCGCGGATAGGCGACAAGCCCCACAAAAAGCACGCCGACCATCAGCAGCGAGGTCGCGATCGGGAGCCGGATAAAGGGTGCAGAGATGCCGCCGGCCATGGTCAGTCTGCTTTTTGCGAGTTGTTATCGGACTTGGAGTCCGGATCGGCCGCTACCGCGGAACCGTTGGTCGCCTTCTTGGCGGACGTCAGCGCATTGGTTCGCTGCGGCGCCGGGGGTACGGTTTTCGCTTCACGCGGATCGACGACGGCGTTCGGGGTCAAGCGGTACTGTCCAGCGACAACGACGCGATCGCCCGCGTCCACGCCCTGCGTGACCACGGTTGCGGTGTCTCCCTCATCACCAGTTTTTATATTGTGAACCGCGACTTTGTTGCCGTCACCTACGACGAAAGCATAAAGTCCGTTCGGCCCGTGCTGAATCGCGTCGTTGGGAACGACCACGACCTTCTTGAGCGTGTTCACCAGGAGCCGCGTCGCGACCGAAAGGCCCGGCCACAGCGCGTTGTCGCTGTTTTCGAACGTCGCCTTCATCTGGATCGTGCCGCTCGCCTGGTCGATCTGGTTGTTGACGAGCGCGAGATGGCCCTGCGCCAGGGTCCTGAGGCCGTCGGACGACAATGCCACGACCGGCACATCGCCCGTGGCGAGCGCCTTGTTGATCTGCTGGAGTTGCTCTTCCGGCGCCGTGAACACGACCGAGATCGGCTGCAGCCTCACGATGCTGACGATTCCGGTGGTGTCGGCGGCGTGCACGATGTTACCCGGATCGACCAGACGGAAGCCGGTCTTGCCGCTGAGCGGCGACTTGATCGTGGTGTAGTCGACCTGCGTCTGCGCGTTGTCGATCGTCGCCTGGTCGCCTTTGATTTGCGCGACCAGCTGATTGACGTTGGCTTGCTGCGTATCGAGTTGCTGGCGCGAACCTGCATCCCGGTCGGCAAGGGTCTGATACCGCGCGAGATCGAGCCGGGCATTGCTCAGATTGGCTTCGTCCTGCGCCTTTTTCGCCTGTGCCTGTTCGAGCGCGGCTTGATAAGGCCGAGGATCGATCTGCACGAGCAGATCGCCTTCATTGACCATCTGCCCCTGGCGGAACGCCACCTTCACCACCTGGCCGTCCACCCGGCTGCGGACGGTGACCGTGTCGTAGGGCTGCACTGTACCCAGCCCATCAAGATATACCGGAAAGTCGGACTTCTGGACGGTCTGCACGGTGACCGGAATCGGAGCCGGCCCGCGAGCCTTGCTATTCGCGGCTGTGGTAGACCCTGCAGATTCGCCTGTAGGTAGATGTCGCCAGGTAATGAAAGCGGCGATTAGCAAAACAACTACACCTGCGGCGAGCCAAATGGGGCGGCGCCACGTCGACGTCTGACGATAAACCAAGAATTCGCTCCGTCGCCTGGAAGAAAAGGGGTCTACCTAATAACGGACCTTAGGGGCTATACCTGTGGCCGCAAGGCAAGTTCCATATCGTAAGAATTAATTTTTATTGTCGTTCCCTTGTTTTGGAGGAACCGAAAGGTCCAAGGCCGCCAAAAATCCGTTGAGTTTGAGACGCCGCCTCAAGCCTCCCCCACCCCATCGGCGCCTATCCCCTACTTCGCCACATTCCCGGAGAGCTTCGCCAGATCGGCCTGATGCGCGGCCTCGTTGGCCATGTACTGACCATAGGCTTCCGGCGTGTTCGGCTTCTCGGGGACCGTCATGCCGAGTGGCTCCACGCGATTGCGAAACGCCGTGGTTCCAATGGACTCGTTCAAAGCTTTGTTCAGCTTGGCGATGACGGTCTTCGGGGTGCCTTTCGGCGCCGAGAGACCGACAAAGGCCATATGCACGAAGCCTTTGAAACCAAGTTCGGTCATGGTCGGCGTGTCGGCCAAGATGGTCAGGCGCTTTGCGCTCGTGACGGCAAGCGCCCGCAGCTGCCCGCCATCGATCAATCCCTTCGCGCTCGGGTAAAACACGAACGACGCATCCACGTCGCCGCTCGCCACAGCAGCGGCCGCCGGCCCCGTGCCCTTGTAAGGCACTTGCACGAATTTCGTTCCGGCAATGGAATTGAGCTGGTCCACCGCGATCGCCGGCGTGGTCGCGGCGCCCGACGTCGAGAAGTTCACCTTCGCCGGATTGGCCTTGGCATAACCGACAAGGTCGGACACTGACTTGTACGGCGCGCTCGCTTTCACGATCAGCACCAGCGGCGGGCCGTCAACCACCTTGCCGACGGGCGCAAGGTCCGTGAGCGCGTCGTAAGGGACCTTGAGATAATAGAAGTTCTGCACTTCCGAAAGCGCGCTGACGAGCATGGTGTATCCGTCCGGCTCGGCTCGCACTACGTACGAGCCACCCGTAATTCCTGACGCACCGGCTTTGTTCTCGACGATGACGGACTGGCCGAGCCGTTGCTGCAACTCGGGCGCGAGAATGCGCGCCGGGATATCGGTGAGGCCTCCCGGCGCGAACGACACCACGAGCGTCACCGGACGCGTTGGAAAGTCCTGCGCATGAGCAGGCAGCGCCACAGCGACGGTGGCGGCGAATATCAAAGAAGTAAGCGACTTCATTTCGGGCTAGCTCCGGTCATCTGGTTGGAGTGGTCCGGCAATGGCAGGCAAAGGCAAAGTATCTAATTCTGGCGCGCGGGCGGACGATTACAGACATCAAGCGCCGTCGCGGCATAGATGCGCGCGGCGGCCACGACATCATCAAGGAGCACGTGATCGCCGACCTCGTGCATCGAGCGTCCCTTCGCGTCGGGATGTAGCCTCCCGCCGGGACCGAATTGCACGCAGGGCACGTCGTAGCGGCTCAAATGAACGGCGTCGGAGCCCGGCCTTCGCAGGAAGGTCTTGGTGGCTTGCCCCATGATCTTCTCCTGCGCGCCGCGCAGGGCGTCCACGACCGGCAATCCCTCGTCGATCAGCAAGGGCGGATCGGTGACAAGGAAGCTCAACGACGGCTCCTTGGTCTTCGTCCGGTCGGCGAAGCTTCTCAGCACCGATCGAAGTTGCCGTTTCACGTCATCGGCGTGCTGACCGGGAATGGTGCGTATATCGAGATAGACGCTGCACTCGTGCGGATTGCGCGACAGACGCCACGGAGCGCCGGCCTTGATGCAGGCCAGCGTGACGTTCGCCTGTTCACCCATGCTCGTGTTGGCTGTCCGGAAGTCCTTTGCCCATCGCTCGATATCGTCACAAAGCGACCGCGCCAGATCGATGGCATTGACGGTCCCGGGTTTGTTCGTGAGGGCCGAGTGCGCAATACTGCCATGAAGCGTCATCTTCACCCAGATGCAGCCCATGTTCGCCGTGCAGATACGAAGCGCGGTGGGCTCGGCGAGCAGGGCGTAATCGGCGGTCACACCGTGCCCGACCATGTGCTTTGTCCCCACGCCGTAGCCGGAATAATCGGGCCCCTGAAACTCCTCGACCGGCGCTTTCTCGATCTCACCGACAACGCCGCCGAATGTGAGATCGCCCGGCAGCGACACGCCTGCCTTGGCGATCGCCTCCATGGCGACCAGCAGACCGGCGAGGCCGCTCTTCATATTGTTGGCGCCAAGACCCCACACCCAGCCGTCGCGATAAATGCCTTTTGGGCGGAAGCCCTCGCCGACAAGGTGCTCCTCGTCGCCGCTGTAGGACGTATCCATGTGCCCGGTGAACAGAAGATTCATCCCGCTGCCGCTTCCCGGCAGATACGCGATGGCGTTCGGCCGACCCTGCTCGACGGGCTGCGCCTCCGCGTCGATGCCGGCGCGCCTGAACCGCTGAACGATATACTCGGCCATCTCGGCCTCGTGGCCGGTCGGACTCCGGATGTCGATCATGTCCAGAAGGGTTTGCTTTGTCGCGTCGGGTGTAATCAGGCTCAAGACGTCGGACGCATCCGGATTGCGCATGCACTGGCCTTTTAATTCACTTGGACTAACCGGGCGGGTTGCAGACAGCAGGCTACTGCCGATTCCGCCGCGATCGCAATGTAAACGGCGCCGCCGCCGGCAATTACGGACGTAAACTCTCGGTGGATTGCAGGCCGATGAAGCGGACGCTACTCCGCCGCCTGCACCGGCACCGGTACCGCATCGTGAGCGTGCCCCGTGGCGCGGATGGCGTCGTCGCGGTACTTGCGCTTGAGCGCCGCTTCGCCGCCGGAGGTCGCGTGATAGAGGTCGAGCGCGTCGAACTCGTCGGCCTTGGGCGGCGCGATCGCCAGATCAGAATAGGCAAAGCGGTCGGGCGCCTTCAGCGCCGCCGTCAGCATGGCCTTGCAGCGCAGATAGACGCGCGCGTACTGCCAGACCTTGATCGCGGTGCCGCCCCAATACTTCGCATAGAACATGAGCGGATTTTCCAGCGGCATCCCGTGCCGGCGGTCGCGCCGCGCTTTCAGCCGCAGCGCCCCGCCTTCGAGCGGATGCACGCCCTCGAACAGGATCATCAGGTAGAACCACAGGATCGTCGACAGCGTCGTGCCCGGACGCCCGATCTTGCTGGCGCAGGTGCGGCGCAGGATCGTGTTGATGTGCTCGGGCGTATAGAAGGCGTGCCAGGCCGCGTGATAGGCCTCTTCCCATTCCGCGTCCGGCATCGCGCCCGCGTGATGCGAGACCCGGTGGTTCAAGTCGTACTTGTTCATGTCCGGGTCCATCCACACGCCCTTGGCCGAGAGCGTCTTGTGGTCTTCCGAGCCCGGCAGCGGCGTCAGGAAGAAGAACTCCAGAATGTCGATCGGCAGTTCGCGCTTGATGATCTCGATATCGCGCACGATCGACGCCTTGGTGTCGGCGGGGAAGCCAAGGATGTAGCCCGCGTACGTGATGGCGCCGTGGTTGCGCCACATCTGCAGCATCTCGCGGTATTCGGTGATCTTGTTCTGCCGCTTCTTGGCGGCGATCAGGTTGTCGGGATTGATGTTCTCCAGCCCGATGAACACACGCCGCACGCCCGCGCGCGCCGCCTTCTCGATGAATCCCGGGATCTTGTGGCAGAGCGTATCGACCTGGATGGTGAAGCCGATATTCATCTTCTCTGTCTCCCGCATCGCTATCATGCGGTCGAACAGCGGCTCCCAGTCCTTGTTACGGGCGAAGTTGTCGTCGGTGATGAAGAAGCGCTTGATGCCCTCGGCATAGTTCTCGCGCACGATGTGCTCGAGATCGTCGGCGGAGCGGATGCGGCTCTTGCGCCCCTGCACGTTGATGATGGTGCAGAACGAGCACTGGTAGGGACAGCCGCGGCCGAGATCGATGCTCGACAGCGAGCCGGAGGTGCGGCTCACATGCTTGCGCGGCAGGAACGGCGGCGGCTCGCCAGCCAGCGCCGGCAGGTTGTTCATGTGGTTGTAGAGCGGCTTGAGCGCGCCGTTGTAGGCGTCGCGCAGCACGTCATCGAGCCGGCGCTCCTCGGCTTCACCGGCGAAGAACGAGATGCCCATGGCCTGCGCCGCTTTGATGTCGGCCGGCAGCTCGGGCAGCATGGCGATGCAACCCGAGACATGGAACCCGCCGATGCACACCGGGAAGCCGGCCTCAAGGAACGGCCGCGCCAGGTCGACCGCGCGCGGGAACTGATTCGATTGCACGCCGACCAGCCCGATCAGCACGCGCCCGCCTTCGCGGCGGATCAGGCGAATGATCTTGTCCGGCTGCACACGCCGGTTGGTCTCGTCATAGGTATGCAGGCGCATCTCGACGCCGGTGCCGAGGACCTCGCGCTTGCGCGCGTCTTCGGCGAGCGCGTTGAGGCAGGCGAGCGTGTTCGAGGGGATGGCCGAGCGCAGCCATTGGATCGGATAGCCGTCGTCATCATAGTGCGTCGGCTTGATCATCACGAAATGGAACAAGCCGGAACTGGTGTTGTCGCCCGGACGAAGCATCCGTCGTACCCCCGCGCCCCCTACGCAGCTCCTGCGTAATTCCCAGCCAAGACGGCCCAACGTCAGCGGTTTTTACGCTACAGGAGGTTGTGAAGTGGGTCGAGGCGAATATCGCGCTCCTGCGCGTCGTTTGGGCAGCGCCCGCACCCCTGACCCTGGGAAAATCGGGCCGGAAGGCCCATATAAAACCTTGTCGTTTCAAATCATTCGGGTTTGACCGGACAATATTAGGAGTTGATCGTGGATACATTCGATTACACCGCGCCGGCGGAGCTGTTCCCCTCGCGCAATCGTAAAATCGCAAGCAAGGTCAAATACCGCCGCTTCGACCGCGCGGCCGACGCCATCCGCTTCGCCATGGAAGAGTTGCCGGAGCCGCTCCTGCTCGGCGCCACCATCGAGATCGACGAGCGCCGCCTCGGACATCAGGACATTCGGTCGCTCTACGAGAGCGAACATTACCCTCTGAAGAAGCGGAAAGTGAAAGCCGCGTGATCTTGTCTCGCGGGTGCGAGCCCACAGCCCCGCTCACGGTCTTCGTCAATCGATTTCGCTGCGCCGCCGGAGCCTTTGATCCGGCTGCGCAATTACACCCGGGGTACTCATTTCTGATTATCGCGCCGCCGCGGCGCCTATCGCTTTAAGCCCGATGGATCAAGCGTTTTCAACGTTCCGTGATGTAGACTGCGGAACTGTGGCACCGCGCTTACGTTATGTCCTGAAGAAACGATAACCGCGGGAATTGAACCTTCCGCAAGGCCGAGCCGACGAAGAGGCGTGACCTTGGAGGCTGCCATGAATTGGTCGATGTATACCGCAGACCGGACCACCCACCTCAAGATTGTGGTGGTCGGACTCGCTGCCGCGCTGCTGATCGCCGTGATCGGCATCTCCGCGCGCGAGTTCAATCTCGGTACTGATATTATGACGGCGCAGAACCCGACTGTTATCAAGGCCGGCGGGCCGGTGGTTCTCACCGACGGCAATGGCCCCCAGATTCGCTAAAGTGCTGAACGACCCGCGGCCGGCTGCCGCGGCCGATTGATCACCATCTGAATCCCCCGCCTGTGGCGCGCCGCATTTGCGGCGCGTTTTTCTTTTCCAAGAGGTGCCGGTTGCCGAGGCCTTGGGCAGCCAGCGAGGGAAAGACATTGTGACTTTGGATTTTTTGGCTTGGGTTCCGCGCTTTCTGGCCCTGCCGCCGGCGGCGGGTGGCCGAATCAGGCCAATCGCCGATAAGAGCGCGGTCATGCTCCGCCCGCCTCGCTTCCCGATCCTGTTCGGTCTGACCGTCGCCGCTTTGGCGCTCTGCACCCCACCCGCTCCGGCGCAGAGTCCGCTCAGCCCGGCGGCCCTGTCCGCCTACCAAACCAAGCTCGCGCACTATGAGCGGGCGCGCAGCGCTTACGAGAGCGCCGCGTCCGCCTACTGGGATGCTGTCAGCGCGAAGCGCAGCCTGCGCAACGAGAAGCGGCGCCAGCGCCTCGCCATCACGGCGGACGATTACATCCTCACCCAGCCGCCCGTCTACACGGGGCCGCCGCGGCCGGCCGATCCGCTGGCGCCCACTCCGCCGCCGAGCGAGCAACCGCCGATCCCGGTGCTTGCCGATTTTCTCAAGGCCGCCGCCGACCAGTTCGGCTTCGTCCCCGACCTCCCACAAAGCGACCAGGACTTCAAGCGCGCCTATGCCCGTGCCGCCTCGGCCGCCGGCCTGACCCAGGACCAGGTGGTCGGCGTCTACGCCTTCGAGACCGGCGGCAACGGCGCCTACAACACCCAGGCCGGCGTGTCGCCGACGCGGGCGGCGGCGATCTCGCCGGCGCTCGGCTACAACCAGCTGCTCAGCACCAACACGGTTTCGCTGCTGGCCGAGTTCGGCAACCGCTATCTCGCCGCGCTGCGCATGAAGGCCGTGCCCCTGCGCGGCGAGGCCAGGCACGTGATGGACCGCAAGGTGGAAGCGCTCACGCGCATGATCGCCTATGCGCGCTCGGTGCCGAACCGCTGGCGCGAGCACGACAAGCTCGCCAAGAACACGCTCGGCGGCTGGGGCATCCACGCCGCCGTGCTCGACATCGATCTCGGGCCCTTGCTCCAGGTGCAGAAGCTCGCCAGCTCGGTGCAGTTCGCGCGCATGAAGGGCTACACGACGCCGCTGACCGCGGCCGAGCTCGAATTGATGAACCTGACCGGCGACGGCAACGGCTTCGACATGGTGAGCATGCCGCAAGACCTGCGCGAGCGCGTGCCGACGGCGAACTTCTTTCAGCCGCAGGGCTACGAGCGCAATCCGGTCGCGCGGCGCACCGGCGTGGTCGCCAACCTCTTCGCCGACGTCGAGAGCAAGATGGCGAAGAGTTCGCAGGCGCCCGGAGCCAAGAATCTGGCGTCGGCGTTTTGAGTATCTTCTTTTTGTCGACGGGGGGCGGACCGATGAATCGACTCTATCTTAAGGTTGCGCCGGCATTCTCAGCCGCAGTACTGCTGACATGCGTCGCCGCGTCCGCGCAGGACATCCGCGGCATGGAGCTCTGCACCGCCGAGAAGCAGATGGACCGCCGCACCGGCTGCCTGCAGACCAATATCGAGCTGTTGCAGCAGATGCTCGTCAAGCAAACACGCGACACCAACGAGAAGCTCGCCGCCGCCAACCGCGACGTTGCCGCGGCAAAGGCCGAGCTTGCGGCGACCAAGGCCGACGTCGTCACGCTGAAGGCGGCGATGGGAAAGCTTGAGGGAGAGCTGAAAGAGCTGAAGGCGAAGTCCGCCCCGGCTGACAAGCCTTCCGACAAGAAATGACGTGCACGGTTTTTGTTTGTCCCGTCACCCTTCGAGGCTCGCGACCTTCGGTCGCTCGCACCTGAGGGTGACGAAGACAGGCCTCATTTGCGCATCACCGCGGCGGCAAGGGCCGCCATGTCCGCATAGGAAGAGTCGCGGTGCACCAGCATCGACGGCCGCCGCAAGCCGCAGTTCACCGGGACCTGATGTGCTGCATCGCAGGGTGCGAGGCCTGGAGCTGCGCCGCGTCGAGCTGGAAGCTGGGATCGAAATGCTGCAAAGCCGCGACTTCCACCATGGCCCCCAGCAACAGCACGGTAAGAACCCCGGCGGCATTGATGATGAATTGGAGGCGCGAGTCCTGCGCCATGGCGATCGCTTTTGCTTTCCGGTGTTGTCTCATTGTCGCGCCCTCCTGAAGATCGGTGCCCGGCAAGCGAGCCTCGCTTCTTGCCATGCAAACGCCGCGCCATCGATCTATCCGATCACGGGAGACCCCGATGTGACGCGCGTCACACGATTCACAAAAACAGATAACAAAAATGGCGATTGCCGGGCGCGGGCGCCTTGATCGGGATCAAGCCGGCCAATTTTGCGTCGTGCGGCCCGTTCACGCGGCCTTGCGGCTGGTGATTATGGAAAAGACGTCGCGCTGCCGCGGCAGCCAGGCCGCGGTATCGCTCTCGATGCTACGGAGTCTTTATTACGCGAGCGCGCGCCCGGCGTTGAAGCGCATGGCCGCGATGCGGTCGAGCTCAGCCTGCTCGCGCGCGTTCGCCTCGGCCTTCTCGCGCTGCTGGTCGCGCTCGTCGAGCATCTCGACTTTCTTCAATTCCTCGAAGGCCTCGCCGAGGGTCGCCTTGGCGTCGTCGAGCTGCACGCGCAGCTCGTCGGTGGAACGCTTCAGGTTCTCCTTCCGCGTCATCGCCGCCTTGGCATAGGTGGGATAGGCGAAATGGCCGGGGTCGTGGATACCGGCGCGGTCCTGCTCGACCTTGATTTCACGATCGAGCTCAGCCGCGATGCGGTCGAACTCCGCGATCATGGTTTCGATCTGCGCAACCTTGCGCCGTTTCTCGTCGACCTGGAACTTCTTCAGGCGGATAAGGGTTTCGCGTGACTTCATCGACTTGATACTCCCCCGAAGCCCCGAATTCCCGTGTGCGCAAGGCCGTATGGCCGGCCTGGCGCAGACGGCCCGGACGTTCAGCAGGGGTTAATCTGGAGCAATAACGTTAGTTTTCGGTTTCCACGCCGGCCAGGATGCGCTGAAGCCGTTGATAACCGTCCAGCAGACTGGTCGATTCATCCTTTTTCTGGCCGAGAAAGCGCTCCAGCGGCTTGTGGAAGCCGATCGCCTCGTCGACGTCGGCGCTCGATCCGGGCCGGTAGGCGCCCAGGCGGATCAGCTCCTCCATATCCGCGTACGTCGCCATCACCTGCTTGGCCCGGTTGACGGCCGGCAGGAAGGCCGGGTCGGCCGCGCGCGGCATGGTGCGCGAGATTGACTTCAAGATGTTAATGGCCGGGTAGCGCCCGCGCTCGGCGATGGCGCGCTCCATGACAATGTGGCCGTCGAGGATGCCGCGCACCGCGTCGGCCACCGGCTCATTATGGTCGTCGCCATCGACCAGCACCGTGAAGATGCCGGTGATGGTGCCCTGCTCCGTGCCCGGCCCCGCGCGCTCCAAAAGGCGCGGCAATTCGGTGAACACCGTCGGCGTGTAGCCTTTGGCGGTCGGCGGCTCGCCGGCGGAAAGGCCGATCTCGCGCTGCGCCATGGCGAAACGGGTGACCGAGTCCATCAGCACCAGCACGTCCCTGTGCATGTCGCGGAAGAACTCGCCGATGGCGAGCGTCAAATACGCCGCCTGCCGCCGCATCAGCGCCGGCTCGTCCGAGGTCGAGACCACCACCACCGAGCGGGCCAGGCCTTCGGCGCCGAGATCGTCCTGGATGAACTCCTGCACCTCGCGGCCGCGCTCGCCGACCAGGCCAATGACCGAGACGTCGGCTTCGACGTTGCGCGCCATCATCGACAGCAGCACCGACTTGCCGACGCCGGAGCCGGCGAAGATGCCCATGCGCTGGCCGCGGCAGCAGGTGAGGAAGGTATTGAGCGCGCGCACGCCGAGATCGAGCGGTTCGCCGACGCGCTGGCGCTTGTGCGCCGGCGGCGGCGAGGCGCGGAAGGAATAAGGCGCCGGCCCGGCCGGAAGCGGGCCCAGGCCGTCGATCGGATCGCCCATGGCGTTGACGACGCGGCCGAGCCAGCCTTCCGAGGGCCGGATCGCGCCGGCGGCGGTCGAGACCACCGCACGGTCGCCGCGCCGCACACCGTCGAGCGCCGCGAAGGGCATGGCCAGCGCGTGGCTGCCGTCGAAGCCGACCACCTCGCAAGGGATGCCCCGCCCCATGCCGGTGCCGACATTCAGTCGTGCACCGACCGACATGGCGTGGATCGGCCCCGCGATCTCCAGCATCAGCCCGCGCACGCCGACGACGCGGCCGTAGATCTCGACGCCGTCGATATCGCTGATCTGTTCGGCCAGGGCTTTCACGAGTGGAAGCCTCTCGGTTGCAGCGCGTCCACGAGCGCAGGCCTGTTCCCTCTCCCCATTGGGGAGAGGGTTAGGGTGAGGGGGACAGTGACTCTCAATAGAGTGCGGCTCCTTCTCACCCGGCGCACTCCGTGCGCCGACCTCTCCCCACAGGGGAGAGGCGGTGCCGCGCGCACGGCACCGGCGTACCGCCCGCCTGTTTTTGACACTTCCGCCACACTTTGCCGTAAACTCGCCCTTAGGCTTACTGCCCAACGCGTGTCTTTAACCCGTTGTTTACCCGCGTCGTTAATCATTGGGTCATCGTCCAGGGGATTAGGCACACGAGTCGCCCGGCCAGGACGGGATGGGCGAATCCTTCAAGAGTTGGCTGGAACTCAACTCTGCAACTGGAGCACGAACCAGGCGCGTGGCGAAAAAACCACTGACTGGCAACATCTTACGCCGATTCGCCGAGGCCTGCCTACGGCGCGCTTGCCAGTGAGAATCAGGTTTTGTTAACCATGCGCGGATAGTGTCGAATCAGTTTGTCCCACAGCGTTTTTCAAACTCGCCGCCAATGCGGCGCAGACCCAAAGGCCCGGTTGCGGCGAGAAGGGGACTTAAATGCGCGTTCTACTCATTGAAGACGACAGCGCGACCGCCCAGTCCATCGAGCTGATGCTCAAATCCGAGAGCTTCAACGTCTATACGACGGACCTCGGCGAAGAGGGTGTCGACCTCGGCAAGCTCTACGACTACGACATCATCCTTTTGGACCTGAACCTCCCCGACATGTCCGGGTTCGAGGTTCTCCGCTCTCTGCGGGTGTCCAAGGTGAAGACGCCGATCCTCATCCTCTCCGGCCTCGCCGGCATCGAGGACAAGGTGAAGGGTCTCGGCTTCGGCGCCGACGACTACATGACCAAGCCCTTCCACAAGGACGAGCTGATCGCACGCATCCACGCGATCGTCCGCCGCTCCAAGGGTCATGCCCAGTCGGTCATCAACACCGGCGACCTGGTGGTCAACCTCGACACCAAGACGGTGGAGGTCACCGGCCAGCGCGTGCACCTGACCGGCAAGGAATACCAGATGCTCGAGCTGCTCTCCCTGCGCAAAGGGACGACGCTCACCAAGGAGATGTTCCTCAACCATCTCTACGGCGGCATGGACGAGCCGGAGCTCAAGATCATCGACGTGTTCATCTGCAAGCTGCGCAAGAAGCTGGCCAACGCCTCCGCCGGCAAGAACTACATCGAGACGGTGTGGGGCCGCGGGTACGTGCTGCGCGAGCCGACCGAGCACGACGAACGGATCCCCGCTTAACGCGGACCGACGCACGGGGCGCCACGGCGCCCCGTTTTGTTTTTGTAAGTCATTTGTTCTTCCAAGACGCGCACCGTTTTTGGCGTGCATCCCGGCACATAACGTTCTTCCGTCATCATCCTGAGGTGCGAGCGCGCATAGCGCGCGAGCCTCGAAGGATGAACGGCGGGTGCGCTTCCACTTGCGTGCGTCCGCAACGCCCACGGCGTTCGTAACCTTTCCCCGCTTGTTGCGTGCGTGCGTCCTGAACCGAGCCCGGAAGGGCTCAACCTCCCAACTTGCCCCGCCGCAAATGGCGGGGCTTTTTAGTCTAAGACCCCCCCAGGAGCTGGCTGATAGCGGGCCACGCCTCCGTTGCGTGGTTGCTAAAAGCGCGGCCCGTCATCGACAAAACGCCGCGATGGCGCGCCGAAAGGCGCCGCATCTTCCCAAAAGGAAGATGCGCTACTTGAACTATGACGCGCTTTCTCGGCGCGCCATCCCCTCTCGTATGTGAATGGGAGGGAAAGAGGCTACGGCCGACCCGGGGCCGCAAAGAATACGGGCGAAGATGCTTGCCTTGCGCGAAGCGGGCGAGCCCGCCGCGCGCAGCGCTGGCTTTCTCTCGTCATTCCGGGACGCGAGCGAAGCGAGCGGGCCCGGAATCCATACTCTGCAGCGTTGGGGATTATGGATTCCGGGCTCGCGGGCTAAGCCCGCGCCCCGGAATGACGATCGAGAGATCGCGCTGTTTGACACCCAAATCGGAACACATACGCGAAAGCCGCGCTACCCCTTCGCGCCGGCGAAGCGCATGACCGGCGCCGCGAGCGTGACGGCCGTGCCGAAGCGCGCCGCCTCGCGCAGCGCAAGGTTCGGCCCGTAGAGGCCGCGCTTCTCGGTCATCGGCTTGAACGCGTCGGTCAGGCCGACCACGGTCTCGGCAGCGCCGAGCACGAGATAGGAATCGTCGGGCATCTGGCGCGCCAGGCGGTTGAGCACCGCGGTCTTCGCCGGCTGATCGAAATAGATCAGCACGTTGCGGCAGAACACCAGATCGAACGAACCAAGCGGCGAGAAATCGTTGAGCAGATTGAGCGGGCGGAATTGCACCATGTCGCGGATGTCCCGCGCGACCTGCCAGTTGTCGCCCACCTTGGCGAAGAACTTCACCAGGAACTGGATCGGCAGCCCGCGCTGCACTTCGAACTGGCTGTAGATGCCGGTCCTGGCGCGCGCGAGCACGTCGATCGAGAGGTCCGTGGCGAGGATGTCGATGCGGAAGCCGTCGAGCATGGCGCCGAGGTTCTTCAGCGCCATGGCGATCGAGTAAGGCTCCTGGCCGGTCGAGGCGGCGGTGCACCAGATGCGGATGCGCTTCTCGCGCGCGCGGGCCGCGGCGAGCGCCGGCACGATGGTGTCGCGCACATGTTCGAACGGGATTTTGTCGCGGAAGAAGAAGGTCTCGTTGGTGGTCATGGCTTCGACCACCTCGGCGGTGAGCGCGACCGACGGGCCGCGCAGCCGCGCGATGAGTTCGGTGAGCGTGGTCATGCCGTGGCGGCGCGCGACGGGGAGCAGGCGGCTTTCGGCGAGATACTGCTTCTCGGCCGAGAGCACGAGGCCGGAGCGGTCCTTGAGCAGCTTGCGCAGATAGTCGAAGTCGAGCGGCGTCACGGGCGCTCTCCCGCGAACATGCGCGTGAGCTTGCCGCCAATCTCGGGCAGCGGCAGCACGGCGGAGCACAGGCCGGCATGCGCGACCTGGCCGGGCATGCCCCAGACGACGCTGGTCGCCTCGTCCTGCGCGAGCACGTGGCCGCCGGCGGCGACGATCGTCCTGGCGCCGGCGAGGCCGTCATGGCCCATGCCGGTGAGCATCAGCACGAGCGCCTTGGGTCCCCACACCGCCGCGGCGGTGGACAACATCGGATCGACCGACGGCTTGCAGAAATTGATCAGCGGCCCGTCGTCGATGGCGATCATCGCGCCGTCTTTGCCGGGTTTACTCTCTTGGCGGGCGACGGTCATGTGCTTGCCGCCGGGCGCGAGATAGACGGTGCCGGCGTGAATTTCTTCGCCGTGGCGGCCCTCATGCACCGTGCATTTGCCGACGCGGGCGAGATGCTCGGCGAGGATCGCGGTGAAGGTCGGCGGCATGTGCTGCGTCACCAGCACCGGCACGCGCTCGATCACGCTGCCGATCTGCGCGATCAGCGTGTTGAGCGCCTGCGGCCCGCCGGTGGAGGAGCCGATCAGCAACACACGCGGTTGCGTCAGCGGCATCGGACGCAGCGTGATCGGCGCTTGCTCGGCGTGGTGGTGAAGCGGATGGGGCTGCACCGGCGTCCGCGCCGTGAGCGCGGGCTTCTCGCGCGGCGGCACATTGCGGAAGCGCTTGGCGCGCTGGCCGAGCGCGCGGATCTTCTCGACCAGTTCGCCGCGGAAGGTCGCGGAGGCCGTAACCTCGCGATCGGTCGAAGGCTTGGGGATGTAGTCGGCGGCGCCGAGCGAGAGCGCGCGCAGGCTGATCTCGGCGTTGCGGCGCGTCACGGTCGACGCCATGATCACGATGAGATCGCGCTTCTTCTCCAGGAGCAGCGGCAGCGCGGCGATGCCGTCGAGCTCCGGCATCTCGACGTCGAGCACGACCACGTCCGGGTCGGTGCGCTCGAGCTGGCTCACGGCGTCGCGACCGGTGCGCAGCGAGGCGACCAGTTCGAAATCGGGCTCGGCCTCCACCCAGCGCGCGAAGAAGCCGCGCACGACGACGGCGTCGTCCACGACCATGACGCGGATGCGGCGTCCGGGGCCGGTGGACGCAGCGGGTGCGAGGGCAAGGCTCATTGTGGCGCTCTGGTTGTTAAAGGGGGACGGCGCCGGTCAGATGAGCCCCACCTCCTGAAACTTGGCTTCGACGATCTCCTTGTCGAAGGGCTTCATGATGTACTCGTTGGCGCCCGCATGCAGCGCCCGCGCGATGTGCGCGACATCGTTCTCCGTCGTGCAGAACACGACTTTCGGCGAGTCGCCGCCGGGCAGCCTGCGCAGCGAGCGGAGGAATTCATAGCCGTCCATCTTCGGCATGTTCCAGTCGAGCAGGATCGCCTCGGGAAGCTGGCGCCGGCAGGCGTCGAGCGCCTGCTCGCCGTCCTCGGCTTCGACGATCTGGAATTCGAGCGCTTCGAGGATGCGCCGTGCCACTTTGCGGATGACGCTGGAGTCGTCGACAATCAAACAGGTTTTCATCGCACAGTCCTTTCAACAGCGGCACGCCGCCAGAACATTTCCGTTTGCCGCGCCCCTTACGCCGCGGCCGCGCTCGTGCCGAGGTCGAGCACGCGCTCGACATCGACGATCATCAGAAGCTGTCCGTCCAGCCGGTGGATGCCGGCCGACACCCGCGCCAGCCGCGGGTCGAGATTGATCGGGTTGGGCTGGCGCGTGTCGTCGTCGAGCTTGAGCACCTCGCCGACGCTGTCGATGAGCAGCCCATACGACTCGCCGCGCGCCTCGACTCCGACCGCCATGCACGTCGCATCTGCAGCGCGATCCTCCAGCCCCAGCCGCCGGCGCATGTCGATCAGCGTCACGATGCGGCCACGCAGATTGAGCACGCCGGCGATCTCCGGTGGCGACAGCGGCACGCGCGTGATCCGCTCCGGCAGGAACACGTCCTGCACGCCCTGGATCGGCAGGCCGAAGAGCTGCTCGCCGATCATTGCTGTGACGTATTCGCTGGTGCTGCGGGCGGTGTCGCTCATGGCTGGTCCATCATGCCGCCCGACTGACGTCGGTCTGTTCCTTGAGCGCCGCGATCAAGCCCTGCCGGTCGAACTTGGCGACGTAATCGTGCAGGCCGACCTGGCGGCCGCGCTCGAGCGCGTCGGCCGATACGACCGAAGACAGCCCGATCACCGGCAGGTCCGCGGTCCGCGGATCGAGTCGCAGGCTTTCGGCGAAGGCGAAGCCGTCCATCTCCGGCATCTCGATGTCGGTGATGGCCACGTCGAAGCGGCGGCCGTCGGTGATCATCGCCAGCGCTTCGTGAGCGGAGGCGGCTGCCGTCACCTCGTAGCCGGCGGCCTGCAGCACGGGCGCGAGCATGTTGCGGAAGAAAGGCGAGTCATCGACCAGCAGCACGGTGTGGCGCGCGGCGCGCGCCGGCAATTCCTTGCGGCGGAACCAGTCCTCGAAGGCGAGCGGCAGGAAGTGGCCGACGTCGATAATCTCCGTGGCCTGGTTCTTGACGATGGCCGAGCCGATGACGCCGGGGTTGTCGCTGGCGACCTGTATGTCGAGAGTGTCCTCGACGATGTCGACGATCTCGTCGACGATCAGCGCCATCGAGCGGGCGCCATCGGAGAACACCAGTAGCGGCTGGGCGCCCTCGCCTTTCACGCGGACATGTTCGTCCATGCTGACGAGTGGCATCAGATGGCCGCGGTACTGCACCATATGGCGGCCGTTCGAGAGTTCGATGGTGCGCGCGTCGATTTCCTCCAGCCGCGTGACCAGAGACAGCGGCACCGCCTTCGGCTGCGGCGAACCGGCCCGAAACACGAGCAGCGAAGTCGTCTGCTCCGTACCCGCATGCTTGACCTGTGCGCTCTCGGCCTCGGCCATCTGCGAGGTGACCGTGCTGCCGAGCGCCTGCGCGACGCCGTTCGGATCGATGATCATGATCACCGAGCCGTCACCGAGGATCGTATTGCCGGAATACATGGCGATGTGGCGCAGCTTGCTCGACATCGGCTTCACCACGATCTCTTCGGTGTGAAACACGGCGTCGACGACGATGCCGAAGGTCTGCGTTCCGACCTGCGTCACGACGATGTAGCCGTTCTCGACCTCGCTCTTGCGCGTGTCGGTGCCGAGCAGGCGGCTCAAGCGCGCTAGCGGCAACAGCTTGTTGCGCAAGCGCAGCACGGGCGTGTCCTTGATGCGCTCGATTCTGTGCTCGCTGCCGCCGCGGGCGCGCACCAGTTCGACTACGGAGAGCTGCGGAATGGCGAAACGGTCGCCACCGGCTTCGACGATCAAGGCCGCGACGATGGCGAGTGTCAGCGGGATCTTGATGGTGAAGCTCAGGCCGACACCGGCCACCGACTTCACGTCGATGGTGCCGCCGATCTGATCGATATTGTTGCGCACCACGTCCATTCCCACGCCGCGGCCAGAGATGCTGGTGATCGTGGCGGCGGTGGAGAAGCCCGGCGCGAAGATGAACTTGTGGATCTGCGCTTCATTCAGTTTCTCCGCGTCGATCTCGGAAATGAGCCCCTGCGCGATGGCCTTGGCCTTGATGCGGTCGGTGTCGAGGCCGCGCCCGTCGTCCGCGATCTGGATGATGATGAAGCCGCCCTGGTGATAGGCGGACAAGCGGATGCGGCCGTGCACGGGCTTGCCGAGCGCACGCCGTTCCTCCGGGCTCTCCAGGCCATGATCGGCGGAGTTGCGCACCATGTGGGTGAGCGGATCCTTGATCAGGTCGAGCACCTGGCGATCGAGCTCGGTGTCGGCGCCCTGCATCTCAAGATCGATCTGCTTGCCCAACTCGCCGGCGAGATCGCGCACGATGCGCGGCAGCTTCTGCCAGGCATTGCCGATCGGCTGCATGCGCGTCTTCATGACGCCTTCCTGCAGCTCGGCGGTGACGTTCGACAAACGCTGGAGCGGCGTCTTGAATTCCGAGTCTTCGTGCCGGCGTACGATCTCCAAGAGTTGGTTGCGCGTGAGCACCAGCTCGGACACCATTGTCATCAGATGTTCGAGCGTATCGACGGTGACGCGGATCGACAGCTTGCCGTTCTTAACCGTGCCGAGGTCATCGTCCTTGACCACGGCTTCCGCCGGCACCGGTTTGGGGCGCCTGGCGGGCGGATCGACCTCGGTCGCGCGGAAGGCACGCTCAAGATCGTCGAGCGAATCTTCGCCGGGTCGGAGAGGGCGTTCAAGAATCTGCGGCGTCAGGGTGCCGACGGCGAGTTGCGGGTCGGCCGCTGCCTGCGGAGAAATCAGACGCTCGACCATGGCCTGCAATTTGGCGATCAGGTCGTCGTCGGTGCCATCCGGCTCACGCTGTTCGCGCTCGAGCGACTCCAGGATATGTTTGATGCGATCGATGGTGGCGAGGACGAGCGTTACGGCTTCGCTGGTCGCCGGCGCGCCGTCGCGAAACTTGCCCATCAGAGTCTCGGCGGCGTGCGCCAGCGCCTCCAGGCGCGGCAAAGCGAGAAAGCCGCAGGTCCCTTTGATGGTATGGACGAGGCGGAAGACGTTGGCCAGAATCTGCGCGTTGTTGGGATCCTGCTCGAAACGCACGAGCTCGACGTCAACGACGTCGAGACTCTCGTTCGTCTCGGTCACGAATTCCCGCAGCAGATCGTCCATGAAAAAACGCCTTCAACGACACGCACGGCCTGTCTGCCGCTCTCCATCGGGAGCGGGGCCAGTGTGTCGGGGAAGGGTTTAATTTTAGTTGCAGAACAGCGTGAGATTGCGCCGGTTTAACCGCTCGTTAAGGGAAATCGCTCAGGGGCTCGCGGTGACCACCACCACATCGCCCTCCAGCGCGACTCCAGCTGTCAGCCCGCAGGCCTGTGCCAGCAAGTGCGCGTAGAACGGCTGGATGCGGTGCGCGTCGAGGCCCTCGCCTGCCTCACCGGCCAAAAGCGGCGCGCTCGGCGGAATCTTCGCATTGGTGCCGGTGGCGCTCACCTTGAAGCCCATGCTCTCGCCCTCGCCGACGGGATCCACCGTGAGCATGCCGCCGCGCGGAATCGCCTGGCCGGCGATCAGCAGCATATTGAGCAGCAGTTTCACCCGGTTCTTCGGCAAGAGCAGGCGCGGGAGATTCCAGGTGATCTTGGTCTTGCCGTCCTCGAGGAAGCCGCGCGCGGTCTTCTCGGCGTCGCCGACGTCGATCTGCGCGCCGGCGGAGCCAGCGGCGCCGAAGGCGATGCGGCAGAACTGAAGCTTCGCCGAGGCCGTGCTGGAGCTCTTCTTGATCAGGTCCAGTGCGAAGGTCTTGGTCTCCTCGTCCTTCGCCTCCTCGAGCACTTCGAGGCCGTTGACGATGGCACCTACCGGGCTGATCAGGTCATGGCACACGCGCGAGCACAGCAGGGCGGCAAGATCGAGCGCATCGATGGAAGCACCGGACATGGACTGGTCTCCGCATTTGCGTGCAGGCTGCCATCCAGCCGGCGAATCGCGTGTTGTAACGGCGTTTCGGCGTGATACACCGCACCCGCGCGAGCGCCAAGGACCGGCAGGGGACGCAATGGACGAGACGCAGCAGGCCGCCTGGACGACGAATGAGGGCATCACGCCCGAGCGGGCGAAGGAATTGCTCGACGGCCTCACCGAGATCGTCTCGCGCGCCTCGGCGGTGACGCTGGCGACTCCCTTTTCCAAGGTCGACCGGCGCATCAAGAACGACTTGAGTCCAGTCACCGCGGCCGACGAGGCGTCCGAAGCGGTGATCCTCGAAGGCCTCGCGCGCCTGTTGCCCGGAGTTCCGGTGATCGCTGAAGAGAGCGTGGCGCGTGCACCGCAGCATATCAGCGCGAGCTGCGTGATCGTCGATCCTCTCGACGGCACCAAGGAGTTCCTCGCCGGCCGCGACGAATTCACCGTCAATGTGGGCGTCGTTACCGGCGGCGTGCCCATTGCCGGCATTATTTCGGCGCCGGCGCAGGGCCTGCTCTGGCGCGGCGTGATCGGCCACGGCGCCGAGCGCTTGTGCCTGAAATGGGGCGAGGGTCCGGAACGCGCCTATGATCGCACGTTCATCCGGACCCGGCCCGCGCCGGCGCGGCTCGCCGTCGCCACCTCGCGCACGCACCTTGATGAAATAACCGAGGACTTCATCTCACGCATGGCGCTGAGCAAGCGCTATCTGTGCGGTTCTTCGGTGAAATTCTGCCATCTCGCGCAAGGCGAGGCCGACATCTATCCGCGCCTGTCGCCAACCCATGAATGGGACATCGCCGCGGGCTGCGCGATCCTCGCCGCGGCCGGGGGGATTGTGACCGATCCATCGGGCGGACAATTGCATTTCGGCTGCGCGGAAACGAAGTTTCTCGTGCCCGGCTTCGTCGCCTGGGGAGACCCGGCGAGGGCATCGGGCAAACCCTAGCGCTCATTGCCCCATGGTGCGTGCGACCGCGGGCCATTTGCGCGTCGCGGTCTCGATGATGCGGCCGGCATCGGCGAGGAAGGCGGCACGCGCCACCTCATCGTAAAACAGATAGAGCCGCTCGCCGACCACCGCCCAGAACAGTGGATATCCGGCCACCCATTTGCCCTGCGCGATCGCCACGGGGTCGTAGCCGCCGAAGCGCGGCATGTAGACGTCCGGATCGGCCTTGAAGGCTGCGCGGTTGCCTTCGTTCTCGAAGCGCCAGACCGTCCCGTCATAGGTCAGTTCGACATCGGGCCGGCCGAACACCGGCTTGCCGTCGGTGAAATAGGCCACCGGATCAACGCCACTGATGGCGAGCCCGGTCGCCGGATTCACAACGACAGGGGCGGCACGCGACGGCCGTTGTGCAAAAGTCGCACAGGCCAAGGCCATGGCGAGGAAGACTGTGGCCGCCCGATCGCACGCCTTTCGCTGCTGCCGTGGTGAAGTCATAGTTATTGCGGACATTTGAGTGATTCGGGGACCCAGCGTCGGCGCGAACCGTAAAACCGCCGATGTGAGTATCCGGTTAAGCGGGGGCCTCATCACACAATGGAGCATTCGATGCGCGCGATCCTGCGCCTTGCGGCCGTGACGCTGTGCTTGACCACTTTTGGCGCCGGACTAGCCGAAGCCCAGTACCAGCCGCCGCCCGGCCCGCCGCCTGGTGGGCCGCCGCCGGCCGCCGAGCCCGCACCGATGGGCCCCCCGCCTGCGAGGCACAGCCAGGACACGTTCAGGCCCGAGGAGATCGTCCGCGAAGGCCATCGCTTCTTCGGCACCGTGTCGCGGGGCTTGGCGGAGGTCGTGCAGAAGGCGGTGAGCCAGTGGGGCGAACCGAACGGCTACGTTCTCGGCCAGGAAGGCGGCGGCGCCTTCTTCGTCGGCCTGCGCTACGGCGACGGCAAACTCTACACCCGCAATGCCGGCGACCGCCGCGTGTTCTGGGAAGGACCGTCGGTCGGCTTTGACACCGGTGGCGAAGGCTCCCGCACGATGATGCTGATCTACAACCTGCCGGCCACCGAGGCGATCTACCAGCGCTTCGGCGGCATCGACGGTTCGGCCTACTTCATCGGCGGCTTCGGCATGACCGCGCTGACCTCCAACAACATCGTTGTGGTCCCGATCCGCTCGGGCGTCGGCCTGCGCCTCGGCGCCAATGTCGGCTATCTCAAGTTCACGCCGCAGGCGACTTGGAACCCGTTCTGACCGTCCACTAACGCCATCATTCCGAGACCAAAGCTAGCGGGCCCGGAATCCATAGTCCTCAACGTTGAGGATTATGGATTCCGGGCGCGCTCGTCTTTGCCCTTCAGGCTGCGACGAGCGCCCCCGAATGACTCAGCAAGCGCGACGCGGCACCGGGTTTAGGTTAATCCAGGGTTGTACTGGCTAGTGCCTGAGACCCATGCGATGGTTACCTGGCATTGAACGGGTTTGGGTCATTTGGAGGCGTCGTTTCATGATTGAACCGATCATGTATTTCGGGATCGGGTTCCTGGTCGCAGCCCTCATCGGGCTCGTCATCGTTCCGCTCGTCCATGGCCGCGCCGTGCGGCTGACCATGCG
Source organism: Pseudolabrys sp. (assembly GCA_036264375.1). Classification (GTDB taxonomy): domain Bacteria; phylum Pseudomonadota; class Alphaproteobacteria; order Rhizobiales; family Xanthobacteraceae; genus Pseudolabrys. The sequence goes on from DATARB010000104.1 coordinate 43,267, forward strand.
CCGGCTCGAAGCCGCCACGCCGTTGTCGATGGCGGAGATCCAGGCCGACAAGGACCAGCTCCGCGCTGAATTCGCGATGTCCACCCGGCGCCTTGAAATGAGCGTCGAGACGCTCAAGACGAGAAGCACCAGTCAGCTTGCCGAACTCGGCAAAAAGGGCGACGCCATCAACCGGCTCAAGATCGAGCTGGGTGAGAAGACCGCCACCATTTTCGCGCTCGAGGCGCGCGACAAGGCGCTGCGCGATCAGTTGCGCGCCACCGAAGAAGAATTCGCCGTCAAGACCAGCGCCATGCTCGAAGCCCAGCGCGCGCTCTCGGACAAAGAATCCGAACTGGCCAAGTTCGTCGGCGACTTCGACGAGCGGTCGAGCGTCGCCGAGGCGCAGAAAGTCGAAATCGTCGCGCTCAAGACGCAAATCGAGGCGCTCAAGGATAGGCTCACCGCCGCCGGCAACGAGCTCAAGACGGTGGAAGACCGCCGCGACGCCGAGCGCGTCGAACTCAAGGCGGCGACGCAGGAGCTTTCGGAAGAGCGCGGCAAGGTCGAAAACCTCGGCCGCCGTGTCGCCGAGCTCGAACACGCGCTCGTGGCGCAGACGACCGAAGCGGAAATGCTCGGCCGCCGCGCGCATGACCTCGAAACCCGCCTTACCGAGCAGTCGCGTTTGCTCACCGAAAGCGACTTCGAGCTCAAACAGCTTCGCGGCGAGATGGACACCGCGCGCAAGACCGAGGCCGATCTGCGCGCGGCCATCATCGAGCTCGATGGCCGCGCCAATTCACTGAGCCAGAAGCTCAAGGGCGAAAACGCGCAGCTCACCGCCGAACTCGAGCGGATCAAGGACGAGCGTGACCGGCTGGCGCGCGATCTTGCCGGCATGAAGCGCGAGGCCGAGGAAGCCTGGGCTTCCGAGCGGGTCGAGAATGCCCTGCTGCGCGAGCGCATCAACGATGTTGCGGCCGAAGTGGCGCGTCTCGCCTCGGCGCTGGAAGGCCCGAACTCGACAATCGACGCCATTCTCGCCGCCGAGACCGCGCGCGACCATGCCGGGACTGCCGCGGTCGCGATGCATGGCGGGGCCGAGATCGCCGCCGAGCAGCCGTCCAACGGCAACCTCGCCGACCGCATCCGCGCGCTGCAGACCCATGCTTCGCGCGTGTCGAACGACGAGCCGCAGACGCGGAACTAAACTTCAGCGCCAAGAATCCTGTCCCGGGCACTCAGGGACAGGCCGCTTTTTAGGCTGCGGCCCGCTTCGCTTGACACTCTTGGCGGCCCCTCATTATATCCCCCACTCGAAATGGCCCGGGCGGTTAGCTCAGCGGGAGAGCACACCCTTCACACGGGTGGGGTCATAGGTTCAATCCCTATACCGCCCACCATTCAAAGCCCCGGATGCTCCGGGGTTTTTTGTTTTTGACGAGCGGCCC
>DATARB010000248.1:0-4282 GCA_036264375.1 Pseudolabrys sp.
TCATCGCGGCCAGCCCGGCCGAAAAGAGCAAAAGGCGCAAGCTTTTTGGAATTTGGTAAATGGTAACTCTCTTCAAACGTCCCGGCGCGGAGGAAAGCCTCGACGCGCGGATCGCGGGGGTGTCCCAGCGGCGGACACGAATCAACCCCGAAGCTCCGCCTGACAGCACAGCGCCGCCTCCGGAACAGCCGAATGGTTCGAATGGCGCCGCCGCGCCTGCGCCCGCGCTCACGTTGGACGCCGGAGCGTCGACGCCCAATGCAGCCGCGCAGTCGCTTCCGTCCTCGCCGCGGCCGGATGGGTCGGGAGGTATCGAGGAACGGCTTGTCGTCGCGCGGGAGGAGCTGATTGCGCGCCTCACCGCCGAGATCCGCCCGGAACGACGCGCGCTGTTGAGCCGCAGCGACCTGGCCAAACTCGTCAGCGGCGCGGTTCAGGCGTATTTCGTCCGGCACGCGATCGAGTCGAACCCGCTCGCGCGACGCGATCTTATCACCGACATCATTCAGTCGCTGATCATTGCTCCGCAGGCGTCTCTGACAGATAACGCTGCGGGCGGGCGCCAAATGCCTGGCCGAAAAGCCGCGGTAGAAGCGGCAAAAGCGCAGATCCAGCCTCTCGTGCTGGAACACATGGATGTCGCGGCGGCCGCAGAGATGCCGCGCGCCGCCTTCGAGGCGCAGCTCACCGGCTGGGTCAAGGAGCTGCTCGCCGAAACCAAGATCCAACTGAACTTCATCGAGCAGCGAGAGCTCGTCGACTCGCTGATCGCCGACATGCTGGGGCTCGGGCCCCTCGAGCCGCTAATTGCCGACGAGACCATCAACGACATCATGGTCAATGGACCGAAACAGGTCTATGTCGAGCGGCGCGGCAAGGTCGAACTGACGGACGTGCAGTTCCGCGACGACGCGCACCTGATGAACGTCTGCACGAAGATCGTCACGCGGGTCGGGCGGCGCATCGACGAATCGAGGCCGCTGGTCGACGCGCGTTTGGCGGACGGCAGCCGTGTCAATATCATCATCCCGCCGCTGGCGCTCGACGGCGCGTCGATATCCATCCGCAAATTTTCGAAAAAGAGCATCACCCTCGATACGATGGCGGCCAGCAGCAGCATATCGCCGGCGATGGCGACAGTGCTGAAGATCGCGGCGCGCTGCCGGCTCAACATTCTGATCTCCGGCGGCACCGGTTCCGGTAAGACGACGCTGCTCAATGCGCTCTCGCGCATGATCGACGGCACCGAACGCACGGTGACAATCGAAGACGCCGCTGAGCTGCAATTGCAGCAGCCGCACGTCGTGCGCCTAGAGACGCGCACCGCCAACCTCGAAGGCACCGGCGAAATCACGATGCGCGATCTCTTGAAGAACGCGCTGCGAATGCGACCCGACCGGATCATCATCGGCGAGTGCCGCGGTGAAGAAGCGCTCGACATGCTGCAGGCGATGAATACCGGACACGACGGCTCGATGAGCACGATCCACGCCAATACGCCGCGCGAAGCCCTGACCCGCCTCGAAAACATGATTGGCATGTCCGGCATCAACCTGCCATCGAAAGCGGTGCGCACGCAGATCGCCTCGGCAGTTCACATGATCTGCCAGGTCAATCGCATGCGCGACGGCCAGCGCCGGGTGACGCACCTCATAGAGGTTGTGGGAATGGAGGGTGACATCATCACCACCCAGGAACTCTTCACTTATCAATTCCAGGGCGAAGGCTCAGACGGCAAGCTGCGTGGCTCGTTCGTGTCGACCGGAATACGGCCGGCCTTCCTGCCGCGCGCCGAGTATTTCGGCCTGGATCGCGCGCTTCTGGAGGCGATCTAACCATGCCGGCAGGACTCGATCTGGTAACTGTCGTCGCGCTTGCCATCGGATTGCTGACCGGGCTCGCCGGCCTCACGGCTGTGGCCGTCGTTGAAGGTCCAAATCGGCGGCGGTTTGCGCGGCGTTTGTTAACGGTTAAAGGCGAGAAGCAGAAAGCCAAGGGCGAGACGGCGTTTCGATCGTTATCGCGCCGTGACAATGCGACGATGACGGACAAGCTCGCGCGGCGTTGGCTGCCGCGACGGGACATGCTCGTGGCTCGATTGGAGCGCACCGGTCGTCCGATTAGCATCGGTCGGTACGCAATCGTGATCCTGCTGATGAGCGCCATACTGAGCTTCCTGGCAAGCGGCTTCGGGGGAATGCGGCTGCTGCCGGCGATGCTGTTGGGGGTGGGGATGGGCATCCTCATTCCGCATGTCGCAATCGGAAGAATGGGAAAGAAACGCGTTATGGCGTTTATCGGCCTGTTCCCCGAGGCGATCGACCTGATGGTTCGGGCGTTGCGCTCGGGCCTGCCGATCAGTGAAGCGATCATCATGGCCAGTCACGAGATCGGAGACCCGATCGGTGCCGAATTCCGCACGATCGAGGCGGGAATGCGGCTGGGGCGCGATCTCGAAAGCCTGCTGTGGGAAATTTCCAAACGCATCGATGCGCCGGAATTTCGCTTCTTCATCATCGCGCTGAGTGTGCAGCGGGAAACCGGCGGCAACCTCGCCGAGACGCTCAGCAATCTTGCGGAAGTTCTGCGCCGGCGCCGCACGATGCGGCTGAAGGCGCGCGCCATGGCGAGCGAGGCGCGAGCCAGCACGATGATCCTTGGCTCCTTGCCGATTCTGGTTTCGGTGATTTTGCTGATGTCCTCGCCCGGTTACATCATGCCGTTGTTCAGTGATGTTCGCGGGCTCATGCTGGTTGGCGTCGCTCTTGGGATGCTGACGACCGGCATCGGTATCATGGTCAGAATGGCGAAGTTTGAAATATGAACAGCACCCGGGTTGTTGACTTTAAGCTCGATCAGTGGCTGCCATACTGGCTCGGAACCGATGATCTGATCGTCGGGTTGGCGGCGCTGGCGGTGGTGGTCGCACTGATCGCAGTGTACAACGCGCTGCGCTCCTACAGCCCGTTTCAGCGGCGGTTCGCGCAGATCGCGCAGCGTCGGCAGACGCTTCGCCGCGCGGCTCTCGACACCGGCCGCCGCCGGCCGCGCCTGGAGGCGGCCGGGCTGATGAGCGAGGCCGTCAAGCACCTCAACCTGCTGCGCTCGCACCATGCCACCGAGGCGCGGGCAACGCTCGCCCGGGCAGGTCTGCGCACGCGAGAAGCAATGGTACAATACCTGCTGGCTCGCGCTTGCATGCCATTGATCTTCGCCTTCGCGATGATTGCCGATTCCTACGGACCGCATCTCCTTCCCGTTCCGCCGCAGTACCGCTGGGCGGGGGCGTTCGGGGCCGCGATGCTCGGTTTTTTTGCGCCGGGCACGTTCGTCAAGAACCTGGCCACAAAGCGTGCCAAGAAGGTGCAATTGGGACTGCCCGATGCACTAGATCTGCTGGTGATTTGTGCGGAAGCGGGGCTGAGCCTTGACATTGCGCTGACCCGGGTATCGAGCGAGCTTGAGCCGAGCTGGCCCGAGATCAGCGAGGAATTGGGTATCACCGCTGCCGAGCTGACCTTCCTGCCGGAACGCAGGCAAGCTTTCGAGAACCTTAATTTTCGAACCAACCTGCCAGCCGTTCGCGGGGTCGTGAACACGCTGCTGCAGGCCGCGAAATTTGGCACCCCGATGGCGCAATCGCTGCGCGTTCTGGCTGCCGAGTTCCGTGAGGAGCGCATCATCCGCGCCGAGGAAAAAGCCGCGCGGCTGCCGGCGATGCTCACGGTGCCGATGATCTTGTTCATTCTGCCGACCTTGTTCATCGTCCTGCTCGGCCCGGCTGCACTCAACATCATCGATACGTTCTCCGGCAAAAAGCAGCAGCAGACGCAGACGACAACCGTGCAATCGACCGGGACCGGGGCGGGCACTCGCAATTGAGTTGAAGCGGCCGTCTCGTAACACTGAATATTTCCGGCATCGCGACTCGTTCAGTTTTTGACGTGACGGGCGAGACAGAGCGGCGGTCATCGACCATCGGTGATTAGCCGTTCAGACCATCAGCGATGACTTGCTGCTTGTACGCAAGCCACGGCAGAGATTTCGGGCATTCACCGGCGCTCGCGCTGTGCCGCTGGCGCAGACCGTGCTGTGCGACCAGTCGCCGGCTCTCCTTCTTTGCCGGCGCGGCCCCAGAGCCCGAAACAAACATCAGGCAGTGGACGACTGAGGCCGCGGCATGTGGCCGGATCACCAGGCGAGCGCCCGCTGAGGGGGGCATTCATTCTAGCTCGTGCCAACCGCGAGCGCCGGGCCCGAGCTGGCTGCGAGCGCAACTCGC
>DATARB010000164.1:0-4442 GCA_036264375.1 Pseudolabrys sp.
ATGCAATAACCGCGGATCATCGCGATCGTCGGCTTCAGCGTGTCCTGCAATTTGAGGCGAGCGGTTTCGGAGATCTTGGCGTATTCGGCTGCCGCTTCCTCGCTGGCGCGCTTTTCCTTGAATTCGGAGATGTCGGCGCCCGAGACAAACGCCTTGCCCCCCGCCCCGGTGAGGACGATGACGCGGACCCGGTCGTCGGCGTTGAAATCGTCCATGATCTGCGACACTGCCTGCCACATCTCGAGCGAGACGGCGTTATGGCGCGCCGGATTGTTGAAGACGATGCGGCCGATCGCACCGTCCTTCTCGGCAAGCATCTTCGAGGTCATAGGCTGGTCGAGCATGGTTCTGTCGCGCTCCTCTAGGGCCGGGGCAGTGTGGCAGATCGCCGGGCCCGGCGCACTATTGGACGAGTGGCCAAACCGAGTTAAGGGATAGCGTGGCAGTGAAGCCGCCCTCTACTCCCGCAGTTCCTCAAAGAATTCCTTGAGATCGGGGTGCGGCGGGATGCTGACGGAGATGTCGAGGTCGGCGGGGCGGAGCCACGGGGCTCGCCCGCGCCGGTCGGCGATTGTCGGCTCACTTCCGATCGATTAACGTGATCCTACGCAATCGTAAAAGAACGTTCGGCGACCGCGCTCTTGCTGGCCGCGGTGTCGACGAAAAACTAAATGAGCAGGAGGGCGCCATGCTGGAGCTGCTGGAGCGGCAACAGTCGCTGACCGTCAATCAATGGAAGATTTTTACGGCCTGCTTGTTTTCGATCGTTATTGATTTCTTTGATTTTGCTTTGATTGGCTTTGTCCTGGCATTTTTCGTCAAGGATTGGCATCTGACGTTCGGCCAATCCGGGGCGATCCTGTTCGCCTCGGGAGTCGCAGCAATACCGGGCGGGATTTTCTTTGGATGGCTCGGCGACAAGATCGGCCGCCGCACGGTGTTCATGATGATGATCCTGATCCTTTCATTCGGCACCGGCATGATGGCGCTGGCTCCGGAGAACGGGTGGATCTTTATCGCGGCGATGCGGTTCGTCGTCGGTTTGGGAGTGGGTGGCCTTGCCGCCGTCGACGTGCCTTTGCTGCAGGAATTCGTGCCGGCGTCGAAGCGCGGCTGGGTCAGCGGTTTGTCGATCGGCTTGTTGCCGCTCGGCCCACTCCTGGCCGCATTGTTAAGCGCTTCGCTCGGCGCGACGATCGGCTGGCGCGGCCTGTTCGCGATAGGGCTGGTGCCGGCGGCGTTTGCCTTTGTGATCCGCCTCTGGGTCCCGGAATCGCCGCGCTGGCTGTACAGCCAGGGGCGCTTCGAGGACGCGCGCCGCTCGCTCGCCTGGGCGCTCAAGCTTAACCCTGGCGAGATCCAGCTGCCGGCATCGCTGCCCGAGCAGCCGCACGTGTCGTGGCTGGAGCTATTCAAATATCCGCGCAGCATCGCCGCGGCGATCATGACCGGGCTGAGTTCGACCGGTGCGGTCGGTGTGGCTCTGTGGGGCGCCACCCTGCTCGTGCTGGTCCTGAAGGTGACGCCCGCCGAAGCCGCATTCCTTTCAGTATGGATCGCGCTGGTCGGCATCCCCGGGCGGGCCCTCGGCGCCTGGATGTCAGACGCCCTCGGGCGGCGCCCGGCCGGGATTCTGCTCTCCGTTGCGGCGGGCTGCGCGACGGCGCTCGCGGGCTATCTGCATGATGTCTATATCGGCACCGCGTCGGTGTTCTTATTGTTGCTGATGCTCGCCAGCTTTTTCTCGAACGCCAGCTTTTCCGTGGTCTTTCCATACATGGCGGAGCTGTGGCCGGCGAAGTTGCGCGCCAGCGGGTTCGGTTTCGTTTATGGTTGCTCGAATCTCGCCAAGTTCATCGGCCCGGCCGGGCTCGCCGTGATCGCCGGCGCCTCGAGCTATGTCGCACCGAAAGCGACGCTCGACGCGCTCGTGCCGGGCTTCAACTATTTTGCCGCCTGGTACCTGCTCGCCGTTGTCGGGTTTCTGTTCGTCGGCATCGAGACGAAGGGCCGCACAATCGAGGAACTCGACGCGGCGCTGGTGCGCCCGGTGCCGGTCAAGGTGACCACGGCGTAGCGGCGGCCGGAACGCTGCGCCGGCTTACTCCCGCAGGTCCTCGAAGAATTCCTTGACGCGGGCGAAGAAGCCTTCGCTCTCCGGGTTGGTCTTGCGGTTCTCGCCAGCCTTCTCGAACTCGCGCAGCAATTCCTGCTGGCGCTTGTTCAGATTGACCGGCGTCTCGACGATCGCATGGATGTACATGTCGCCCCGCACATTGGAGCGCAGCACGGTCATGCCTTTGCCCCGAAGGCGGAACTGGTGGCCGGATTGAGTGCCGGGGGGCACCGTGACGCGGGTACGGCTGCCCTCGACAGTCGGAACCTCGATCGTGCCGCCGAGCGCCGCGGTCGTGAACGGGATCGGCACGCGGCAGAAGATGTGGGCGCCGTCGCGCTGGAAGATCGGGTGCGGCGGGATGGTGGCGAAGATGTAGAGATCGCCAGGGGCGGCGCCGCGCGGTCCGGCTTCGCCTTCGCCGGCGAGGCGGATGCGCGTGCCGTCCTCGACCCCCGGCGGGATGTTGACCGACAAGGTCTTCTCGCGCCGCACCCGTCCTTGCCCGCCGCAGGATTTGCACGGCTTGTCGATCGTCTGGCCGGACCCCTGACACGTTGGGCAGGTCTTCTCGATCGTGAAAAAGCCCTGCTGCGCGCGAACGCGGCCGTGGCCCTGGCAAGTGCGGCACGTGGACGGACGCGTGCCGGTCTCGGCGCCGCTTCCCTTGCAGCTGTCGCAATGGACGAACGTTGCGACGCGGATCGTCGTCTGCTTGCCGCGGAACGCTTCCTCGAGCGAAACTTCGAGGTTGTAGCGCAAGTCGCTGCCGCGCGCCGGGCCGGCCTGCGTGCGGCGGCCGCCCATCGCGCCGAACATCTCCTCGAAGATGTCGGCGAACCCGCCGGAGAAGCCGCCGCCAAAGCCGAAATCCCCGGGGCCGCGGCTGCCGTTTTCGAACGCGGCGTGGCCAAAACGGTCATAGGCCGCACGCTTCTGATCGTCCTTCAGGACGTCATAGGCTTCGTTGATGTCCTTGAATTTCTGCTCGGCAGTTTTGTCGCCGGAATTGCGATCGGGGTGATACTGCATCGCGAGCTTGCGGTAAGCCCGCTTCAACTCATCGGCATCGGCCGATTTCGAGACACCGAGGATCGCGTAAAAGTCCTGCTTCGCCATTGTTCGACAGACGCCCGGCCTAAGATCAGATAAGGAATCCCCCGAGCCTCAACAAGCTCGGGGGATCATAGCCATCAGGATCGGCAGCTCAGGCGGAGCCGCGCTTCTTCTGATCGTCGACTTCCTCGAAATCGGCGTCAACGACCTTGTCGCCGCCCGGCCCTCCACCCGGACCACCGGTGCCCGGGCCGCCATGCGCCCCTGGGCCGCCCTGAGGACCACCGGGTCCGGATTCGCCGCCAGCGCTCTGCTGCGCCTTGTACATCGCCTCGCCGAGCTTCATCGACACCTGCGCCAAGGCCTCTGTCTTGGACTTGATCTGGTCGATGTCGTCGCTGCCCAGAACATCCTTCAAAGCCTGGATCGCGCTCTCTACCGGTTGGCGCTCGCCCGCTCCGACCTTGTCGCCGGCTTCCTGCAGCGTGCGCTCGGTGGTGTGGATCAGCGCGTCGGCCTGGTTCTTCGCCTCGACCAGCTCGCGCCGCTTCTTGTCCTCCGCGGCGTGCGCCTCGGCATCCTTGACCATCTTGTCGATGTCGGCTTCCGACAGACCGCCCGATGCCTGAATGCGGATCTGCTGCTCCTTGCTGGTCGCCTTATCCTTGGCCGAGACATTGACGATGCCATTGGCGTCGATGTCGAAGGTGACTTCGATCTGCGGCAGGCCGCGCGGCGCCGGCGGGATGCCGACCAGGTCGAACTGGCCGAGCAGCTTGTTGTCGGCGGCCATCTCGCGCTCGCCTTGGAAGACGCGGATCGTGACTGCGGTCTGGTTGTCCTCGGCGGTCGAGAAGGTCTGGCTCTTCTTGGTCGGGATCGTCGTGTTGCGGTCGATGAGGCGCGTGAAGACGCCGCCCAACGTCTCGATGCCGAGCGACAACGGCGTCACGTCGAGCAAGAGGACGTCCTTGACCTCGCCCTTCAAGACGCCGGCCTGGATCGCCGCGCCGATCGCCACCACCTCGTCCGGGTTGACGCCGCGATGCGGCTCGCGGCCGAAGAACTGCTTGACGGTCTCGATGACCTTCGGCATGCGGGTCATGCCGCCGACCAGGATCACCTCATCGATTTCCGATGCCTTGACGCCGGCGTCCTTCAACGCGCTGCGGCACGGCTCGACCGTCTTCTGGATCAGATCGTCGACCAGCTGCTCGAGCTTCGAGCGGGAGAGCTTGATGTTGAGGTGCTTCGGCCCGTGCTGGTCGGC
>DATARB010000257.1:0-8161 GCA_036264375.1 Pseudolabrys sp.
TGCGCGGCGCGGTCGGCTTCGACCATGTTGCCGGTGAGCAGCATCTCCATCGCCAGCTTGCGCGGCACGTTGCGCGACAGCGCCACCATCGGCGTCGAGCAGAACAGGCCGATGTCGACGCCGGGCGTCGCGAATTTCGCCGACGTTGACGCGACGGCGAGATCGCAGCTCGCGACGAGCTGGCAGCCGGCGGCGGTGGCGACGCCTTGCACCGCGACGATCACCGGCTGCGGCAGCGTGACGATCGTCTGCATCATGGCGCTGCAGGTCGTCATGATCGCACGGAAGTAGGCACGGCCGCCGTCGGCATCGCCGCGCCGCGCGGTGAGTTCTTTGAGATCGTGCCCAGCGCAGAATCCCGGGCCGTTCGCGGCCAGCACCACGGCGCGCACGCTCTTGTCCGCCGCGATGTCGGTCAGCGATTGCGTCAGCGCCGCGAGCAGCGCTTCCGACAGGCTGTTGCGCGCCTGCGGGCGATTGAGCGTCAGTACGGCGACGCCGCCGTCGCGCTCGCGCAGCAGCACCGCCTCGGTGGCGCGCGTAGGTGTCTGGATGTTCATGCGCCGATAGTTAACCCGAAGGCGCAGCCATGCAAGCTGCGGAACAGCCGTGGCGATCCGCGCATTGTTCCCGCGGAGGATCACGCCATGGGCAAGACAGCCAAGATCAGAAGTGCATCCGCCGGACGCCGGACACACACCGCGCGTCGCACCAAGACGAAAAAGAAAACCGGCCGCCGCTGGTCGCAACGCGTTACGCGGGAGAGCGATGCGCTTACGCTCGACCGCGGCGTGTTCAAGAAGGGCAGCCCGAAGGCCGTTGCGCTGTCGCTCAAGCGCTCGGCCGACCGCAGCCGGCGCCGCAAATCCGATCCCTATCGCTCGGCGATGTCGATGCTGACCTTCTACATCAACCGCGCCGGCAAGGGCCTCTCCAAGAGCCGCAAGCAGACGCTGGAAAAGGCCAAGGGGGCCTTGCGCGCGCTCTACGGCAAGGATTGAGCCCCTTTCCCGGCCTGGGTATGACCAGAGGGCCGGGCACGCCGGCGCGACTTGGGGGGTAAACGATGCCGGCACCGGCCCTGACCGCCGATGAGATCGGCGAATTGCTGCATGAGGTCTTCCCACAGGCCTTCTACCCGGGCTGCGGACTGACCCTCGAACGGGTCGACTATGCGAGCGTCCGGGTCCGCCGGCACTTTCACGCCGACTACCTGCGGCCGGGCGGGACGGTCTCGGGGCCGACGATGATGGAACTGGCCGACTTCGCCATGTACGTGGCCATTTTTTCGGCCATCGGCCGGCAGCCCTTGGCCGTGACCACCAACCTCAACATCAATTTCCTGCGCAAGCCGGGTCCCGCCGACCTCATCGCCGAGGCCAAATTAATGAAGATCGGCAAGCGTTTAGCGGTGGGGGAGGTGGCTCTTTATTCGGACGGCGCTGGTGAGCCGGTGGCGCATGTGACCTCGACCTATTCGATCCCTGGCCGATAATTAGTCGGTGGTACTAAAATACCATTCTCATAAGGTACTGATATTTCTATCGTTTGATCTGTGAATGAGCGTTGACCGGCGCGGGCCGCTCGGGTAGACAACCGCGCTTCGACGCGCCTTTGCGCGTGCCTCGTTTCTCGCGACGTGCCCGTTGCGGCGCGTCAGTCCTAAGGATCCGTCATGAAGACCTATTCGGCCAAAGCCGCCGACATCGAGAAGAAGTGGGTGACCATCGACGCCACCGGGCTTGTCGTTGGCCGTCTCGCCTCGATCGTGGCGCTGCACTTGCGCGGCAAACACAAGCCCACCTACACCCCGCATGTCGATGATGGCGACAACGTCATCGTCGTCAACGCGGCCAAGGTCGTGTTCACCGGCCGCAAGCGCGAAAAGAAAGTTTACTACCACCACACAGGCTTTATTGGCGGCATCAAGGAACGCACCGCCAAGTCGATCTTCGAAGGCCGCTTTCCCGAGCGCATCGTCGAGAAGGCCGTGGAGCGCATGCTGCCGCGCGGTCCGCTGGGCCGCGTGCAGCTCGGTAACCTGCGCGTCTATCCGGGTGGCGAGCATCCGCACGAAGCGCAGAAGCCCGAGAAGCTGGACGTCGCCGCCATGAACCGCAAGAACGTGAGGAGTGCCTAATCGTGGCCGAGACCGTACAGTCGCTGGAAGGTTTGGCTGGCCTCAAGACCGCCGCCCCGGAAGGTCCGAAATACGAGAAGAAGGTCGACGCGCAGGGCCGCGCTTACGCGACCGGCAAGCGCAAGAACGCCGTTGCCCGTGTCTGGATCAAGCCGGGCTCCGGCAAGATCGTCGTCAACACCCGGGCGATCGACGTGTTCTTCGCGCGCCCCGTCCTGCGCATGCTGATCCAGCAGCCGCTGGTCACCGCGAATCGCAGCGGTCAGTACGACGTCGTCTGCACCGTCTCCGGCGGCGGTCTGTCGGGCCAGGCCGGCGCGGTGCGTCATGGCATCTCCAAGGCGCTGACTTATTTCGAGCCGGAGCTGCGCGGCGCGCTCAAGCGCGGCGGCTTCCTCACCCGCGATTCGCGCGTGGTCGAGCGTAAGAAGTACGGCAAGGCCAAGGCCCGCCGCTCCTTCCAGTTCTCGAAGCGCTGATCGCGACAACGTTCGTGCTACGAAGGGCGCGCCGTGTGCGCGCCCTTTTCGTTTGGCAAGGCGCGCGTTCAGCGCGTCTCTAATTGCGAGCAATTTGTTCACGGCGCGGCAACCATGTTGGGAGCCTCGTCGAGAGCGGTAACCGCTGCCATACCATTCGCGGCCTAAGTCCGTCCGCGGGTGGGGATGGGTATCGATTTCAATGCAGATTGACCTCCAGACGCTGGCGGTGGTGACGGTTTTCGTCACGGCCGTGCTCGGAGCGTTGCTAATCTTCGCGGGCATCCAGAATCGCGCCGTGCGCGCGCTGACGGTCTGGGGTATCGCCTTCGGAATCGGCGCCCTTGGCCTGGGGCTCGTCATCGTGCGCGGGCTGGTGCCGGACTGGCTGTCCATCAACATTGCGAACGCGCTCGTGCTGTTCGGCTTTTCGCTGATCTGGGCGGGTGCGCGTATCTTCGATGGGCGGGCCGTGCGCCGCGTTCTCCTGCTGGTAGCCCCGGGGCTGTGGCTGATTGCATTCGGCTTTCCGGCGTTTCAGGCCGACATCAAGCTGCGCATCGTGTGGGCGTCGGGATTGCTTGCGGTCGTGGCGGTGGTCATTGCCCGGGAAGTGTGGCGCGGACGCGCCGAACCGCTGATGTCGCGCTGGCCGACCATTGTGACGCTGCTGGTCTACGCCGGCGCGATGGTCGCGCGCATCGTCATGACACTGTTGTCGCCGATGCTACAAAATGCCCCGCTCATCAGCGGAACGGCATTCACTCTGCTGTCGTTCGGCACGCTGCTGTTCACAGTCGTACTGGCGTTCCTGCTGCTCAATATGACGAAAGAGCGCCTGGAGCTTCGGCACAAGACAGCCTCGCTGGTCGATTCTTTATGCGGCGTCCCCAACCGCCGCGCCTTTCTCGAAGGCATCGACCGGCTGCTCGCACGAAGGCAAGCCGATCGTGAGCCCATCGCCGTGCTCCTGTTCGACCTCGACCGGTTCAAGGGTATCAACGATCGATTCGGGCACGCCGTCGGCGATATCGTCTTGCGGACGTTCGCGGCGACGGCGACGCGTGCGTTGGGGCCGGACGTCTTGTTTGGCCGCATCGGCGGCGAAGAGTTCGCCGCGGCAGTGGCGGTGCGTGAATCGGACGAGGCGGCCGCCTTGGCCGAACAGGTGCGGCGCAATTTCGAAAGCGACGCCGCGCCGCACGGGATCGGCGACCTGGTGCCCACCGTCAGCGTCGGCATCACTGTCGGCCATGATCCGCAAAATCTCACGGTGAAGGCCTTGCTCGCGGCGGCGGACCGGGCGCTGTATGGCGCCAAGTCGGGCGGCCGCAATCGCGTCGAGAGCGGGACCGCAACGGTGGATGCTCCCGCGTATCGACCACAGGCCGCCAAATACGGCGAACGGCGCACCTGGCGTAAAGCGGCGGGCGCCTGAGCTTACCGCGATCGCCGGATATTGAGTTCAATTCGCGCAAGTCTTTCCTCGAAGCGGAACGGATTCCGCAAGCTGTTGCTGACGCGGCCCATGCAACTTTGTTCCCGCCGGCCCGAGACTGTCATTTCGATCGGGCGCGGGCAGGGGGATTGTTCGCATGCCGGTCGCAGGTCAACTGCAGCCACTGGCTCTCGACGTGCAGACGCTTGCTTTCGTGGCGATCTGCCTCGGCGGCCTGATCGGGCTATATCTGGTGCTGTCCTGGCTCCAGCAGCGCGACGTGCGCGCGCTCGCCTGGTGGGGCGCGGCCTATCTGATCGGCGCGTCGGCCATGGTGCTGTGGAGCACACCGGCGCCGCGGCTGTCCTTGCCGTCTGAACTGCCGGAGGCGCTGACCTTCCTTGCTTGCGGGCTCATCTGGAACGGCATCCGCCTGTTTCACGGCCGCCGCCTGCTGGCGGCCGGCGCCTATGCGGCGCCGATCGGCTGGCTGATCGCCTGCCAGTTTCCCATGCTGGCGCCGAGCAACCACGGCCGCGTCGCCGCCGCCGCGCTGGTCGTGGCCGCCTACACGTTCGTCATCGCCTTGGAACTGTGGCGCGAGCGGCGCAAGTCGCTCTTTTCGCGCACCGCGGCTTTCATCGTGCCGGGCCTGCATGCCGGCGTCTTCCTGATGCCGCTCGGCTTGCAGATCTTCGCTCCCGGCGTCGTCTCCGGCGGGTGGCTCGCGATTTTCGCGATGGAAACGCTGATCTACGCGGTCGGCACCGCTTTCATCGTCGTGCTGATGGTCAAGGACCATCACGTACACATCTATCGCCGCGCGGCCTTCACCGATCACCTCACCGGGCTGCTCAACCGCCGCGCCTTCCTCGAGAACGCGGTGACTCTTTGCGCGTTGCACGGGGCGCGCGGCGCGCCGGTGACGCTGATGATGTTCGATCTCGATCACTTCAAGTCGATCAACGATCGCTTCGGCCATGCCGTCGGCGATGACGCCTTGCGCGTCTTCGCGGAAGTGGCGCGCACCAATATGCGCGCGACCGACATCATCGGACGCCTGGGGGGCGAGGAATTTGCGGCCATCGTCCCGGGCGACTTGGACGTTGCCGGCAAGATCGGCGAGCGCCTGCGCGGTGCCTTCGAAGCGGCCGGCGTGACCATCTCCGGTCACGCGATCGGCGCCACCGTCAGCATTGGCGCCGCCACCTCGCATGCGCGGGTGGAGAATATCGACGCGCTGCTCCAGCGCGCCGACGAGGCGCTCTATCACGCCAAGCACACCGGCCGTAACCGCCTGCACGCGGTCGAGGACACACCGAAGCCTGTCGAGGCGCCCCGCGACAACACCATTCCGTTCCGTCTGCGCAAGAGCATCGTGCGCCGGCCGGTGCCGGCGGCGGCCGAGGCAACGGCTCGTTTACCATAGGCGCGCTAGCATGGGCGCATGTCAGGTTCTGTTCACAGCGGACAAGCCAGCGCCGATCTCAGCGCGCTCGAGGCCTATGCCGAGCGCGCCGGCGCGGCCTTGGCCTGCGCCTATTCCTCATCGGCCGAACTTGAAGCCGCGTTGATCGCCGCGCGGCGCGCCGCCGGTATCTATGGCCCGCGGCGCCATCGCCGTCAGGTGCTGACGGCGCTCGCCGGCGTTGCCGCCGCGCTCGCGGTTATCATTTACCTGGTCGTCTAAACCTTTCAGTCGATCGAAGCAGTACCGTCTTTGCCCCGTCACCCCGAGGAGCGAGCGACCGCAGGTCGCGAGCCTCGAGCGGCGACGGCTGAGGATTCTGTGGCCGTCCTCCTTCGAGGCTCGGCAGCTTCGCTGCCTCGCACCTCAGGATGACGGGTCGGGCGTCGCAAAAGAAAACGGGCGCTTCCTTTGAGGGAAGCGCCCGAGAGTAAATCGCTTGGGAGCGATGTTTGGAAGGTAAGCTTAGGCCGCGGCGCTGGCCTTGCCGGACGTGGGGACCGTCGCGATCGTCTTGAGGATCTGCGACGCGATCTGGTAGGGGTCCCCTTGCGAGTTCGGGCGCCGATCTTCGAGATAGCCCTTGTAGTCATTGTTCACGAAGCTGTGCGGCACGCGGATCGACGCGCCGCGGTCCGCGATCCCGTAGCTGAACTGGTGGATCGAGGCGGTCTCGTGCTTGCCGGTCAGGCGCATGTGGTTGTCCGGACCGTAGACCGCGATGTGATCTTCGCGGGCCAGTTCGAAGGCCTTCATCAGCTTCTCGAAGTAGTCCTTGCCGCCGACTTCGCGCATGTACGCGGTCGAGAAGTTGGCGTGCATGCCGGAGCCGTTCCAGTCGGTATCGCCGAGCGGCTTGCAGTGGAATTCGATGTCCACGCCGTACTTCTCGGTGAGCCGCAGCATCAGGTAGCGGGCGATCCACATCTCGTCAGCGGCCTTCCTGGAGCCTTTGCCGAAGATTTGGAATTCCCACTGGCCCTTCGCCACTTCGGCGTTGATGCCTTCGTGATTGATGCCGGCCGCGAGGCAGAGGTCGAGATGCTCTTCCACCATCTTGCGGGCGATGTCGCCGACGTTCTTGTAGCCGACGCCGGTGTAGTAGGGGCCCTGCGGCGCCGGATAGCCGGACGACGGGAAGCCGAGCGGACGGCCGTCCTTGTAGAAGAAGTATTCCTGTTCGAAACCGAACCAAGCGCCGGCATCGTCGAGAATGGTCGCGCGTTTGTTGGACGCGTGCGGGGTCTTGCCATCCGGCATCATGACTTCGCACATGACGAGAGCGCCATTCGTGCGCGCGGCGTCCGGATAGACGGCAACCGGCTTAAGGACGCAATCGGAGCTGTGACCTTCCGCCTGCATCGTCGAGCTTCCATCGAAGCCCCACAGCGGCAGCTGCTCCAGGGTGGGAAACGAATCGAAGTCTTTGAGCTGTGTCTTGCCACGCAGGTTTGGGACCGGCGTGTATCCGTCGAGCCATATGTACTCGAGCTTATACTTTGTCATTGCGGTTCTCTCGCAAGCTGATGACGCGGAGTGTGAGGGAATTTCTGAGCGTGCTTGGCCGCCAAACTCCTAAGCTCTTCCAAGCATTTAATATGCCAATCGGTACGCTGATGACGCTCCGGCGCTTACGGCCCGCAGCGGCAACAGCGGTTCGTCGCCGGTCCAAATGCTAGCAAAGACGCGAAAATGGACGTGCCTATAATGGCGTCATTTGCTGAGCTAAATATGAGCATCCTGCGTAAATGAGGAGCAAAACGGCTGCGGCGGCGTTATATTCAAACCACAACGCAGACTCGGAAATACGCGGAGCATCAAAGGAGCGGCGAACGATGACGACGAATTCTCATAGCGGGTCGGCCACGATCTACGCGTTTCCGGCACGGGGGCGTTTCGCGCCCGGCGGCCGTCGCGACAACTCTGAGAAGCTTGTGTCGCCGCGGATGACCAAGGTCGTGATAGGCGAGGCTTGGTATCACGAAGAAGCGATCCAAGAGGCGATCAAAGAGGCCGATCGGAATCGCAAGAACTGACGTTACTGGCGCCCTTCACGCGCCGAAGATCGACCAGCCCAGCCTCTTGGTGAGCGCCTCGAGCGCCACGCGGCCGAGATGCGAGTTGCCATTGGCATCGAGGCCCGGCGACCACACCGCGATGGACGCCTTGCCCGGGGCGATCGCGAGAATGCCGCCGCCGACGCCGCTTTTGCCGGGGAGGCCGACCCGGTAGGCGAATTCGCCCGAGCCGTCGTAATGCCCGCACATCAGCATCACCGCATTGATCCGCAGCGCCCGCTCCGGCTGCACGACCGTCAAGCCGGTCGACGGATTGCGGCCGTTATAAGCGAGGAAGCGCCCGGCCATCGCGAGTTGGCGGCATGACATGGCGATGGCGCAATGGTGGAAGTAGACGCCGAGCGTGTAGTCGACCGGGTTTTCCAGGACGTTGAACGACTTCATGTAATGGGCGAGCGCGGCGTTGCGGAAGCCCGTGCGCTGCTCCGATGCCGCCACGGCCTCGTCGATGGTGATCGTCGGATCGTCGGCGAGGAACTGCATGAAGCGGAGGATTTCCCCCAGCGCCTCACGCGGCTGGTGTCCCGACAGGATCAGATCGGTGACCGCGATCGCGCC
>DATARB010000266.1:0-18300 GCA_036264375.1 Pseudolabrys sp.
CCAATGTCAGCTGTTACTGTCGTCCCCGCTTTCGCGGGGACGACAGCATTCTCTATTTCTTCTTCAGCTTGCTTTGCGGATTGAGGTTGCCGATGCGGCCGCTCTCGCTGCCGGCCGCCGGGTCGATCACCGCGTTGATGAGCGTCGGCTGACGCGAGTCCATGGCGGCATTTACGGCGCGCCGGAGTTCGTCCGGCGAGGTCGCATTCACGCCGACGCCGCCGAACGCTTCGATCATCTTGTCGTAACGCGAGCCCTTGACGAAGACGGTCGTCGCCGGGTCAGAGTCGACAGTGTTGACGTCGGTACCGCGGTAGATGCCGTCATTGTTGAAGATGACGATGCAGACCGGCAGCTTGTAGCGGCAGATCGTTTCGATCTCCATGCCGGAGAACCCGAAGGCCGAGTCGCCCTCGATCGCCAGCACTGGCTTGCCGGTTTCGATGGCCGCGGCAATGGAATAGCCCATGCCGATCCCCATGATGCCCCAGGTGCCGACATCCAGGCGCTTGCGCGGCTGATACATGTCGACGATGCCGCGCGCGAGATCGAGCGTGTTGGCGCCTTCGTTGACGAGGATGGCGTCCGGCCGTTCCTTGACGATCGTGCGCAGCACACCCAACGCGCCGTGATAATCCATCGGCGAGTTGTTGTTCATCAGCCGCGGCGCCATCTTGGCAATGTTCTCTTCGCGCTTCTTGGTGACAGCGCCGGTCCAGTCCGCCGGCGGCGCCGGCCACTTGGCCCCGATGCCTTCGAGAAGGGCGGAGACGCACGAGCCGATGTCGCCGACCACCGGCGCCACGATCTCGACGTTCGAGTCCATCTCCTTGGGCTCGATGTCGATCTGGATGAACTTCTTTGGCGCCTCACCCCAACTCTTGCCCTTGCCGTGCGACAACAGCCAGTTGAGGCGCGCGCCGATCAACAGCACGACGTCGGAGTCTTTCAACACCGTGGAGCGCGCCGCACCCGCGCACTGCGGATGCGTGTCGGGCAGGAGGCCCTTGGCCATGCTCATCGGCAGGAAGGGAATGCCGGTCTTCTCGACCAGAGTGCGGATTTGATCGTCGGCCTGCGCGTAGGCCGCGCCCTTGCCGAGGATGATCAGCGGACGCTTGGCGCCCTTGAGCACATCGAGCGCGCGCTTGACGGCGTCGGGCGCCGGAATCTGCGCCGGGGCCGGATCGATGACCTTGACCAGCGACTTCCGCCCTTCTTCCGCGTCCATCACCTGGCCGAAGAGCTTGGCGGGCAGATCGAGATAGACGCCGCCCGGACGCCCGGAGACGGCGGCGCGGATCGCGCGCGCCAGGCCGATGCCGATGTCCTGCGCATGCAGCACGCGGAAGGCCGCCTTGCAGAGCGGCTTGGCGATGGCAAGCTGGTCCATCTCCTCGTAGTCGCCCTGCTGCAAGTCGACGATTTCGCGCTCGGACGACCCCGAGATGAGGATCATCGGGAAACAGTTGGTGGTGGCGTGGGCCAGCGCGGTCAGGCCGTTGAGGAAACCGGGCGCCGACACAGTGAGGCAGACGCCGGGCTTCTTGGTCAGGAAGCCGGCGATCGAGGCCGCATAGCCGGCGTTCTGTTCATGCCGAAACGAGATGACGCGGATGCCTTCAGCCTGCGCCATGCGGCCGAAGTCCGTGATCGGGATGCCGGGCACGCCGTAGATCGTCTCGACGCCGTTGAGCTTGAGCGCATCGATGACGAGGTGGAAGCCGTCCGTCAGCTCCTGCTCTGCTTCGGGGGCGCTTGCTTCGCGCACTTTTGTTGCAGCTTCACTCATCGAAATCCTCCCTTACGTCCCTTCTAGGGGCTTTCAATCCAGATAGTCGGCGTACTTCGCCACGTGGTCGGCGAGGCCGAGCGCGTGGTCGCGCACGAGGTCTTCCGCACGATCGGTGGCGCGGGCCTCGAGCGCTTCGATGATGTTCATGTGATCGCGGATGGAGCGGTCGGCGCGGTCCTTCTCGCCGATCGTCTTGCGCCGGATCATGCGCATGTGGGTGAACAGGTTCTCGGCCAGATCGATCAGCACTTCGTTGCGGGACAGGCGGATGATGGTCTGGTGGAATTCGATGTTGACGTCGGAATATTCGTCGAGATGGGCGCGCAGCTTGCCGTTCTCGAAGGTGGCGAACATGGCGCGCAGGCCGGCGATCTCGTTGTCGGTGGCGGTCTTGGTGATCAGGCGCGCGGCCATGCTTTCCAGCGCGGCCCAGGCGGTGATCATCTCGATCACCTCATGCTTGGTTTTGCGCACGACGTAGATGCCGCGGCGCGGCACCGAACGCACGAAGCCTTCGCTCTCGAGCTGCGCCATCGCCTCGCGCACCGGCGTGCGGCTGATGCCGAAGTCCTGGGCCAGTTTGCGTTCGTCGAGGCGGATGTCGTCGCGGCTGCGGTAGATGTCCATTGCCACGATGGCATTCTTCAAGGCCGTGTAGGCTTTGTGCTTGAAGCTCGGCGTGGTGTCGAAAGGCGCGAGCGCCGGCTGCTGCAATGGGATCGCCGCCGGAGCCGTTGCCGGCTCACGGGCAGCGCGCACGGGGGCGCGGCGCGGATTGCGATCCTGAGTGCTCATGCTGGTATACAATATTCCAGAATCATCGGCCGACGCAACCGGCTTTGGTCGCATTTCAGGCAGAGGTTCGCTGCGACTTGCGTCTACGGATCCCGGCAGCTTGTTGCAGTGCAGCACGCATTTTACCGTAACGCGGGCCGGCAAGACTACCACAGGCCCTCGCGCGGTGGGACGCCGCGGCGGCGGAATCGTACCGCCACCGCCGCAAAAGAAACAGCCGCCCGCGGAGGTCCATCCCGCGAGCGGCTGTTTCAGGTCGTGATGAGACGATCAGCCTTTGGCCATGGTCTTAATACGCATGGGCTTGAGCACCACCAGCGCCATCACCGCGGCGATCACATTGAGGATTGCGGCGGTGATGAACACGGCGTGCCAGTTGCCGGTCCAGGTCGTGAGCACGCTGGAGAGCGGGACCAGCAGCGCCGCGGTTCCCTTGGCGGTGTAGAGCAAGCCGTAATTGGTCGTTGCGAACTTGCGCCCGTAGATGTCGGTGCAGGTCGCCGGGAACAGCGAGTAGATCTCGCCCCAGGCGAAGAACACCACGCCCGACAGGATCACGAAGTAGATCGGGTTGCTCGCAAGATAGAACAACACGTAGATGCCGACCCCTTCGAGCAGGAACGCGATGAACATCGTGTTCTCGCGGCCGATATTATCGGACACCCAGCCGAAGAACGGACGGCAGACGCCGTTGAGCACCCGGTCGATCGACAATGCGAAGGTCAGGGCCGGCAAGGTCAGCCCGAGGATCGTCACCGGAACGCCGTCGACGTTGAAGTCCTTGGCGATCGGCGCAAGTTGCGCGGTGGCCATCAGGCCGCCGGCCCCCACCATCACGAACATCACGTACATGACCCAGAACACGGGGCTCCTGAGCACCTCCTGCGGACCATAGTCACGCCGGGTCTGCTGGACAGCCGGAGCGGCCGGTATTGCGACCTCGCCTGCCTGCGGCGCTTTCAGGAACAGCGACACCAGTACCACGACGATGCCCTGCCCCAGCCCGAACCACAGGAAGGCCGACTGATAGCCGCTCGTCTGGATCATGGTGGCGATCGGGATGACGGTCAGCGCCGAACCCGCGCCGAAGCCCGCCGCAGTCAAGCCGGCCGCCAGGCCGCGCCGATCGGGAAACCACTTGAGGGCGTTGCCGACCGAGGCGCCGTAGATGACGCCGGCGCCGATGCCGCCAATGGCCGCACCCAGATAAAGCAGGTACAGCGAGTCAGCGACCGAATTGATGACCCACGCGATCGCCACCAGCACGCCGGAGCCGCAAACCATGACCCGCGGCCCGAATTTGTCGATCAGATAGCCCTCGATCGGGACCAGCCAGGTCTCGGTCAGCACGAAGATCGTGAAGGCGACCTGGATCGCCGCGCGGCCCCAGTGATATTTCGCGTCGATCGGATTGACGAAAAGTGTCCAGCCGTATTGCAGGTTGGCGATCATCACCATGCAGATGATGCCGAAGATGAGTTGTCCCCAGCGTGTCGCTTCCGACGCGCGTGCGGAGACGGCTGACTGCACTGCTACTGACATTTCCAAACCTCCCGAAGGCCCACTGTTGCTTTTTTGGCGTCCGCCTCTTGGGCGGAACTGTTCGCGTAGATTAGAGGATAACTTGCTGGCTGATGGCGTAAATTTTGTATAAACAAAGAGCAGAATGCTTTGGCTACGGCGTGGTTTACTGGAACGCTATAGCCATTAGTCTAAAGGCACTGCGCTAGGCGGCTGGGCTCGGCGCCGCGGACGCGCCGCGCAGGCGGGTCCACCCGGCCTGGATGAGCGGCCAGAACAGCGCAATCAATCCGAGCGTCATGATCGTGCTCACCAGTGCGTTCGACCAGAACACGCCGAGCCCTCCCTGCGAGGCGAGCAGCGACTGGCGGAAGGATTCCTCCGCTTTGTCGCCGAGCACGATCGCCAGCACCATCGGCGCCAAGGGGTAGCTGCATTTCTTCATGAAATAGCCAACGATGCCGAACACCAGCATCATGACCACGTCGAAGGTGCTGTTGTGCACGGTGAATGCGCCGATGGCGCAGAACACCAGGATGACCGGTGCGATGACGCTGAACGGAATGCGCAGGATGGCTGCGAAGAGCGGCACGCAGGTGAGCACAACGATGAGGCCGACGATGTTGCCCATGTACATCGAGGCGATCAGGCCCCAGACGAAGTCTTTCTGTTCGGTGAACAGCAGCGGACCCGGCTGCAAGCCCCAGATCAGCAAGCCGCCGAGCAGAACCGCGGCGGTCGGCGAGCCGGGCACGCCGAGCGAGATCATCGGGAGCAACGCCGACGTGCCGGCCGCATGCGCGGCGGTTTCCGGTGCGATCACACCTTCGATCTGGCCGGTGCCGAACTTGTTGCCGTGCTTGGAAATGCGCTTGGCGATGCCGTAGCTCATGAACGAGGCCGGCGTCGCGCCGGCCGGGCTGATGCCCATCCAGCAGCCGATCAGGCACGAGCGCAGTGACAGCATCCAGTGGCGAGGCAGTTCCTTCCAGGTCTGCAACACGATCTTCAAGTTGATCTTGGCGGCTTTGCCACGGAAGCTCAGACCCTCCTCCATGGTCAGCAGGATCTCGCCGATGCCGAACAGGCCGATGACGGCGATGAGGAAGTCGAAGCCATTGAGCATGGACTCGAAGCCGAATGTCAGCCGCAACTGCCCGGTCATCTGATCGAGCCCGACCGTGCCGAGCACGAAGCCAAGCATCATCGAGGCAACGGTCTTGAACGGCGGCTCCTTGCTCAGGCCGACGAAGCTGCAGAAAGCGAGGAAGTAGACGGAGAAGATTTCCGCCGGTCCGAAGCGCAGCGCGAAGCTCGCCACCAGCGGCGCCACCAGCGTGATCATGATGACGGCAAACAGCGCGCCGACGAAGGATGACGTGAACGCGGCGGTGAGCGCCTCCCCTGCCCGACCCTGCTGCGCCATCGGATAGCCGTCGAAGGTGGTGGCCACCGACCACGGTTCGCCTGGGATGTTGAACAGGATCGAAGTGATGGCGCCGCCGAACAACGCGCCCCAATAAATGCACGACAGCATGATGATCGCCGACGTCGGCGACATCGAGAAGGTCAGCGGCAGCAGGATGGCGACGCCATTGGCGCCGCCCAATCCCGGCAGGACGCCGACGATCACGCCGAGAATGATGCCGACGACCATCAACACCAGATTGTAGGGCTGAAGGACGACCGAAAAGCCATGAAACAGATTGCCAATGTCTTCGAACATGAGTGCAATTCCCTGTCGGCGTACGGCGCTCGTTCAGTAGAACATTGTCTCGAGCGGCCCTTTGGGCAGCGGCACGAGGAACCACATCTCGAACATGAAATAAGTGAGGGCCGGCATGCCGATCGCGACGGCGACAACGATGTGCCACGGATAACGGCCGAGCCAGCGCATGAAGACCGCGATCAGCAGCGCCGAGGCGACATAGATGCCGAGATAAGGGATGAGGAACACATAAACCGTGGTCGGCACCACCACCGCCAGCACCAGACGAAGCTGCGACCACGCGGCGAACAACGCGCCATCACGCGGACGCAGCAAGAGCTGAGCCAGATTGACGGCGCTGGCGATGATGAGGCTTGAGCCGATGTAGAACGGAAAGAACCCGGCCTGCGGGCCTTCTCCGCCCCAGCCGGCGCCCACTTTCAGGCTGCCGATGATGGCGGTGAGACCGACAGCAGCCATGACCACGGTCACACCGCTTTCGACACCCCGGTGGGACGGCCCCGTCCCACCGATTTCATGCGTGGTTTCGCTCATGATGTCCTCGACTGACGGAGCGCCGAACTAATTCGATTTGGCGAGGAAGCCGGCCTCTTTCATGAGGCCTTCATGCAGCGTCTCGGCATTGCCGACCCACTTGGCGAATTCCTCGCCAGTCATGAAGGTCTGATTGAAGGCGCCGTCGCTCATCAGCTTCTGCCAATCCGGCGTCTCGCGCACCTTCTTGAACAGGTCGACGTAGTAGGCGACCGCATCCTTGCTCACGCCCGGCGGCATGAAGTAACCGCGCAGCATCACGTATTCGACGTCGAGACCCGCCGACTTGCAGGTCGGGATCGAATTCCAGGCCAGATCGCCCGCAATTTTCTCGTGGTAATCGAGCTTCTTCGAGTCGAACACGCAGAGCGGCCGCAGCTTGCCGGCGCGCCAATGCGCCACCGCCTCGATCGGATTGTTGACGGTCGAGTCAACGTGGTTGCCGACGAGCTGCACGGCCACTTCGCCGCCGCCCTTGTACGGGATGTAAGTGAGCTTCTTGCCGGCCGCCTTTTGCAGCGCGACCGTGATGATCTGGTCTTCCTGTTTGGAGCCGGTGCCGCCCATCTTGAACTGGTTGTCGGGCGCCGCCTTGATCGCGTCGACATACTCCTTGACGGTGGTGTAGGGCTTCTCGGCATTCACCCAGAGGACGAATTCGTCGAGCGCCATCATCGCGACCGGCGTCATGTCCTTCCACGTGAAGGGAATGCCGGTGCCGAGCGGCGTGGTGAACAGGTTCGAGAGCGTGATGATCAGCTTATGATCGTTGCCTTTGGCATTCTTGACGTCGAGGAAGCCCTCGCCGCCGGCGCCGCCGGACTTATTGATGACCACCACGGACTGCTTGGACAGATTGTGCTTGGTGATGATGCCCTGCATCGCGCGGGCCATCTGGTCCGCGCCACCGCCGGTCCCGGCCGGAACGATGAGCTCGATGGGATGGGTCGGCTCCCACGCGGACGCGGGGCCGGACGACAGCGCCAACAGGCCGCCGATGCTGGCGGCGCCGAGGCGCAATGCGACTGTGAGCGACATAAATCCTCCCTTTTGCGTTTCCCCGCAGGCCGGTCTTCGCCAGCTCTGCACGTATAACTTCTGCATAAAGTTTTATGCCGTACCATAACCAAAGCATAAATCTACGTTCTGGTATACATTATTTCAGGCACCGCCCCCTTGGGTTGCGCAGGCCGCGGCGGCGGACCTCAGGGCGCTGACAGCCGAAAATACGGGACGAAAAGCCTTTCTTGCGTGGCGGTCAGTGCCCCGCGCCCGGCTGCCTGCGATCAAGTGCCACAGGGCCACCCGAGCCTCGGCCACATCATCCGACTTTCGTTGCATGGGGCAGCCGGCAAAATGCGGACTTTGTGCAACAGTCTTCGATCCAATCGCCGTCAACGGGCGATTTTGCAGGGGCTGCCGCAGTCACGGCGCTGCGATTTGTGGCAAGAGACCGCCACGATCTCGACGCAACAAGCTGATCGCGGGGCACGATGACGCTACGGCGTCATCGCCCCTCACGCGGAACCGTTGCCTCGATTGAATTCACGCTTAAATGAACCGCCTGCGAAGGCGGCTCGTTCGTCGGCGCGAAAAGGGGGCCCGAAAAGGGGTCGATGGGGCGGCGCAGGTGCCGGGCGACAGGGACATTGCATGAAACGCTCTGAGCGGGCGCCGGAATTATCGCGCCGCCTTTGGTGACCGCCTTCCGGTGTCCGCGCCACGGATGCCGTTTGGCGCGGCGTGTCAGCACGGACAGGTTGCCCCTCTTCTTCGCCAGACGCACGGACTATGGACTGAAAGGACGACCGCAATGGTCAAACGTATGATCGTCATGTTGGTTGCTGTCGGCGTTGTGTTCGGCGCGATCTTCGGATTTCAGATTTTCAAGGCGAAGATGATCAAGCAGGCGATTGCCGCGTTGAGCAATCCGCCGCAGGCCGTGTCCACGATCACCGCAAGCTCGCAGCAATGGTCGAGCAACATCGAATCCGTCGGCAGCCTGCGCGCCGTCAACGGCGCCAATATGAGCACCCAGGTCGCCGGCATCGTCTCGAAGATCCATTTCGAGTCCGGCGCCGACGTGAAGCAGGGCGACCTGCTGTTCGAGCTGATGGCCGAGGACGACATCGCCCATCTCGACGCCCTCAAGGCAACGGCCGAGCTCGCGCGCATCACCTACGAGCGCGACAAGCGCCTGGTGAACACCCAAGCCGTGAGCCAGCAGCAGGTCGACACCGACATGTGGACGATGAAGAACGACGTGGCGCTCGTCGCGCAGCAGCAGGCATTGGTCGAGTACAAGTTCATCAAGGCGCCCTTCGCGGGCCGCCTTGGCATCCGCCAGGCCGACCTCGGCCAATACATCGCCGCCGGCACGACGATCGTGACGCTGCAGCAGCTCGACCCGATCTACGTGGACTTCTACGTGCCGCAACAGGCGCTCGCCACGCTCAAAGTCGGGCAGACCGTGTCGGCGCATGTCGACACCTATCCCGACTTCTCTTTCAGCGGGAAAGTGTCGGCGATCAACTCGCTGGTCGACACCGCGACGCGCAACGTGCAGGTGCGCGCCACCATCAGCAACCCGGACAGCAAGCTGCTGCCCGGCATGTTCGCGCGCGTCACCATCGATGTCGGCGCGCCGCAGTCCTATGTGACGCTGCCGCAGACGGCGATCGCGTACAACTCCTACGGCAACATCGCCTACGTCGTCGACGACAAGGGCAAGAACGAGAACGGCCACGAACAGCTTTTCGCCAAGCAGACCTTCGTGACCACGGGCGCAACGCGCGGCGACCAAGTCGCCGTGCTCACCGGCATCAAGAACGGCGAACAGGTCGTCACCGCCGGCCAAGTGAAGCTGCGCAACGGCTCACCGATCCTGATCAACAACAAGGTGCAGCCGGCCAACGATCCCAATCCCAAGCCGCTCGACCAGTAGCCCGGTCCGCCCATCATGAGCTTCACCGACATCTTCATCCGCCGGCCGGTGTTGGCGACCGTGGTCAACCTGATGATCCTGGCGCTCGGATTGCGCGCGATCGGCGCGCTGCCGATCCTGCAATATCCGCGCACCGAGAATGCCGTGGTCACCGTGGCCACGACCTATTACGGCGCCGACCCCGACGTGATTGCCGGCTTCATCACCACGCCGCTGGAAAATGCCATCGCCCAGGCGAACGGCATCGACTACATGAGCTCGACCAGCCAAAGCGGCGTGAGCACGATCACCGTCTACCTGCGGCTCAACTACGATCCCGACAAGGCGCTGACCGAGATCAACACCAAGGTGAATTCGGTGTTGAACCAGTTGCCGACCGGCTCGCAGCAGCCGATCCTGACCGTGAAGGTCGGCCAGACCATCGACGCCATGTATCTCGGCTTCGACAGTGACGCGATCTCGCGCAACAAGATCACCGACTATCTGGTGCGCGTGGTGCAGCCGAAGCTCCAGGCCGTGGTCGGGGTACAGACAGCCGAAATCCTCGGCGGACAGAACTTCGCGCTGCGCGCTTGGCTCGATCCGTCCAAGCTCGCCGCCTATGGGCTTACCGCCGCGGATGTCAGCACCGCGCTGGCGGCGAACAACTACATCTCCGGCCTCGGCAACACCAAAGGCCAGATGGTGCAGGTGAACCTCACCGCGTCGACCAACCTGCATTCGGAGAGCGAGTTCGCCAACCTGATCATCAAGCAGGCCAATGGCGCCATCGTGCGGCTCAAGGACGTGGCCAATGTCACGCTCGGCGCCGACGATTACGAATCCCAGGTGGGCTTCGACGGCAAGCAGGCGGTCTATGTCGGCATCCAGGTGGCGCCGTCGGCGAACCTGCTCGACGTGATCAACGGCGTGCGCAAGGTGCTTCCGGATATCCAGGCGCAGCTACCGAATGGCTTGCGCGGGGCGGTCGTCTACGATTCGACCGAGTTCGTGAACAGCTCGATCAGCGAGGTGGTGCACACGCTCGTTGAAGCGTTGATCATCGTCAATCTCGTGGTGTTCCTGTTCCTCGGCTCGATCCGCTCGGTGCTGATCCCGATGGTGGCGATCCCGCTGTCGCTGGTCGGCACCTTCACGATGATGCTGGCCTTCGGCTTCTCCATCAACCTGCTGACGCTGCTGGCGCTGGTGCTGGCCATCGGCCTGGTGGTGGACGACGCCATCATCGTGGTCGAGAACGTCAACCGTCATCTCGAGGAAGGCAAGACGCCGATCGCCGCCGCGCTACAGGCGGCGCGCGAGCTGGGCCGCCCGATCATCGCCATGACCGTGGTTCTGGTCGCGGTCTATGTGCCGATTGCCTTCCAGGGCGGCCTTACCGGCGCGCTGTTCACCGAGTTCGCCTTCACGCTGGTCGGCGCGGTGACCATCTCGGCCGTCGTCGCCTTGACGCTGTCGCCGATGATGAGCTCGCGCATGCTCAAGGCGCACGACCCCGCGCATCGCGACTGGCAGCAGCGCTTCATCGCGTTCATCGATCGCAATTTTGAAAAGCTGCGCGTCCGCTACGAACGCTGGCTCACCGGCAGCCTGAACTATCTGCCGGTGACCTTCGTTTTCGCGCTGTTGGTGCTCTCCAGCATCTACTTCCTCTATTCGACGGCGCAGAGCGAGCTGGCGCCGCAGGAAGACCAAGGCATCGTGATCGCCTCCTCGACGCCTGCTCCGAACGCCACACTGCAGCAGAAGCTGCTTTATTCACGGCAGGTCTACGAGACCTTCATGACGCATGCGGAGACGGCACACGTCTTCCAGATCGACGTGCCGGGGCAATCGATCGCCGGCATGGTGCTCAAGCCGTGGGACCAGCGCTCGAAAACCAGTAACCAGCTTCAGCCGGTCGTCCAGCAGCAGCTGAGCCAGATTGCCGGCGTGCGCGCGGCGGCGTTCCAGCTGCCGCCATTGCCCGGTAGCCAGGGCCTCCCCGTGCAGTTCGTCATCACCACGACGGACTCGTTCGACCGCCTCAACCAGGTTGCACAGCAGTTCCTGCAAGAGGCGGTGAAGAGCGGCGACTTCATCTTCCTCGACTCGGATCTCAAGATCGATAATCCGGAATCGACGGTGATCATCGACCGCGACAAGACCGCGCAACTCGGCCTGAAGATGAGCGACGTCGGCGCGGCGATGGGCTGGATGCTGGGCGGCGGCTACGTGAACTATTTCAGCCTCGACCAGCGCTCCTACAAAGTGATCCCGCAGGTGCAGCAGCGCGACCGCCTGAACATCGATCAACTGCGGAACTACTACGTCGCCAGCGTCAACGGCATCCCGATCCCGTTGTCGACCATCGCCCGCATCGAAACCAAGACGGTGCCGGAGTCGCTGAACCACTTCCAGCAGCTCAACAGCGCCACCATCCAGGGCGTCGCCGCACCCGGCGTGGCCCAGGCCGACGCCTTGAATCTCCTCAAGGACCTCAGCACGCGTCTGCTGCCGCAGGGCTATACAGTCGACTACGGCGGACTGTCGCGCCAGTATGTGCAGGAGTCGGGGGGCTTCGTCGCCACCTTCGGCTTCGCACTGATCATCATCTTCCTCTCGCTCGCCGCGCTATTCGAGAGCTTCCGCGATCCGTTCATCATCCTGGTGTCGGTGCCGATGTCGATCGCCGGCGCGCTGATCTTCATCAGCGTGGGCATCGGCGGGGCGACGCTGAACATCTACACCGAGGTGGGCCTGGTGACGCTGATGGGCCTCATCAGCAAGCACGCCATCCTGATCGTGGAGTTCGCCAACGAGCTTCAGCAAAGCGGAAAGTCCAAACGTGAGGCCATCGAGGAAGCCGCTGGCATCCGCCTGCGGCCGATCCTGATGACCACGGCGGCGATGGTGCTCGGCGTCATTCCGCTGATCACGGCGACCGGCGCCGGCGCGGTGTCGCGCTTCAACATGGGTCTGGTGATCGCGGCGGGTCTCGCCATCGGCACGCTGTTCACGCTGTTCGTGGTGCCGGCGGTCTATATCCTGATCGGCGCCGATCATTCGCGCCATGCCGAGGAAGAGGAAGCCGCGCCTCCGGCCGGAGCGCAGCCGGCGCCCGGCGTATAAGCACTTTCACGCTTGCGCCGGCCTCTCAACCGTCATGCCCGGCTTTATGCCGGGCATCCACGTCTTACTATTTACAGCCAAGCAAGACGTGGATGGCCGGGACGAGCCCGGCCATGACGCCTCGGTTACTTTACGCGTTGCCGGTCGGCAGTGCGACGAAGCGCGTCGCGTCGGACGTCTTCACCCGCACCAGCACGTCGGGCCTGCCGCTGGCCTTGGCGCTTTTCAGCGCACTGGTCAGGTCGGAGCCGCTCGACACGGCCTTGCCGGCGACATCGAGGATCACGTCGCCGGTCTGGATGCCGCGCTGGGCGGCCACTCCGGCGGGATCGACATTCACCACCGCGAGGCCCGTGCCGCCGGCCCCGGCAACATCCTGCGCCGGCGCCAAGGTCAGGCCGAGATGCGGCATGTCGCTGCCGGCCCGATGGCCACCGTCGGTGTCGTTCATGGCGGTCTTCTCGGTCGGCATCGGACCGAGCATGACGCTCATGTCCTTGACTTCGCCCTGATGCACCACGGTCAGCTTCACAGAGGTGTTGGGCGCCATCATGCCGATGGTGCGGGCGAGCGCGCGCGAGTCGGTCACCGTCTTGCCGTCGACCGCGGTGATCACGTCGCCGGCCTTGATGCCGGCCTTGGCGGCCGGGCTGTTGGCTTGCGGCTCGTCGACGATCGCACCCTGCGCCTGCTTCAGGCCGAGGCTGTCGGCGATGTCGGCGGAGACCGGCTGCACCTGCACGCCGAGCCAGGCGCGGTCGACGTGGCCGTGCTCCCTGAGCTGGGCGACGATCATCTTGGCGGTGGACGCCGGAATGTCGAAGCCGATGCCGACCGATCCGCCCGATGGCGAGACGATCGCCGTGTTCACGCCGATCACGTTGCCGCTGGTGTCGAAGGCAGGGCCACCCGAATTGCCCTTATTGATGGGCGCGTCGATCTGGATGTAGTCGTCGTAAGGTCCCGACCCGATGTCGCGGCCGCGCGCGGACACGATGCCGGCGGTGACCGTGCCATGAAGTCCGAACGGATTGCCGACCGCCACGACCCAGTCGCCGACGCGC
Organism: Pseudolabrys sp.; assembly: GCA_036264375.1. Taxonomy (GTDB): domain Bacteria; phylum Pseudomonadota; class Alphaproteobacteria; order Rhizobiales; family Xanthobacteraceae; genus Pseudolabrys. Next base: position 13,494 of record DATARB010000266.1, read on the forward strand.
GGCGTGTGCTCGGCAAACTTCACAAACGGGAAAGCCTTGTCAGCACCGACCTTAATCAGCGCCAGGTCGGTCTTCGGATCAGTGCCGATCACCTTGGCCTTGTAAGTGGTGCCATCGATGGTGGTGACTTGCACGTTCTTGGCATGAGCGACGACGTGGTTATTGGTCACGATGTAGCCGTCGGGCGAAATGAAGAAGCCGGAGCCCTCGCCGGTGATGATTTCCTTTTGCTGCGGCATATCGCCGTGCTGCTGGCCGAACTGCTGGAAGAAGCGCTGCATCGGCGAGTTCGGTGTGACGTCGTCCGAGTCGAGGCTTGGATCCGCAGTATTCGCGGCTTCCTCAATGCGAACGCGGACCGAAACGACGGCCGGCCGAACATTTTGCACCAGGTCGGCAAATCCGGCCGGCTGCTCCGCCGGCTGCGAGGCCACCTGCGCGTGCGCGGCCTCAGTCCACTGCAGGTTGTCATAGCCGCGTCCGGCGATGAGGCCGGCAACAGCAACCAAGGCTACGCTGGTGAGCAGGGCGACGCGCCGTTTGGCTACACGTCGCGGCTTGCGCGCTTCATTCGAATCATCGTGAGTCATGACAAGGTCTCCATCGCCAAAAGTGTCGCCGACAGCGTCAGCGTGTTGGCTTAAAGATAGCGACCGCCCATTACGGCGGCCTGTCCCCGTGATTTCGTTTTCGTAATGCGGGAGGCCCGGCGATCATCTGGATGTGATCGCGGAGGCGGCGATTTGGCGTCGCTGGAGATCCTGCGCGGCGGCGTCAGCCGTCAGGCGAGTTTCGCGCGCAGCCACGCCGCAAAATCCGCGAGCGCGGCCCTGCACTGCGGAAAGCGTGCGACGGTCCCCGGGTGAACCGGAAAGTTGTGGTGCATGTCGGGCGCATGCTGGTGCGTCACGGGAACGCCGGCCGCCTTCAGTTTCTCGGCGTAGGCGATGCCCTCGTCGCGGAGGGGATCATATTCGGCCGTCGCGACCAGCGTTGCAGGAAACGCCGGCACTGGCGAAAGCCGAAGAGGGGACACGTCCGGCTCGTCGGGAGAGATCCCGGGCGCATACAGTTTCCAAAACCATTGCATCAGAGCGGCCGTCAGGCCGTAGCCCGACCCGTTTTCGACATAGGAATGATGTTCGGAGGAGGGATGATCCGTGACTGGATAGAGCAACATCAGTGCACGCACAGCATCCTTATCCGCCGCCCGAAAGAGGCGCTGCGCTGTCACGGCTGCGAGATTCGCCCCCGCACTGTCTCCTCCCAGAGCAAGTCGCCGACCGTCCCCGCCGAAGGTCGCAGCATTGCCCGCGGCCCAGCGGAATGCGGTCAAGATATCTTCAACGCCGGCCGGAAACAGATGCTCAGGGGCCAACCGATAGTCAACCGACAGAACGATGACACCGGCGGCTTCGCTGAGAAGCCGGCAAAACGGATCGTGCGTTACGATAGAGCCGACCACCCAGCCGCCGCCGTGCGCATAGACCAGCACGGGCAATGGCTCCCCTTTGTGGAGAGGAACGTAAAGCCGCGCCCTCAAGCTGTCAGCAATTGCGACATCGCGAGTGCCGACGCTGTTTGGAAGACCGGGGATGCCGGTTCGCTCCTCGCGCGCCCGCAGCATGAGCGCCCGTCCAATGCGAACCCTATCTGCATCGGAGGGAGGCGAAGGCGGAGCGGCCGGAGTCGTTTCGTCGAGATAGCGGTGGAGTGCGGGATCGATAGGTTGACGGTTCGTCACGATGGTTCTTCTGGACATTGGTCCGATAACCGCACACCGCCCATTACGGCGGCCTGTCCCCGTGATTTCATTTTCGTAATGCGGATGGTTGGGCGATCATCTGGATGTGATCGCACGCGGCCATAGGCCGCGAAAATCGGCCTAAGCTCTTGGAAGGACGGCGTTTTTTATGAAATGCGGGGTTGAGCCGCACGCGGTCCGATCGACCGGAAGTATTTGGTTGCGGGGGCAGGATTTGAACCTGCGACCTTCAGGTTATGAGCCTGACGAGCTACCGGGCTGCTCCACCCCGCGCCAAAATGCTAAACGCAAAGCATCGCCCGCGCGTCGCGACCGCTATGTAGCAACCGCGAGACTGAATGGGAAGTGCGAATAATGCCTCTTTTCACGGACCTGTCATGAAACCACTTTCAGAAACCGCCATGGCAGGGGCGGCCGCACCCGTAGAGGGCGGTTTTGGCGACGGCCTCGCGGCCGCCGCGCGCTCGATCATCGCCGATGCGCACATAGCGCTGACCGATCCCAAGCTCTCCGATCCGGTGGCGGTGCACGATGTACGCAAAGCCTTCAAGCGCTGGCGCGCATTCTTGCGCCTGCTCGAGGGCCCGCTTGGTGAATCGGCCACTAAGATGCGTGCGGAAGCGAGGGAATTGATGCGCATGCTCGCCGGCGCGCGTGACGTGCAGGCCGCGCTCGATGCACTCGAGGACATTACGAAGGCCGATACGCCCTTCTCTCCCACGTCGGCAGCGACGATCCGGGCCCGGCTGACCGTTTTGCGCGACGCGGCCGAGGCAGCGAGCTTCACGCCGGAGATGCGCGAGCGCCTGACGCGCTATCTCGATTATGCCACGCTCACACTCGAGCGCTGGCCGTTCGCCACGATGGGCTTCGATTCGGTCGCGGATGGACTGACGGTGACCTACCGGCGTGCACGCCAACTTATTCCGGAGAACTGGCCCGAAACGGAGGCCGAACATTTGCACGACCTCCGCCGCCGCGTGGTCGAACATCGGCACCAGCTCGACTTGATCGAGCCGCTCTGGCCACGTCTCGCCAAAGTGTGGGGAGAGGAAGCGCAGCGGCTGCGCAACCGGCTCGGATACTGCCAGGATCTCGCCGTGCTCACCAATTTCACGGCCCCGCATCAACCGCTCGCGCCGTGGCGCTCTCGTCTGGCGCCGGCGGTCGAGGCGCGGCGCAACGCGCATCTCAGATCGGCCGCGCGGCTTGCCGGTCAACTCTTTGCCGAGAAGCCGAAGGCTTTCCGCAAGCGCATCATCGCGCTCTGGTCGGCACGGGAGGCGCGCAAACAAAAGAGCGACTAGGAACAGCCCTTGGCGACATCCCGAGTTCCGAGCTGCCGCCCAGACTTTTCCACTGCCGCCATTCGGATCCGCACCGTTCGTCTCAGCAGCCGGGAATGACAGCGGAAGGCTGACGGACATGCCGGATCAAAAATTCCCGATCGCCGCCCGGCCCCGTAAACCGAAGCAACGGCGACTTCGGTCGTCGGCCGCAACGATCCATGCCGTGCGGAATCGGCAAGAAATTCAAGACGTGCTGCATGCAGTGAAAAGCCCGGCGCGAGCGCCGGGCTTTTGTGAGACAAGCGGACGCCACCAGTCTTACGCGACCAGCGGCTTCAGCGCCGGATGCTCTTTGACGAACTGCATCTTCTCCACCACTGCGTCGAGACCGAAGACGTGCCCCGCGCGCTTGACGATCAGATAGCCGAGCACGCCGGCATAGACGAGGTGATAGTCGACGATCAGATTGTTGGTGTTCTCGATGAACGGCCAATCCATGTGCGCGAACCAGTAGATTCCCATCAACAGGATGCCGAAGGCCGCGCTGACGCGCACCATCAGGCCGGTGAGAAGCGAGAGCCCGATCAGCAGGTGGCCATACTCGACAAGGAACGTTGTGATCGGCGCCATGGCCGGCGTGGTGAAGATCGCGAAGGCATCGTGGAAAGTTTTGGTGTGCTGGAGAAAGCCGACAACGGTGAAGCTCGGCACGAACACCTGGTGCGACGCGGCATAGAGAAACGTCCAGGCCATCGTCATACGAAAATAAAAAATCAGACTTTTTTCGATTGTCGCGTTGGATTCGAATGTCGCGCTGGACATGGGATGCAGCCCTCCATCGGCATGTGAATGTCGCCCGATGGAAGGATCGCCACATTATGTGGTGGCGGCCTTGATATGGCTCAAATGAGGCACGATCCGCAAAGCCCCTGCAGGGCCAGCAAAAAGCCGCCGCGGATGCGACGCCGCGGCGGCCACTGTTTTCGGAGGGCAGCTCCGAAAACAAAACGGCCGCCATTGCTGGCGGCCGTTTTTACGGAGCGAAGCGGACTTCGCGAAAACGATCATCGTGTTGAGGAGATATACGTCCTTGGCAGGCCTGGCGGCGACCTACTCTTCCAAGTCTTAAGACTAAGTACCATCGGCGCTGGGGAGTTTTACGGCCGAGTTCGAGATGGGATCGGGTACAGGCCCCCCGCTAAAACCACCAGGCCGGCCAAGGACGAATGAAGCAAAGCGCCAGCTAAGCGAGACCCGCGCGAAAGCGGGGATCTCGTTCAGCAAGCTTCTGGTCTTTTCCAATCAGTACTCACACGCTTCCGTCACGGAGGCGGTGGGCATTGATAAATGAGAGCAATCAAGCCAATCGAGCTATTAGTACCGGTAAGCTCAATGCATTGCTGCACTTACACACCCGGCCTATCAACGTGGTGGTCTACCACGGCTCTCAAGGGAGAACTCGTTTCGAGGTGGGTTTCTCGCTTAGATGCCTTCAGCGATTATCCCGTCCGCACGTAGCTACGCTGCACTGCCGCTGGCGCGACAACAGCTCCACCAGAGGTGCGTTCATCCCGGTCCTCTCGTACTAGGGACAAATCCTCTCAATTCTCCTACACCCACGGCAGATAGGGACCGAACTGTCTCACGACGTTCTGAACCCAGCTCACGTACCACTTTAATCGGCGAACAGCCGAACCCTTGGGACCTGCTCCAGCCCCAGGATGTGATGAGCCGACATCGAGGTGCCAAACGA
>DATARB010000309.1:0-1863 GCA_036264375.1 Pseudolabrys sp.
CATCGGCACGCCATTCATTCAACATCGCATCGGCGGAGTCCGAAGGTGGTCTGGCGAACATTCTTCGGTGCGTCAGGCAGTCAGCTGCGTCAGAGAAACGCCATGCACCCGCCGAACCCAGCGCGACAGGTGGCTCTGGTCGGCAAAGCCGGTGACGGCCGCGATTTCAGCCAGGCCAGATCGCCTGTCGCGAACCAACTCGATAGCTCGCCGCAATCGCAAATGTACAACGTAGCGGTGCGGAGTGAGACCGACGGATTGCGTGAACAGACGGGTGAAATGGAACGGGCTGCGCGCCGCGATTCCGGCGAGGGCGGCAACCTCGATGGGCTCGTCGAGGTGCGCGACGACATACTCCTTGATGCGTTTGAGCGCATCGCTGCTCAACATGCCGCGCGCCCGGACCGGCAGCGCCGACATATGGCGAGCAGCCAGCTGGTCGATGAAACGGCTCGCCACCTCGTTCCAGAAGAGGGGCCCGTTCGGGTAATCGTCGGCGCCCTCGAATGCCAGGGTGCGGGCGAGCGCGAGAAGTGAGTGGTCGTATCCCCAAAAGCACTCGATCAACTGCGCCTGGCGTTCCGATCCCTCGGCGGCGGCGAGCGCGAGCCAGGCAGGATCGATCCCGACAAGCAGGAATTCGAAGGTACCGTCGGCGTCGCCCGCACAATCGATCCCGGCCGGACCGATCGCCAGGGACCCTACCGGCGGTTCGTGACAAAGCACGCGACCCGCCATGCGGCGCTCGATGCGCGCCGGAGACATCTGAAAACAAATGGTGTGCCAGCTCGGCGAAAATTGAAAATGCATACGGCGGTCGTACCGGGCGCTAACGATAAAAACTCCGCTTTCGCCTGGCGCGCTGCCGGCCACCAACGTCGCTGGCGGCTCCCCATTCACGTGTGCGGCGTGAAATTCACCGAATGCTGCGACGATACCTGCTCGCACAGGGCTCCTCCGCGAAGCAACAAACCAACCGGCTCGCCGCGATCAAGACCGCATGTCGTGCTTATAAATGTTCTAGAGACGGCCGAAAAGTGAGGTCAGGCCAGGCCGGCGTCAAGGCCAGAGATGGTGATTTCCTCGATATCGGCCGGATTGTCGATTAGGACCGAATGGACGTCCCTCAGAGCAAACCGCGGCCCAATTCGCGGTACGTCAGGCAGTCAGCTGCGTCAGAGAGACACCGTGCACCCGCCGAACCCAGCGCGACAAGTGGCTCTGGTCGGCAAAGCCGGTGCAGGCGGCGATCTCTGCGAGGCCCAATCGCCCGTCGCGCACCAGCTCGACCGCCCGCCGCAACCGCAGATGTATGACGTAGCGGTGCGGCGTCAGGCCGACGGCTTGGGTGAATACACGCGTGAAATGGAACGGGCTGCGCGCCGCTATTCCGGCGAGGGCGGCAACCTCGATGGGCTCGTCGAGGTGCGCGACGACATACTCCTTGATGCGTTTGAGTGCATCGCTGCTCAACATGCCGCGCGCCCGGACCGGCAGCGCCGACATATGGCGAGCAGCTAGCCGGTCGATGAAACGGCTCGCCACCTCGTTCCAGAAAAGGGGCCCGTTCGGGTAATCGTCGGCGCTCTCGAATGCCAGGGTGCGGGCAAGCGCGAGAAGTGAGTGGTCGTGTTCCCAAAAGCACTCGATCAACTGGGCCTGGCGCTCCGAGCCCTCAGCAGCGGCGAGCGCGAGCCAGGCGGGATCGATCACGACGGTCAGCGCATCGACGCTTTCATCGGCATCGGCCGCCCAATCCAACCCGGCGGGGTGAATAATCAGCGACCCCGCTGGCGGCTCGTAGCGTACGACTTGACCAGCCATGCGGAGCTCACCGCGGACCTGCGACGTCTGGAAGCAGAT
>DATARB010000328.1:0-1645 GCA_036264375.1 Pseudolabrys sp.
CGAATCGACGAGCTCGCGGCGTAGCGATTTGAGGCGTTCGAGCGTGCCTGCCTTCCTCATCCGCCCCCATCAGCCGCGAATACCCCGCCACATCGGGGCGTGGATCGCGGCGAGACGGCGGGTCTGGCTCATATCGCCTCACCGGCGGTGCTCCATGGTAGCTGGCGTCCGATAGAAATAAGCGCATCGCGAGAGAGACTGACTCTCTGCTGGAGGGAAGCGGATTCGAACCTTCGGTCCCCGCCGTGAAAGCACGCTTCTCGGAAGGGCGCCCCGGTGCAGAGAAACCGGGCTCGAAATCCCAAATGGCGCGTCCTTGTGACGGCCGGCGTGAGAGAGGCACCGAAAGGTCCTCGGAGCGGAGCGGCCGGCGGCGCCCATATCGCTCGTCGCCTCGGTCGAGTGCTCGGCAACGCCGCTGCTGCGCGCCAACTACATCGACAATCTCGTGAGCCAGAAGTACGGCCGCTTCATCGTGCCCTGGGAGGCGGACCTCCTGAAGCCGCTCTTTTACGCATATCCGGTAGCCGCGCGGTCGTGCCGCCGGCAGTCAGGCGCCGCCCGACCTCGCCGAGTACCAGACCATTTGAGCAATCGAAACGGCGATGAGCTGGATTAAAGCCTAACCCACGAGCGCCCGCGAGCATTTCTAGAACAGCGCCGTCCTGAACAAGAGCTAACTGAGGCTATCCCGCCGCCATCTCGCCTGCTGAGGCTTCGCTCCCGATTCCGGGAGCATAAATTCAAGAGAAATCGGTGCCCCGCCGCCTATCCACCCCTCACGACCAGGAGGGTTATCATGGGCTCCAGGGGCAACCGCTCCATCGCTTGCCCCCGGATTTGCAACGTAATGGAGGCAACGATGCCCGACTTCTTTCCCGGCTTTGAACAACGGCACATCGAGACCAGCGGCGCGACGATCAATCTGGTGACCGGCGGCAGCGGGCCGCCGCTGTTGCTGCTTCACGGCTATCCGCAGACGCACGTGATGTGGCGTAAGGTGGCGCTGCGCTTGGCACAGGATTTCACCGTCGTCGTGCCCGATCTGCGCGGCTACGGCGACAGCTCGAAGCCGCCGGCCGGCGACAATTTCATCAACTATTCGAAACGCGCACTGGCGCTGGATCAGGTCGAGGTGATGGCGGCGCTCGGCCATGGCCGCTTCGCGGTCGCTGGTCACGACCGCGGCGCGCGGGTGACGCACCGGCTATTGCGTGACCATCCCGACAAGGTCACGCACGGCGCGACGCTCGACATCGTGCCGACGCTCTACCGTTTCGAGACGATCGACCAGAAGGCAGCGACCGGCAGCTGGCACTGGTTCTTTTTGATCCAGGGCCGCGGCCTGCCGGAGCACATGATCGGCTGCGACCCCGAATTTTTCCTGCGCCATATGTTCGGCGCCTTGCTGCATGACGAGGATGCAATCGAGCCGGCGGCGTGGAACGAGTACCTGCGCTGCTTCCGGAACCCGGAGACGATCCGCGCGACGTGCGACGAGTACCGCGCCGGCGCGTCGATCGACCTCGTACACGATCGTGCGGACCTCGCGCAGAAGGTCAGGGTGCCGATGCTGGTGTTGTGGGGGATGCATAGCGGGCAGGGAAGCGGCTATGACGTCCTCAAGGTGTGGCGTGACCATGCC
>DATARB010000167.1:0-4825 GCA_036264375.1 Pseudolabrys sp.
GTGCGCAGGTAGCGGTCCTGCTCGTAGGCGTGGAACGCGTTCGGCAGGTCGTCCGGCGAGGCCGCGACCTTGTCTGCCAGCACCACCGCGTCCTCGGTCGCCATGCAGGCGCCCTGCGCGAGATATTGCAGCATCGGATGCGCCGCATCGCCGAGCAGCGTGACGTTGCCCTTGGTCCAGGTCTTCACCGGCTCGCGGTCGCACAGCACCCACATGCGCCAGGTGTCGATGCGCTCAAGCAGGCGCAGCACCTGCGGCACCTGCGTCTTGAAGTGCGACCAGAGCAATTCCTTGCTGCCTTCGGCGTTCCAGCCTTCCTCGTAATGGTCGGAGTGGAACACGGCGACGAGGTTGAAGAGTTCGCCGCGGCGTAGCGGATAATGCACGAAGTGGGTCCGCGGGCCTGCCCACAGCACCACGTCCGGGGTCCACAGGTCGTCCGGCACGTCCTCGCGCTTGAGCACGGCGCGATAGGCGATGTGGCCGGAGACGCGCGGCTTGCCGTCGCCGACGATGCTCTCGCGGATATTCGACCACATGCCGTCGCAGGCGATGAGCGCACGGCCGGCGACGGTCTCGCCGTTGTTGAGGGTGACGGTGACGTGGCCGCCGTGGTCCTCGTAAGCGTCGACCCGGCGGCTGGTCTCCAGTGTGATCAGATTGCTGGTCTGGCAGGCGCGCAGGAAGGCGGCATGGATGTCGGCGCGGTGGGTGACGGCATAGGGCTGGCCGCCGAAGCGCTTGGAGAAGGCCTCATCGAGCGGAATGCGGGTGATCAACTTGCCGGTGAGCGCGTCGCGCATCTCCTGCGCCGGGGGAACGTGGGCGTCGGCGAGGACGGCGTCCTTGAGGCCGATCTTCTCCAGCACGCGGAAGATGTTGGGTCCGAGCTGGATGCCGGCGCCGACCTCCTTGAACTCCGACGACTGCTCGAACAGCCGCACCGGGAAACCCTTGTGCGCGAGCGCGTAGGCGGCGATCAGGCCGCCAATGCCGCCGCCGGAGATGAGAAAGGGCGCCGAGCCGTTGCCACCAGCCATTGATATTTCCTCTCAGGTCGAAGGGGTTATGAGCTTTGGCTCGACCATAAAACGTGGCGGCCCGGAGGCAAAGCACGCCGGGCGCGAGATCTGCGAAAATGGCATGACGTTCCCGGCGCGCGGCGTGGGGGCCGCGCGCGGGATGACGGCGATAGAGGCGCAGAGAGCCGGGCTACTTGACGACCTGGCCGCGGATTTCGCCGGCCTTGTTCGCCTCGGTGTGAACGTTGACGTACCATCTGCCGGCCAGCAGATCGGAGGCCTGGGCATCGGTGAGGACCGCCGTGCCCTCGAACGGACTTGTCGCGGCGGCGCCGGCAAAAATCGGGATCACCACGCCGCCGTTCTTGCCCACTTCGCCGGCATGGAAGTGGGCGGCTGTCGCCGGGCCGCTGAGGTCGGAGTAGGTGCCCTTCCAGGCGAGCGTCTTCGACGCCGTATCAAAGGTGGCGGTCACGGCGCCCGAGCCTTTGCTCGTGGTCGGCGGGACTTCCGTCGAAGCCTTCATGTCTGCCTTCAGATTCACCGTCTCCGCCAGTGCGGGAGCGGCGACGGCGATTGCCGCGGTGCAGGCGAGGGCGGTCAGCGTGGACCGCAGGAACGGCCTTATCATGGGTGCTCCTCCGTGGGGCTCGGCTTGGATGCCGACTGTGAGCCAACACCGCATCCTAGCACCTATTCCGGCTGGAGGTCGCAAGTCCGCCCGGCGGGGCTCCGGCCCCGCGCCAAACTCGTTTTCAAAACTTGCTTCGGTCCGTACGCAAGCACACGCGGTCACGCCATGCACGGCGTGTGCAGGGTTACGCGTCGGCCGGCTCTTCGACGGGGAAGCTGGTGGAGGAAGGTTCGCCGCAGGCCTCGCACTCCCAATGGTGCCTGATCTCGCCGCCTTCGACGAATTCCGAGGACTCGGGTGCGACCATCCAGTCGCCGCAGTGGGGACAACGCGCGGGCGCAGCGAAAGCGCGGATAGCGGAGAGCTTCGCTGAACTGCATTGAAGCAACATATCTCTGCCTCCTCTTCTCTTCTGTTGCCCCGCGAACGTGAGCATGAGTAGAGGCACATCATGGCGCGGCTGCGACCGACCAATGAAGCAGCGATGGCGGCACCAATAACTTTTCGTGACAGGCGCGTGAGCACGTGCAGAAAACCGCTGCGGCGCAACAATTAGATGAAGCAGGTAATCGTTGCTGACCTTTCGCGTCCTTCGGTCGCATCCTTAAATATGTATTTTACATCCGTAACAATACGTAACATCCGCGAAACCGGAATGAGTTCTTAAGACTTTCCAAGCGGATCGCTTGCACCGGCTGCGCACGATAGCGGGCTTCGCCGTGCCTTGAGCCGATCGCACGGCGTCGCGGCCAGGCTCGAGAATTAAAATGTCGTCAACGATCCGGCACGGCCTTCATCGCGCGTTGCGTTGCACTGCGGCCGGAAACGCCGCGGCGGCGGGGGCGAATCGGCGGTGCGCGCTCGATACCCCGCGCGCGCGTGAGCGCGGACCAGTGCAAAATTTCAGCACGGGTGCCGCGCGCAAACGCCTTCTGAACACCGGCCGGAACCGCTATGAGGGAGCCGCTTTGGCCGCGTCCGGACGCGGCGCGCACAATGGAGATCGTCATGCGCTTCGCGCTACTGGCTGCCCTCGTCATGGCTTGTGTGAGCACCGGCGCGCAGGCGCAAAGCCTGGCCTGCGACGCCTTTGCCAAGAACGCCGACGGCTCGTGGACGGCGCTGCGCAATGTGGGCGTGCCGGGACCGGGCACGACGTACAACATCAATGGCGGCGCGGTCTTCCGGCCCACCGATTCCTTCATGGGCATGAACCTGGCGCAAACGCTCGAACACGATTGCCCGACGCAGTCGCAGGCTCCGGCCGTGGCGGCGACCCGCGTCGAACTGCCGAAGCTCGCCGACGCCAAGGGCGACATCGATATCCATCAGCTCACCTGCGGCCAGCTTGCCAGCACCTATCAGGAGGACGCCGACTTCCTGCTCACCTGGTACAGCGGCTGGTACAACGGATTGGCCAAGGCGCACGTGCTCAACGTGGCGCGCGTCAAGGACAGCGTTCACGAGATCATCGCCTATTGCAAAGCCAACGCGGGCAAGCGCGTGACGCAGGCGATCGAGGAGATGCGGAAGTAGGGGGCGCAGGCAATCCCGGTTAATTTGCCGCGCATGTCTTTTGACAATGGACTTGGCTGCGCCGCGCACCATTTTGGCGGCATCACCGGCAGCGGCTTTGCCCGGGCGCTGGTGGCTGAGAGCTTCCTTGTGCTCCCGCCTGTTAAACGGAGTGCGCGCATGGCACAGCAGACGATCGCCTTAGACGAGTCCCCTTCCATCGAGCGCCCATGGTGCGCCGCGTGCGAAGTGCCGATGTGGCTGGCGCGCATCCAGCCCGACAAACCGGGCTACGACAAACGCACCTTCGAATGCCCCGTCTGTCACGACGAGATCGTGGTGGTCGTGACATGCGGCGCAGGACGTCAGTCCTAGCCCGTCTTCTGAAGCGACCGGCCCTCGAGCCACTCCTGACTCGCGGCGACGGCCCGAAGACCGTCCCGCATTTTGATGAGCCGCTCGTATTCATCCCCGCTGATCATCGGATCCTTGGCCTGGGCGTCGCACTGCGCGGCCCAGTGCCGGAGCTCGGCTGCGGACATATTGGTATTCATCGGCGTTCTCCCTATAACCGGAAGGGGCTTGGAGTCGTTCCCCAAAAAATAGCCGGGCCACGTGAGCCCGGCTGCACCGCGTCTTGTTCGGAACCCGCTCAGAGAGCGCCCGTGCGCGTGTTGTAGTAGGAATTGAGTTCGTTCATGCGCTGGTCGTTCCAATCCCAGCTCTGCTGCTTGCCGTACTTCGGCGCGTTCTTCAGCTCGGCTTCGTTGATGTTCACTTCGTAGCCGCCGAGCCGTTCGTTATAGGTCAGACGCGACCAGGGGAGCGGATAATAGTCTTCGCCGATTCCTAAGAATCCGCCGAAGCTCATGACGGCGTAAGCGACTTTGCCGTCCCGCTTGTCGATCATCACCCGTTCGATCTCGCCGACGCTTTCGCCATTCGAGCGATAGACGTTGGTCCCTTCAACTTTATCGCTGGCGATGAGCGAGCCTGTCTCACGCTCGTTCGTTGTCTGTTGCATGGCCATAGGGCGCCTCCTTTGTTGGTGTTCTTTGCAAGTACCAACGGCGTTCGCGAAGTCTCGTTCCGCGCCTTGCCGGAAGACGACGAACAAATCGGCTTTGTGATTGCTTTTCTAAAGCGTATCGCCGCGAAGTTTCGGCGCGCGGATGTCAAAAGACATCATGTCAAAAGACATAGTGACGCAGTAATGGCGCGGCAAAATGCGCCACGCCGAAGTACGGCAAGTCATGAGGAGCACTTGCCGTTGCGCGCGCCGCTAAAGCGGTCATCGCGAAGAATGCCGAACGCGCCGGCGCGGCTAAATCAAGTCTTGCGCCACGACTTTCCTGAAGCCTTCGCGCGCGAGGAGCGTCGCCATCTCACGCGGTGTTCTCCGGGCCTGTTCGTACAGCATGGCGCCGAAGTCCCCGCCCGCGTTGATGAGGTCGTCCTTGTCGCAGGTCGAAGCGATGGTCAGGCCGATCTCGGACAAATGCGCGCGGCGACGGCAGTAAACCGCCAGCATTGCTCTGACGAATGGCGAGACGGACTGGACGAGCTGTTGCAGACCTTCGGGCCTGGCGCGGTACATATCGCCGAGCAGGCTCTCGGGCACCGGGCAGGGCTCTTCCTGAGGAATATATTGATG
>DATARB010000053.1:0-2395 GCA_036264375.1 Pseudolabrys sp.
TCGGCCCATTCCGGGTGCGCGGCCATCTGTTCCTCGGTCGGTCCCCACTCCTCGATCTCACGAAGCGTGAAGCCAAGCCGCAGCAGCGTATTGAGATAGGTCGCGACGGTGCGATGCTGCTTGATGACGCCTTTGGTGAGCCAATCCCTGGAACGCGGCCCTTCATCGAGATAGCTGTCGACCGGCCACGATCTACGGCCAGGCGCATCACCTGACCACCCGGGTGCCATCGGCGCGGTATAGATCGGGTGCTCGGCCGAAAAGACGAGGCTGCCGCCCGGCACCAGCGCGCGGTGCGCCGTTGCCATCAGCCGATCCAGGTTTTCGACATAGTGCAATGCCAGCGAGCTGTAGACGAGATCGAACGAGCCCGGCGGCGGCTCGAGTTGCTCCATGTCGGCACGAGTGTACGTGATCCCGTCATCAGGAGTGTCGGCGCGCGCTCGCTCCAACATCTTTTCCGAGACATCGATGCCGACGACATGCGCGGCACCCTGCTCGCGCGCCCAGCGGCAGAACCAGCCGTAGCCACAGCCCAAATCGAGCACCCGACGCCCTCGCAGTTCCGGCAGCATTGCGCGCAGGGTCGGCCATTCCGGCGCGCCGTCGAGCCCTTCGACCGAGCGCGGCAGCCGGCCATAGCCGGCAAAAAACTCGTCGTTGTCGTAGATGTTCTGCGTCATGGCCGAATATTAGCGCGAAAAGGGCCCATCGCCGGACTTGTTCCGGCCACCCACGTCTCACACCGGCTCGCAGGCGATTGCGGCAAACAAAGACGTGGTGCCCGGCCAAGCTCATCTAAGACTTGGGCCGGGCACGGGGATAATGTTCCCCGTTTAGAGCTGCGCGGTTCAGCCCATCGGCTTCTCGCAATTGATCATCCACGGGATGCCGAACTGGTCGGTCAGCATGCCGAAGCGAACGGCCCAGAAGGTCTCGGCGATCGGCATCTGCACGGTGCCTTTCTCGGCAAGTCCATGAAAGATGCGCTCGGCTTCGTCCGCCGTATCGACCGCGAGCGCGACCGTGATGCCTTTGCTCGGCTCGTAGCGGCCCGGAGGCGCGTCGGAGCCCATCAACACCGCATCGCCCTTGATCAAGCGCGTGTGCGCGACCTTGTCGCGGAAGTCGGCAGGCGTCTGATCCTTCATCGGCGTTTCGCTGTATTTCATCGTCATCGGGATCGTGCCGCCCAGCACCTTCTCGTAGAAGCGGAAGGCCGTCGCGCAATTCCCGTTAAAGCTCAAATAGGGGTTCAACTTCATCGTGTTCTCCATTGCAGGGTTTTGGTGAGGCGGGAGACCATCACGGGTCGCCCGGCTAGTCGCTCGCGTTCTTCGCTGCCTGCGCCCGCAGGCGTTCCTCGGCCGCTCTCATCTGGGGCGTGAACTCGGCGCCGAAATCATCCGCGTCGAAGACCTGGCGGATCTCGATCTCCGCGTCGCCGCCGAACGGCGCTCGTTTCATCCAGTCGATCACCTCCTCTTTCGATTTCGCCTGAAGCATCCAGAAGCCGCAGACCAGCTCTCTGGCGGGGAAAGGCCCATCGACAACCGTCGGCCTCGCGCCCGAGAATTTGAGGCGTGTCGCCCGCATGCTCGGGTGGAGCCCCTCGCCGGCCAGCATGATGCCGGCCTTGACCATCTCCTCGTTGAACTTGCCCATCGCGGCGAGATTTTCGGTGCTCGGCATGACCCCCGCCTCGGTGTCCTCGTTCGCCCTGACCATCACGATAAATCGCATTCCTCATCCTCTCCTTTGTGCCGGTACGGCAGCAACGGCGTGGTTACCACGCTGACGTTACGGTCCTGCGAAACGGACGACCGAGATCGGCGGCAGCCGCGCTTCGGGTGCGGTCCAGCTGTCGCCGCAATCCTCGGAGATCCACAACCCGCCGCTCGTCGAGCCGAAGGCGAGCCGCTCGCCGCTGCCATCGACGGCCAGCGCGTGCCGCCACACGAGATCATAGGCATGACGCTGCGGCAGGCCATTTCGCAAAATTTCGAAGCTTTCGCCGCCGTCCTTTGTGCGCGCGACGACCACCTTTCCCTCCATCGGGATGCGCCGCTCGTCCTTGGCAGCCGGCACAAACCACGCGGTCTGCGCATCGCGGGGATGCGCGGCCACGGCGAAACCGAATTTCGACGGGCGGATCGCCGTGATCTCATGCCAATTGTGACCGGCATCCTCGGAGCGAAAGACGCCGTTATGGTGCTGGCACCACATCACTTCCGGATGCGCCGCGCAGCGCGCGAGACAATGGATGTCCTGCGCGATCGGCAGACCCTTCTGCTCCGGCGGCATGTACTCGTTGTACATGCCTTCGTTGATGATCCGCCACGACGCGCCCTCATCGGTGCTCGCCCAGATTCCGGCGGTTGAGACGCCGACGCGG
>DATARB010000071.1:0-4575 GCA_036264375.1 Pseudolabrys sp.
CTGCACCCTGAATGCTCGACGGTCGAAGCGGAAATCCTTGGCACCCACGTCACCTACAAGCTTGGCGCGCCGGGCCGCCATCTGGTGATGAACTCACTCGCGGTGCTGGCGGCCGTCTCGCTGGCCGGCGCCGATCTCGCGCTCGCCGCGCTCGCGCTCAACAACCTCAAGCCGGCCGCCGGCCGTGGCACGCGCATCCCGCTGATGCTGCCGGGCGGCGCGGCGCTGCTGATCGACGAGAGCTACAACGCCAACCCGGCCTCCATGCGCGCGGCGATCGCGCTGCTCGGGCAGTCGCCGGTCGGCCTGCGCGGCCGCCGCATCGCCGTGCTTGGCGATATGCTGGAATTGGGCGCCCAGGGCGCCGAACTGCACCGCGGACTGGCGACGGCCGTTTCCGCGGCCAAGGTCGATCTGGTGTTTTGTTCCGGCCCACTGATGCACGCGCTGTGGGAGGCTCTTCCCTCCGGCGCGCGGGGCGGCTATGCCGAGACATCGGCGGCGCTGGAGCCGACGGTGCTCGGCGCGATCCGCCCCGGCGACGCGGTGATGGTGAAGGGCTCGCTGGGCTCGAAAATGGGCCCAATCGTCAAGGCACTCGAAAAGCAATTCGCCAAACAGGCGGCGCATGAGCATGCGCGCGCATGATCCCGGAAAGTGGGAACCGGTTTTCGGGTAAGATCATGCGAAAAATAAAACTCAGGGCTGACCCTCAGGGCTGAATGCGATGTTCTATTGGCTGACCGAACTCTCGGACAAGGTCTCGTTCCTCAACGTCTTCCGCTACATCACCTTCCGCACCGGTGGGTCTGTGGTCACCGCGCTGGTGTTCGTGTTCCTGTTCGGGGGCCCGATCATCGATCTCCTGCGTATCAAGCAGGGCAAGGGCCAGCCGATCCGCACCGACGGCCCGCAATCGCATCTCGTCACCAAGAAGGGCACGCCCACCATGGGCGGCCTGATGATTTTATCCGGCCTTTTCGTCTCGACATTGCTCTGGGCGAACCCGATGAATCCTTACGTCTGGGTCGTGCTCGGGGTCACGCTCTGTTTCGGCATGATCGGCTTCTACGACGATTATCTGAAAGTGACGAAGCAGACGCATAACGGCTTCTCCGGCCGCACGCGGCTCTTCGCCGAGGCCGTGGTGGCGGTGGTCGCGTGCGTATTGTTCACCCATCTCGGCCGGCCGCCGATCGCCACTTCGCTGGTGTTCCCCTTCTTCAAGGACCTGGTGTTCAATCTGGGCTACGCCTTCATCCTGCTCGGCGCCTTCGTCATGGTCGGCGCCGGCAACGCGGTGAACCTGACCGATGGCCTCGACGGCCTCGCCATCGTCCCGGTCATGATCGCGGCGGCGACCTTCGGGCTGATCTCCTATGTGGTCGGCAACGCGCTGTTCTCCGAATATCTGCAACTGCACTATGTGGCCGGCACCGGCGAACTGGCGGTGCTGTGCGGGGCGGTGATTGGCGCCGGCTTGGGCTTCCTCTGGTTCAACGCGCCGCCGGCGTCGATCTTCATGGGCGATACCGGCTCGCTCTCGCTCGGCGGCCTGCTCGGCGCCGTCGCGGTGGCGATCAAGCATGAAATCGTGCTGGCGATCGTCGGCGGCCTGTTCGTGCTCGAAGCCGTGTCGGTGATCGTGCAGGTGGTTTCGTTCAAGCTCACGGGCAAGCGCGTCTTCAAGATGGCGCCGATCCATCATCACTACGAGCAGCTCGGCTGGACCGAGCCGCAGATCGTGATCCGCTTCTGGATCGTCGCGGTGGTGCTGGCGCTGGCCGGCTTGGCGAGCTTGAAGTTGAGGTAAGATTTCGAGCGCGTAGCGCACTCCGTCTTCACCCTCCCCTGGAGGGGGAGGGTCGGCGGACGAAGTCCGCCGGGGTGGGGTGACGCTGCCGAAAGGTCACCCCCTCCCGACGCGTTACGCGCGTCGACCTCCCCCCTGCAGGGGGAGGTGAAACGAGCAAGCGGCTGCATTCATGATCCCCATCACCGTCTTCGCCGGCAAGAAGGTCGCGGTCTTCGGGCTCGGCAAGTCCGGGCTCTTGGCGGCGGGCGCGCTGATCAAGGGCGGCGCCGAGGTCGTCGTCTTCGACGACAGCGAGAAGATGCTGGCCGACGCGCAGAGCGCGGGCCTCAAGACGCAAAACCTGCGCGATCTCGACTGGAGCGAGATCGCCGCGCTGGTGCTGGCGCCGGGCGTGCCGCTCACGCATCCGACGCCGCATTGGAGCGCGTCGCTGGCGCGCCGGCACGATGTCGAGGTCATCGGCGACATCGAATTGTTCTCCCGCGAGCGCGCCCGATCCGGGGTCGATTGTCCCCTCGTCGCCATCACCGGCACCAACGGTAAGTCGACGACCACCGCGCTGACCACGCATCTTGTCGCCAGCGCGGGGCTCGATGCGCAGATGGGCGGCAATATCGGCGTGCCGGTGCTGGCGCTCGCGCCCTTCGCGCGCGGGCGCGTCTATGTGCTCGAGGTCTCGTCCTATCAGATCGATCTCGCGCCCTCGCTGCGGGCGACCGTCGGCATCCTGCTCAACGTGTCGGAGGATCATCTCGACCGTCACGGCTCGATGGAGAACTATGCGGCAATCAAGGCGCTGCTGCCGGCCAGCGTCGAGCATGGCGGCACGGCGGTGATCGGTGTCGATGACCGCTGGACCCGCGATGCCGCCGTGCGCATCGAACGCGCCGGCAAGACCGTGGTGCGCGTCTCGGTCGAAGGCCCGTTGCGCGACGGTTATTACGCCGAGGGCAGCCGCATCGTGCGCGCCGCCGGCGGCAAGGCCTTTCCGGTGGCGCAACTCGCCGGCATTGGTAGCTTGCGCGGCGCGCACAATGCGCAGAACGCGGCCTGCGCGATCGCCGCCTGCGTCGCGCTCGATATCGACCTCGTCGCGATCCAGAAGGGCCTCGTCAGCTTCCCCGGCCTCGCGCATCGCATGCAGCAGGTCGGCCACAAGAAAACCGGGAGCGGCGCGGTCCTCTACGTCAATGATTCGAAGGCGACCAATGCCGACAGCGCCGCCAAGGCGCTCGGCAGTTTCCGGGACATCTACTGGATCGCCGGCGGCAAGCCGAAGACCGGCGGTATCTCGAGCTTGGCCGAATTCTGGCCGCGCATCCGCAAGGCCTATCTGATCGGCGAGGCGGCGCCCGACTTCGCCAAGACGCTCGACGGCCACGTGCCCTATGAGGTCGACGGCGTGCTGTCCGCGGCCATCGATGCCGCCACCCGCGACGCGGAGGCCTCGGGGCTCAAGGAGCCGGTGATCCTGCTCTCGCCCGCCTGCGCCTCGTTCGACCAGTATCCGAACTTCGAGGTGCGCGGGAAGGCGTTCACCGATTTGGTGCTCGCCGTGCCGGGGGTTTCTTCCCTCGCCCCGCACTAGCGGGGAGAGGGTGGCGAGCGTCTGAAGGGCGCGTGCCGGGTGAGGGGCCGTGCACACCCCCTCACCCGACCTCGCTTCGCTCGGTCGACCTCTCCCCGCATTGCGGGGAGAGGTGAAGGGCGCCCAGCGTTAATGCTTCGTAAACCGTGACGAGTCAGGACTAATAAAGTCCAGCCGGTCCGAGGAAATCCCCAATGGTCTCGCGCGCGCATCGCACGCCTTTTGCCGAATGGTGGTGGACCGTCGACCGGCTCACGCTCGCCGCGCTCGGCGCGCTGATGCTGGCCGGGATCGTGCTCTCGCTCGCGGCGAGCCCGCCGGTCGCCGGCCGCCTCGGCCTCGACCCGTTCTACTTCGTCAATCGCCACATCATCTTCCTGGCGCCGACCATTGCCGTGCTGCTCGGCGTGTCGTTCCTGAGCCCGCGCCAGATTCGCCGTTTGTCGCTGGTCATGTTCATCGTCAGCATCGCGATGGTGGCGGTGACCCCGATCTTCGGCGCCGAGATCAAGGGCGCCAAGCGCTGGCTCATCATCTTCGGCGTCAACATCCAGCCGTCCGAATTTTTAAAGCCCGCCTTCGTCATCATCATCTCGTGGCTGTTCGGTGAATCCGCCAAGCGCCCGGACATGCCGGCGAACGCGATCTCGCTTGTGCTGCTGCTCGGCGTCGTGGCGCTTTTGGTGATCCAGCCCGACTTCGGCCAGACCATGCTGATCGTGCTGGTGTGGAGCGCGCTGTTCTTCATGGCGGGCATGCGGCTGATCTGGATGTTCGGCATCGCCGGCATCGCGTCCTTCGGCCTCACCGTCGCTTATTACACCGTGCCGCACGTGGCGAACCGCATTCAGAAATTCATGAATCCGGCGTCGGGCGACACCTTCAACATTGACATAGCCACCGAAAGCTTCATGCGCGGGGGCTGGCTCGGCACCGGCCCGGGCGAGGGCACGGTGAAGCGGCTGCTGCCGGAGAGCCATACCGACTTCGTGTTCGCCGTGGCCGGCGAGGAGTTCGGCGTCGCTTTGTGCCTCGCGCTCGCGGCGCTGTTCGCCTTCATCGTCATCCGCTCGCTGTTGCGCGCGATGCGCAACGACGACCCCTTCACGCGCTTCGCCGCCGCCGGCCTCACCATGCTGTTCGCGACGCAATCGGCGATCAACATGGCGGT
>DATARB010000142.1:0-56539 GCA_036264375.1 Pseudolabrys sp.
AACCTGTCCCATCGCTTCGGCTATCAGTCGCCGAATTGGCCTTATTTCGAGGATGTGAAGATCGAGCGCATCCACTACATGGCGAAGTCGGGCGTGCTGTCGCAGCGCATCACCACCTCCATGCACAACACCACGCACATCGACGCGCCCGCGCACGTCGTGCAGGGCACGCCCTTCATCGACGAGGTGCCGCTGCCGCACTTCTTCGGCTCCGGCATCGTGATCTCGATCCCCAAAGAGAAGTGGGAGCCGATCACCTACGACGATCTGGAAAAGGCCGCCGGCAAGATCGTGCGCCCGCGCGACGTGGTGCTCGTCAACACCGGCTGGCACAAGCAATACGAAGACAGCGAGGATTATTTCTGCCGCTCACCGGGTTTCGTGAAGTCGGCCGGCGAATGGTTCGTCGAGAAGAAGGTGAAGGTCGTCGGCCACGACACGCAGGCCAACGACCATCCGCTCGCCACAGCCATCGGCCCGCAGCGCAACGGCCCGCTGCATCCGCATCTCGAAAAGGAATATTTCGAGTGGTCGGGCGGCCGCGACTGGAAGGACGACTTCCCGGAATGGGAGCCGGTGCACCGCATCCTCTTCACCAACGGCATTCTCGGCATCGAGAACGTCGGCGGCGACATCGACAAGGTCACCGGCAAACGCTGCACCTTTGCGTATTTCCCGTGGAATTGGGATCGCGGCGACGGCTGCATCGTGCGCCTGGTCGCCATCGTCGACCCGGAAGGCAAGTATCGCATCGAGCGCGGGGAGACCTTCTGATGCAGGTCAAACGCTTTGCCGACGCCAAGGCTTATGAGGCGCCAAACCATCGCGCCTGCACGTCTTTGCGCCTGTTCGGCGCGGAGGCCGGCGGCACCAAGGGCCTGATCGTCGGCCTCTCGCACTTCCTTCCCGGCGGCGGCGCCGGTCCCGACGCCTCACCGCCGGAGAAAGTCTACTTCGTGCTGGCGGGCGAACTGACGGTGATCGTCGACGGCAAGGAGACGGTGCTGAAGGCAAACGACTCCTGCGTGATCGAGCCGAACGAAACGCGCGAGATCATCAACCGCGGCAACGAGGTGTGCACCATCGTCGTGGCGGTGGCGATGCCGAAATAGTGGAATTGTCATCGCCGGGCTCGTCCCGGCGATCCCGACAAGAAGGGCACTGCCTCGCTAAGCGAGATGGCCGGGACAAGCCCGGCCATGAAAAAAAATAAACATCGGGAGGAGACCAATGTCCGAAGCGTTCCTTCGCAATCCCCTCGGCCTGTTCGACATCAAGGGCAAGACGGCCATCGTCACCGGCGCGTCGGGCGCTTTCGGCGCACTCGCCGCGAAGACGTTGTCCGGCGCCGGCGCCAATGTCGTGCTGGCGGCGAGCAAGCAGGACGAACTCAAGAAAGTCGCCGCTGACTGCGAGGCGCTCGGCGCCAAGACGACAATCGTTGCGCTGCGGCCGAGCTCGGAAGAACACTGCGACAAGATCGTCGCCGCCGCCGTCGATGCGTTCGGGCGCGTCGACATCCTCGTGGTCGCCTCCGGCTTGAACAAGGTGTCGAAGATCGTCGACCAGAAGGTCGAGGATTTCCTCGACGTGATGGATGCCAACGTCAACCAGTCATGGCTGATGGCGCGCGCCGCCGGCCGGCAGATGCTCAAGCAAGGCCACGGCGGCAAGGTGATCCTCACCTCCTCCGCGCGCGGACTGCTTGGCCATCCGGCCGGCTACTCGGCCTATTGCGCGTCGAAGTCCGCGGTGGACGGCATCACCAAGGCGCTCGGCTGCGAATGGGGCGAGAGCGGCATCACCGTGAACGCGATCGGGCCGACCGTCTTCCGCTCGCCGCTCACGGCGTGGATGTACGAGGACACCGAGCGCGCGCAGACCGTCCGCAAAGGCTTTCTCGCGCGCGTGCCGAAGGGCCGCCTGGGCGAGCCGGAGGATTTGGCCGGGCCGCTGCTGTTCCTCGCGTCCAAGGCGTCGGATTTCTACACCGGACACATCCTCTACGCCGATGGTGGATATACGGCGGGGTGAGAGATGGAAGCTGAACGATTGGTGTGTGTCCCGGGCGCATCGCTCCGCTTCGCACCGCGCTGCATCGCATCCGGGACACGAGGCTGAGAGCGACTTATGAATAAGCCAAAAATCACCGTCATCGGCGCCGGGCTCATGGGCCACGGCATCGCGCAGGTGTTCGCGCTCGCCGGCCATGACGTGACGATCTACGACTCGTTCGAGAAGACACTGGCGACGGCGAAAGAGCGCATCCTCACCAACCTGAAAGACCTCGGCGACGAGGAGAGCGCCGTCGAGCGCGTCACCCCGCAAGTCGATCTCGCCAAAGCCGTGCGCGATGCCGACTACGTCGTCGAGGCGGTGCTGGAAGATCTGCCGCTGAAGCAGAAACTCTTCGCCGAGATCGAGCAGCATGTGCGGCCGGACACGATCCTCGCCAGCAACACCTCCGTCATCCCGATCACCGACATCATGCAGGGCTTGAAGCGCCGCGAGCGCGCGCTTGGCACGCACTGGTGGAACCCGCCCTATCTCGTGCCGCTGGTGGAAGTGATCGAGACGCAGTGGACGTCGCCCGAGACGATCGCCTTCACGATGAAGCTGCACGCCGACGCCGGCAAGAAGCCGGCGCACGTGAAGAAGGACGTGCCCGGCTTCATCGGCAACCGGCTGCAGCATGCGCTCTGGCGCGAGGCCATCGCGCTGGTCGAGAACGGCATTTGCGACGCCGAGACCGTCGACACCGTCATCAAGGCCGCTTTCGGCCGCCGTCTTGCCGTGCTGGGCCCGCTCGAGAATGCCGACATGGTCGGCACAGACCTCACGCTGGCCATCCACAAGACGGTGCTGCCGGCGATCGACAGCCGCCCCGGGCCCTCGCCCTATCTCGAGAAACTGGTGCAAGACGGCAAGCTCGGCTTCAAATCAGGCGAAGGCTTCCGCACCTGGACGCCCGAGCAGCAGGCGTCCTTGCGGTCAAAGGTCTTGCAGCATCTCAAGGCCGCACGCGCAAAGGACACTTGATCCGATGGCCGACACGATTATCGATATCTACTGCCACATCTTTCCCGAACGCTTCTTCGAGGAGATGACCAGGGTCGCGCCGAACCTCACGAATATCGGCAAACGCCTGCGCGGCATCACCAAGCTGTTCGATCTCGATGCACGTTTCCGGGAAATGGACGACTACGGCGATTACCGGCAGATCATCTCGCTGCCGAACCCGGCCATCGAGGACATCGCCCCGCCGGACGTTGGCTTGAACCTCGCCCGCATTGCCAATGACTCGATGGGCGAGCTGTGCCGCAAATATCCCGAGCGCTTCCCCGGCTTCGCCGCCGCGCTGTGCATGACCGATGTAGCAGGCTCGGTCGCCGAAGCGCGCCGTGCCGTGAAGGACCTCGGCGCGCGCGGCGTGCTGCTCTACACGAATGTCGCGGGGCGCCCGCTCGACGATCCCGCATTCGAGCCGATCTTTGCGACGATGGCCGAGCTCGATCTGCCGATCTGGCTCCATCCGGTCGGCACCGCCTCGATGCCCGACTATCCCGCCGAAACGAAATCGCGCTTCGAGATGTGGTGGTGCTTCCACTGGCCCTATGAAACGTCCGTCGCGATGGTCCGCATGGTGTTCAGCGGATTGTTCGACCGTTATCCGAAGCTGAAGATCATCACCCACCATCTCGGGGGCATGATCCCTTACTACGATGGCCGCGTCGGCCCCGGCCTGAAAGTGCTGGGCCAGCGCACCTCCGACGAGGACTACTCACAGATCCTGCCGTCGCTGAAGCGTCCGCACATGGATTATCTGCACGGCTTCTTCGCCGACACCGCCATGTTCGGCGGCGGCGTGCATGCGACGCGCTGCGGCTTTGAATTCTTCGGCGCAGACCAGGTGGTGTTCGCGACCGACACGCCGTTGGGCCCGATCGCGCCGACGATCGAAACTGTCAAAAAGCTCGAGCTTGCGCCGGCCGACCAGCGCAAGCTGTTCTGCGGCAATGCCGAGAAACTGCTGAAGATGACGTTCTAGGGCAAACGCGTTTACCCGCAATAGCCCCCGCTCGACCCCGCGGAAGCGGGGACCCAGCTCGTAAGCCCGGTTTTCCTTTATTTTCTGGATTCCCGCTTACGCGGGAATGAGCGGAGCAAGGTGCGCGCAAAGGCAGTTCGCTCTCGCACCCTAACGGAGCCTAGTGCTCCGTCACCTTCTTCTTGCCTTTGCGGTTCTCGCTCGAGCCGACGCCGCTCACCGGCGTCCAGCTCGGAGGATCGCTGGCGGGGAAGCTGTCGTCCGAACTCCCCACCACATCGTCCTCCTCCCGTCCGATGCGGTCGCGCTCGTTTTTGCCGTGTTCTTTCACGGGCTTTTCGTTGTTGACGTCCGACATGTGCCGGTTGTTGGCCACCATCAGTGCCTCCCTCTGACGCACGGGCGAAACGTCCGCGCGCTTCAACGGCTCTTCTAGGAACTCGTGATCGGGCGGGTCGTTCCCGGTGTAAATTCGTCATAAATCGGGCGATTAGCCCGGTCACGCCGCACGTTCGGCGAGCGCCCCGGCGCAGACCTTCAAATCAGCAACAAACCGCCGGTATTGTGCGCGCTTGTCCGCCTCGTCCTTGATGCGCAGGATGTAAGAGGGGTGGATCGTCGCCAGCATCCGCCTGCCGTCGGAGAGCGGGATCACGCGGCCGCGAATCGTGTTGATGGCGAGCGGCCGGCCCGAGAGGCTGCGCACCGCGGTGGCGCCGAGCGCGACGAACAGTTCGGGCCGGACGATCTGCCGTTCGACGTCGAGCCACCAGTGGCATTGGTCGATCTCGTAGGCGTTCGGCCGCTTGTGCAGCCGGCGCTTTCCGCGCGCCTCGAACTTGAAGTGCTTCACGGCGTTCGTAACGAAGACTTCGTCGCGCGGAATACCGGCATCCTCCAGCGCTTTCTCCAGCACATTGCCGGCCGGGCCGACGAAGGGACGCCCCTGCTTGTCTTCCTGATCGCCGGGCTGCTCGCCGACCATCATGATGCGCGCGCGGGAAGGCCCCTCACCGGACACCACTTGCGCCGCGTGCTTGTAGAGCGGACAGCGCGTGCACTCGGCCTCCGCCGCGCGCAGCGCTTTCAGCGTCCTGATGGCGTGTTGTTCGGGCACGAGAGGACTCCTCCACTCGTGCCGGCAACGGGCTCATGCCCGGGCAAGTTCCGCAGGTACTAGATGTCCTGTTTGATCCAGGTGTCCTGCACGTCCGCGCACCAGTTGCCGACGTTCCATTGGCCCCAGGCGGCGAGACCGGCGAGTTCGTCCGGCCCGGCATAGACCGGCACGTGCACGACCGAGAGGCCGTCGTGGCCATGCGCCGTCTTCAACGCCGTGCGCAGGCTATCGACGCCGCCCTCGGCGCAAACGGAGAGCACGCCGGACACCGACGACGCCAGTTGCACGTAGTCGACCGCCACGGAGTCGTTGGTGCGGAATTCGCGATTGTATTGCGCGAGCTGCAGACCGGAGATCGCCGCCATGCGGCGGTTGTCGAAGATCACGATCATGCCGCGCACGCCGTGCTCGACCGCATCGATCAGAACCTGCGGGTTCATCATGAAGGAACCGTCGCCGGTGAAGGCGATCGAATAGACCGGCGTGTCGGCCAGCGCCGCGCCCAGCAGCGCGCTCACCGCGAAGCCCATGTACGACGCGCCCGTCTCGGTGTAGGTCTCGCCGGTGCGCTCGTCTTCGACGATCTGGAAGCCGTTGGCCTGCACGTCGCCGGCATCGAACAGCTTCACGGCGCCGATCTGCTTGGCGAAATCACAGACGGCCTTGATCGCCGCCGGCTGCGCCAGCACCGGCTTGCCCCACACTGCGTCGTTGAGCGGCGGCAAGGCGAAGCGCTTGCGCTTGAATTCGGCCCATTCAGCCTTCTTGGCGGCGCAGGCGGCAACCCAGGCCCCCTTGTTCCTTTTCGCACTGGCGGCTTCCAGCTTCGCCGCGAGGCGCTCGGCCACGACGCCGATATCGCCAACGAGCGCGACCGTCTTGTTGTAATGCAGCGCGTCGCCGAGATCGCCGTTGATATTGATCACGGCCTCCGCCTTCTTGTAGCCGATGCCGGAGCAGTCGGCCTGGCACACGCCGCGCGAGCCGATGACGAGCACCAGCTCGGCTTCAGCCATGGCGTAATTGCCGCTGATCGAGCCCTTCGAGCCGCCGACATGCATGTTCAGCGGATGCGCATCGGGCAACACGCCGGTCGAGCCGGGCGAGAGCACGACAGCCGCGCCAGCGGCTTCCGCGACCCTGCGGATCGCCGCGTCATGCCCACGCGTGCCGCCGCCGGCCTTGATGACGACCTTGCCAGCCTTGGCGATCATCGCCGCGGCGGCGTCGAGCGCCGCATCGTCGGCGGGCGCGAGCTTCGGCAGTTCCGGCCGCGCTGGCAACGCCGCAAGATTCACCGTCACCTGCGCCGGCTGCGTGTTGAGCGGCAGCAGCAGAAAAAACGGCCCAGCGCGATAAGGATGATTCACGCAGAGCGCGCCGCGGCGCAGCGCATCGCGCAGGCCTTCCGGCGTGTGCAGCACATAAGACTGGCCGAGCACCGCCGTGAGGCGGCCGAACAGGCTTTGCTCCTCCTTCGGCACCTGCTGCATGTTGTAGCCTTCGCCGAAGGTCGTCTCGTCGCCGTAGATGTGATAGACGCCGACACTGTTCGACGCCGCCGCCAGCGAGCCGGCGAAAGCCTGCAGGGCCCCGGGACCGATCGAGGTCACGACCGCCGAGAGCTCGCCATATTGCCAGCGCAGCGCGGTGGCGGCATGCGCCATCTCCACCTCGTTGCGGCAATTCACCGTGCGGGTGGCGCCCTCTTCTTCGTAGATGCGCAGCACGTTGCCGAGATCGGTCGAGCCGTGGCCGAAGATGGCGAAATACTTGCGCACGCCCTGCTTCATGAGGCCGAGCACGAGCGCCTCCGACAGCGTCGTATCGACCAGCTTCGGCAATGCGCCTTTGGCCAGCGCCTCGTCTATGCCGCCCGCCTGCGCCACCGCGCGAGCGCGCTCGCGCATGTGACGGTCGTTGTCGCTCTCGGGATTCCGCGTCAGCATCTTCACTCCGTATCACGCTTGCCGGCGAGCGCGAGCCGCACCGTGCGGCCCGCGTCCGTTGCGGCGTCAGTTCGTCTTTTCCACCGCGCCCTTCAGGATCGGGTTCCAGCGCGCGATGTCGACCTTGAGCACGCTGGCGAGCGCCTCCGGACCGCGGTCGGCCTTGTCCGGCACGGTGCCGCCGAGCTCGATCATGCGCTGCTGCAATTGCGGGTCGTCGAGCGCCTTGTTGAGCGCGTCGGTGAGTTTATCGACGGCCGCCTTCGGCGTGCCCTTCGGCGCGAAAATCGCGCTCCAGATATTGATTCCGAAGTCCGGATCGCCGACGTCCTTCGCCGACGGCACATCGGGCAGCGCCGGCGAGCGCTCGTCGCCTGAGACGACAAAGGCCTTGAGCGCACCGCCCTTGACCGCGCCCTTCACGCTGACAATCTGCTCGCAGAAGAAATCGACATGGCCGCCGATGACGTCGTTGAGCGCGGGGCCGGTGCCGCGATAGGCCACGAGGCTCGGCTTGAGCCCGAGTTGCGAGGTGAACAGCAGGCAGGCCATGTGCGAGGACGAGCCGATGCCGCCGTGCGCCTCTTTGACGTTGTCGCCGTTCTTCTTCAGGTAATCGACGAATTCCTTGAAGTTGTTGGCCGGCAGATCCTTGCGGGCGACAATGGCCGCCGGCGCATGCAGCGTCAGGCCGATCGGCACGAAATCCTTGGTCGAATCGTAGCGCAGGTTGGAATAGAGCGCGGGCGCCGAGACATGCGAGCCCATGCTGGCGCCGAGGATCGTGTAGCCGTCGGGGTTCGACTCGGCGACGCGCGCAGTGCCGATGGTGCCGCCGGCGCCGCCGATGTTCTCGATGATGATCGTCTGCCCGAGCGCCCTGCTCATGCCGTCCGCGACGATGCGCGCGACCACGTCGCTCGGGCCCCCGGCCGGATAGGGAACGATCATGGTGATCGTGCGCGTGGGGTAGTCATCCGCCATGGCCGGCAGGACGGCCATGGCCAATCCCACCCCGACGAGCATTCCGAGCATCCGAATCCTGTTCATCAAATCCTCCCTGAGTGTCCGCGTTTGGCTGCTTCTTGTGCGCATGCCTTTTAAACTTGTAAATCGCCTCCGATGATGCCGCTTTTGGCCGCGGCATCGAACAGAGCATCGTCATGCGTGACGAGGAGTGTGACATTGGGCTCGTTGCGCAGCACATTGTTGAGCCAGCGCAACTGGCCCATGACCGCCGGCACGTCTTCCTTCACCCAGGGCGCGGCTTTGCCCTTCACCTGACGGATGTTCTCCAGCACCCAGCCGGCATCGACGCTGTGCAGGATCTCGCGGCCGGACTGAAGCGCGATGTAGACCATCTGGTGATCGGCGCTGTGGCCGTGCGCCTTGATCAGCACCATGCCAGGCGCCACCGGAAGATAGTGCCGGTAGTCGACGATATTGAGCTGTTCGATCCGCTCCGCCGTCATGGCGAGATGCGGCTTGTGCGGCGTGGTCAGCAGGCACTTCGCCGTCTCGCCGCTGACGATAGTCTTGGCGGCGAGTTCGTCGTAATTCGCGGCCTGCGTTACGCCGGCGGCGTGGTCGGCATGGAAGTGCGTGAGCACGATCATGCGCGCCTGGTTGAGCGCCCGCTGCAGCTTTGCGAAAGCGTCGGGGAAATAGGGCTCGCGCTTGTCGGGTGTGGAGAAGGAATCGTGCGTTTCCTTGTCCATGCCGGAATCGATCATCACCGTGCCGTCGGGATAGACGGCCTGGAAGGCCGTGCGCGGCATCGTCACGGGCGTATCGTCGCCGCCGGCGATGACGAACTTGTTGGGACGGATCGAGGCCGCGATGCGGACGCCATTCACAGCTACGGGCTTCGCGCCAGGCAGCAGATTGACAAGACGGCGGATGGCCGCGAGGTCGGCCGCGAAGGATTGTTCTTCTCCGCTCGTCCCCGCGGAAGCGGGGACCCGGTCCTTGGCCCCTGGAGTCCCGCTGGAGCCTGTGCTCGGGCCAGCCGAAGGCTGGTCCCGGGTACGGGAATGAGCGGGGTCTGTTGCAGCCGTTGCGCTCATCTGCAACTCACTCGGCCGCCTGCGGCGCCATGTAAGCCTCGCGCTTTTCTTTCGCGCGGATCGCCATCAACACCTTCTCCGGCGTCGCCGGCAGTTCGGTAATGCGCACGCCGACGGCGTCGTAGATGGCGTTCATGATGGCGGGGATCGTCGGCACCATGGCCGGCTCGCCGATGCCCTTCACGCCGAGCGGGCCGATCGGATCGGGGTCCTCGACGATGATGGAGGTCACGCGCGGCACATCGAGCGCCGTCGGCAGAATGTATTTGGCGAAGCCATGCGTCGACGTGTGACCCTGGTCGAGCTTGTAGTCTTCCATCAGGCCCTGGCCCAACGCCTGCACCACGCCGCCTTCGATCTGGCCCTCGACACCCTGCGGATTGACCGCGCGGCCGACATCGTGCGCCGCCCATACGCCGAGCACCTGCACTTCGCCGGTCACCGTATCGACTTCGACTTCCGCCACCTGACAGCCGAACACGTAAGCCTGCCAGGGGCGGCCCGACCCGTCGCCACCCTTGCCGTCGGCAATGCCCGTCGTGTCGGTGCCGAAGGTCGCCGAGCCGACCGGCACGACGCCGCGGCTCTTGGCGCAATGCACCGCCTCGCCCATGGAAATGCGATGGTTGGTGTTGGCCGCCCAGATCTCGCCATTGCCGGTGCGGATCGTCTCGGCTTCGACGTCCCAGATCTCGGCCATCACGTCGACCAGGCGCTTGCGCGCCTCGCGCGAGGCGAGCGCGACCACGTTGCCGATCATGTAAGTCTGCCGCGTTGCGCCGGCATGCGCTGCTTCCGGCGCGCGCGCGGTATCGTTGTCGCCGATCACCACGTGCTCGGGCTTCACGCCCATCTCGTGCGCGGCGATCTGCGCCAGCACGGTGAGGATGCCCTCGCCGATCTCGGTGACGCCGGTGACGATCTTGGCCGCGCCGCCGTCGTCGATCTCCGCCCAGGCTGCCGCGCGGTCCACCGTCGCCGTGCGCGCGATGCCGTACCAGCAGGCCGCCATGCCTCGTCCGCGTTTACGTGCCATCAGCAGCAACCTTTCTTGCTGTCATTTCGGGCGGCCCGGCCCTTCGGGCCGTCCCGGAATGACGGAGAATGGGAAAGCGCAGCGCATCACCATCACTCCGCCGCTTCCTGCTTGTGCGCCGCCGTGGCAAAACGCGCGCCTGGCGTTACCGGCGGGCGAACATCGGGACCATCGAGATCGCCGCGCGTGGCGCCGCGCGAGGTCGGCGCGCCGGCCTCCCAGCCGCAACCCTTCTCCGCCGCGTCGAGCACCCGCGTGATGCTGACCTTGCCGAGTTTCTGCTTCGTGTGCGTGACGCCGCCATCCTGCATCGCATTGATGCGCCGAATCTGGAACGGATCGAGCCCGAGCCGCTCCGCCGCCATGTCGAGATGGCTTTCGGTGGCGAACTGCGACTGCAGGGAGCCGAAGCCGCGGAAGGCGCCGG
Organism: Pseudolabrys sp.; assembly: GCA_036264375.1. Classification (GTDB taxonomy): domain Bacteria; phylum Pseudomonadota; class Alphaproteobacteria; order Rhizobiales; family Xanthobacteraceae; genus Pseudolabrys. Next base: position 10,647 of record DATARB010000142.1, read on the forward strand.
ACGGCGTGTTGTTGGTGTAGATGCCGTAAGTGTCGATCCTCAGGTTGGGGACGACGTAAGGGCCGCCGCCGAGGATCGCCGCCTTGCGCATCACGCCTTCGGTCGAAAGACCGTAGCCGCCGCCGTCGCAGATCATCTTCATCGTCATCGCGCGGATGCGGCCGTCGCTGGTCAGCCCCATGCGCAGCGTGGTGCGCGAGGGATGGCGCTTCGCCGTCGTCATGACCGATTCTTCGCGCGTGAACACCAGCCGCACCGGGCGCTGCGTCTTCATCGCCAGCAGCGCCAGCATGCCCTGGTAGATCATGTCCTCTTTGCCGCCGAAGCCGCCGCCCACCGGGCTCATGATGAAGCGCACTTTGCTGATCGGCTTGGCGATGATCTTCGACAGCATGTGCCGGTGATGCGTGATGTTCTGGCTCGGCGAGACCACCGTCACGACGTCGTCGTGATCGACGTAGGCCAGGCCCGCCTCCGGCTCGAGATAGGCGTGCTCGATCGCCTGCGTCGCATAGGTCTCCTCGAACACCAGGTCGGATTCGGCAAAGCCCTTGTCGACGTCGCCGACGCGGATCGGGATATGCTTGGTGATGTTGTCCGGCGCGTAGTCGTGCAGCACCGGCGCTCCGGGACGCATCGCCTCGAAGGCGTCGAACACCGCCGGCAGCGGCTCGTAGACAACCTTGATCGCCGCCACCGCGCGCTTGGCGGTGAGTTCGTCTTCGGCGGCGACCGCCGCCACCGCCTCGCCGACATAGCGCACCTTGCCGCGCGCCATCACCGGCTGGTCGTGCACGAACACGCCGAAGCCGTCCTCGCCGGGCACATCGGCGCTGGTGATGACGCCTTCGACGCCCGGCATCGCTTCCGCCGCCGACGTGTCGATCGACACGATGCGCGCATGCGGATGCGGCGAGCGCAGCACCTGTACATGCAGCATGCCCGGCATCACCATGTCGCCGGCATATTTGAGCTTGCCCGACACCTTGCTCGGGGCATCGATGCGGCGCACGTTCTTGCCGATGTAGTCGCCCGCCTCGGCCTCGAGGCCGAGCAACGCCGTCGCCGGCAGGCGTCCGTTCTGCACGTCGCGCGCCATCTCCACGGCGTCGATGATCTTCTGATAGCCGGTGCAACGGCAGATGTTGCCGCCGAGCCGCTCTTTGATCTCTTCGCGGTCGGCAAAGGCGTTGGCGCGCAGCGCCGCGGTCGACGCCATCACCATGCCGGGAATGCAGTAGCCGCACTGGCTGGCGCCGGCCTTGTGGAAGGCCTTTTGCAGAAGGCTCAATTCGCCGGTCTTGGCCAGCGACTCGATCGTTTCGACCTTCGCGCCTTGCGCCTTCGCCACCGGCAAGAGGCACGACTTCATCAGCACGCCGTCGACAAAGACCGAGCAGGTGCCGCATTCGCCGGCGCCGCAGCCTTCCTTGTTGCCGGTGAGATTGAGATCGTCGCGCAGGAAATCCAAGAGCCGCTGATGCGGTTTGGCGTTGCGCGAAACCTTGCGGCCGTTGACGGTCGCCTCGAGACGGAAATCAGGCATAAGCCGTCTCCAATTCCGGGTTAAGGGCGTCGACACTCGCTCCCGCGCGCCGCGCCGCGTTGATCAGCCCCCGCAACATGAAGCCGCGAACGATTTCACGGCGGTATTCCTGGCGCGTACGCGAAGCGACCAGCGACACCGGCATTTCGGCCGCGTGTTCGAGCCGCTCGGGGTCAAGCGCACCGCCGCGCAGGAAATTTTCGACCTCGGTCAGCCGGATCGGCATCGGCCCGATGCCGCCGATGGCGAGCCGCACGTCGTCGATTGTGCCGCCTTGCGCATCGAGCTTCACCAGCACAGCCAGACAGACGATCGAGATCACCAGCGAGCGGCGCTGACCGACCTTCTCGAAGCTGCCGCCATAGCCGGGCAGCGCGTCGCACTCGATGGCGGTGAGCAACTCGTCGCTGGAAAGCTGCGTGAGGCTCGGCCCGGTGATGAACTCTGTGAGCTTTATGCGCCGGCGCACGATCTTGGCGCCATCATGCCGCGCCAGTTCGACTTCGGCTTCATGCGCGATCAGGCCGGGGTTGGCGTCAGCCGCCGGCGAGGCATTCACGATATTGCCGCCGATCGTCGCCTGCGCGCGGATCTGATCGTCCGCGAACCACACCGCGCAGTGCGGCATGCAGGGCAGCGCGCGCGCGAGCCCGGCATCGTCGATGAAGCTCTGGATCGGTGTCGCCGCGCCCATGCGCACGCGTGTGTTATCGACACGACGCTCGTTCAACTCGGGGATTTTCGACACGTCGATCAGCACCGGCACGTCGACGTCGCCGGCGCGGCCCTCGCGCGCCCAGGGCAGGATGTCGGTGCAACCGGCCACGATGCGCGAGCGGCCGCGATGCCGCTCCATCGCGGCAAAGGCGTCCGCAAGCGTCGTGGGTGTCAGGTATTCGTCGCAGATGAGCATGTGTGTCCTCTTCATCCCTCCCCGCTTTCGGGGAGGGTGGACGCGAGCGTCAGCGAGCGGACGGGTGGGGATAGTCTCACAAAGCGCCCCCACCCGGTCGGCTGCGCCGACCACCCTCCCCCGCAAGCGGGGGAGGGATAAGGAAGATTACTCCGCCGCTACTTTCTGCGCGGCGTCGAACTTGGCCTTCACCACCACTTTGATGGCGTCCTCGACGCGGTCCTTGGCGTAGCGAATCGCCGTCGGCAGATCGTCGAGCGGGAAGGTATGCGTGTGGATCAGCGTCGCGTCGAAGCGCTTCTGCTTCATGAAGGCCTCGGCGCGGTGCGTGGCGCTCTTGCCCTCGCCGCGGATGCCGTAGAGGTAGATGTTGTTGCGCACGATGTGCGCCACATCGACCGGCACTTCCTCGTGCGCGAACGCCGCAAGGCACACCCGGCCGCCGCGGTTGACCATGCGCACGGCGTCGTTCACCGCGCTGGTCGCCGCCGAGCATTCGACCACGTAGTCGACGCCCTTGCCGCCGTTGAGCTTCTTCACTTCGCCGACCACGTCCGGCGTCTTGCGGATGTTGATCACCGCATCGGCGCCGAGCTGCTTGCCGATCTCAAGCCGGTTGTCGCGCGTGCCGGTGAGGATCACCGGATGGGCGCCGAGCGATTTTGCGACCGCCACCGCCATCAGGCCGATCGGGCCCGGGCCAGTGACAACGACGCTCTCGCCCGCGACAAGCCCGCCGAGTTCGGTGAGCGCATACATCGCGGTGCCGGCGGTGACGACGAGCGTGCCTTCCTCGTCCGACATCTCGTCCGGAATCTTGACCAGCGTGTTGATGGTGTTGACTTGGTATTCGCAGAAGCCGCCGTCGGTGGTGAAGCCGTTGGCGCGATGGCCCTTGTCGACCTCGCCGTAGTTGAGGCCGTAGTTGTGGCACGAGGTGTACATGCCCTCGCGGCAGCGCTTGCACTGTCCGCAGCCGGCGTGAATCTCGACCGCCACGCGCGTGCCGATCTCGTATTCGTCGACGCCCGGCCCGAGCGCGACCACCGTGCCCATGTATTCATGGCCCGGCGTGAAGCCTTTGTTGAACGGCAGGCCGCCCTGAATGGAGGCCGGCGGTCCGTGATAGATGATCTCGAGGTCGGTGGCGCAGATCGCCACCGCGTCGATGCGCACCAGCACTTCGGCCTTCTTCGGCACCGGCACCGGCTTTTCCTTGAGCGCGAGCTGTCCCGGATCGCCGAGCGTCCAGGCCCGCATGCTGTCGGGAATCGGGAATTCGTTGTGGTTGGTCTTCACTCCGGGTGGCGCGTACATAGATCCTCCAGTTCAAAAATAAGAGCGCGGGTTGCCCGCGACGGTCGGTTTAGTTGGCGACAACCTGCGGCTGTTCGGCATTCGGCTGCGAGCTCGGCTCGCCGAATTCGGCAGACAGCGCGCGCGTGGCCGCTGTGATCTCCTCACGCATCAGCGCGATGTGCTCTTCGCTCGCGCGCATCATCGGCGTCGAAGCGCTGATCGCACCGATCACCGTGCCGGCCTGATCGCGGATCGCGGCGCCGACGCAGATCACGCCGGGCAGATGCTCTTCGCGGTCGATGGCATAGCCATTGCGGCGCACGATGCGCAGCGCTTCCAGCAGCGCGGGGAATTCAGTGATCGTGTTGTCGGTGAAGCGCTTCATGCCGCCGGCAAGAATGCGGCGCATCTCGTCTTCGGGCAGCCAGGCGAGAATGGCCTTGCCGACCGACGTCGCGTGCGGCGCTTCGAGCTTGCCGAGGCCGCCGGTGTCGACACGCACGGCGTGGCGCGCTTCGCGCACCGCCAGCGTGACCACCTGATCGCCCTGCAGCGCGGCAAGATGAACGGTCTCGCCGGTGGCGCGGTTGATCGCGTCGATATAGGGCTGCGCACGCCGCGGCAGATCGACCTGCAAGCAGGCGTGGCTGAGATACATGATGCGGGCGCCGAGCGCGTAAAGCCTGCGGCCCGGCACTTTCGCTGCAAAGCCGCGCTGGATCAGCGTCGCCAGCAGGTGATGGCAGGTCGAGATGTTCAGCCCGGTGCGGGTGGCGAGGTCGGTCAGCGTCGCTTCGCCGCCGGCTTCGGCGATCGTCTCGAGCAAAAAGAGCGCCCGATCGACCGATTGAATGCTGTGGCGTTCGCCTTCAGTGCGAGCGCGGGGCGGACGGGCCTTCATTGCAGGCCCTGGCAGTATCGTTGCGTCCATTTCTTGTTTCTCCCTATGACCTAAACAAATACCCACGGGCGGCGATGGTCAAGAATCATTTTCAGCATCACGAACCTCGTTTTCGCTACGCGAAATATGCAAAAAAGAGCTCGCTTGCGCGAGCTAACACTCTGGGAACACTCCCCTATTGCTCAATGGCGACGCGTGGCATGCGCGCGACGCCCATGCCTCCAATGTCGCTATGCATCGAATTGTCCCGGGGATCAGCCGTGACGGCGCGTGTTGTGGAAACTTTTGTGGTCGGAAAGGGCAAGACCGAACATCGACAGGAACGCGGCTGCACAAAGCCAGCCCGAGATATCGGCTGCGGTGCCAACGTCGGTCCCGAGCGCCTGTTTGCTCCAGATCATCGATACGATTTGGCCGAGGACGGCGAGCGCCAGGAACACGCCCATGGCGTACACGAGCACGACATTGATGGTGTCGCGCGAGAGAAGTTTGCCTGTCATTGGAAGCACTCTTCCGAATTGTCGGCCGCCATTAAATGGCCCCGACGGTGAATGCGCCCCCAAAAGTCTGGTGAGTGTTCCCGGCCTTTGCTCAAAAGCACATGCGTCACGACGGCGCAGCAGCGGCGCCGCAGCAATCCGGCATTCACATGTTTTGATGACGCGACGGAAGAAATTTACGGCGCGGATACGAGACCGAGCTCGATCTCCAAGGCGCCGCAGAGCGCATGTCCCAGCAGGATATGCATTTCCTGGATGCGCGCCGTGGTGTCCGACGGCACCACGAGCAGATGGTCGGTCAAAGCGGCCATGTCGCCGCCGCCCTTACCGCTGAAGCCCGCGGTGACGAGGCCCATTGTTTTCGCCTGTTGCAAAGCCGCGGTCACATTGGCGCTTTTGCCCGAGGTCGAAATGGCGATGACGACATCGCCCGGCCTGCCCAGCGCCTCGATCTGCCGGGCGAATATCCGTGCAAAGCCCAGGTCGTTGCCGGCCGCCGTCAGCGTGGAAGTATCTGTGGTAAGCGCAAGCGCAGCGATGGCCTTGCGGTCTTTGATGTAACGAACGGCCAGTTCGGTCGCGAGATGCTGCGCATCGCCGGCGCTGCCGCCATTGCCGAAGAACATCAGCTTGCCGCCGCCGCGGATCGATTTGACGCAAGCGGCAACAAGCGCAGCGAACGAATCGGACAGGGCAGCTTCCGTCTTGCGCGCGGCGTCGTGATGCTCGGCGAACTCGGCCTTGAAGAATGCCCCCAGGTCCATCCGACTAGCCTTTATTGATACCTGTGAAGGTCACGCCGCTTCGCCTCGAAACTCCGGCACCGCGTCGCGCAGCAGATTATAGATCGCCGTGCGCTCGCCGCGCGCCAGGCCCTGCTCCAGCGTGGCCAGCCAGGCGCGGATCGACTCGAGCGAAGGCTGCACCGGCTTGGCCGCGACGATACCGGGAATGCCGATATCGGCCGTCTCTTCCTCGCGCGCGAACAGGATCTCGTGCAGCCGCTCGCCGGGGCGGATACCGGTAAACGTGATCTGGATGTCGCGTCCCGGCTCCAGCCCGCTGAGCCGGATGATGCGTTCGGCGAGATCGACGATCTTCACCGGCTGGCCCATGTTGAGGACGTAGACGGAGACGTCGTCGTTGGTCGCCGGCATGAGCGCGTGGCTCGCCGCGGTGATGACCAAATTGCACGCCTCGCGGATGGTCATGAAGTAGCGCACCATGTCCGGATGCGTGACGGTGACCGGGCCGCCCGCCTCGATCTGCGCCTTGAACTTCGGCACCACCGAGCCGTTCGATGCGAGCACGTTGCCGAAGCGCACCGAAATCAGGCGCGTCACCCCCTCCTCGCCCGCGGCGCGGCGCGCGAGGTCGTCGTTGAGCCCCTCGCAATACATTTCCGCCAGACGCTTGGTGGCTCCCAACACCGACACCGGCTCGATCGCCTTGTCGGTCGAGATCATCACCATTGCGGAGGCGCCGGCCGCCACCGCCGCGTCGGCGACGTTGATCGAGCCGAACACGTTGGTCTTGATGCCCTCGTCCCAATCCACTTCCAAAATCGGCACGTGCTTGAGCGCCGCCGCGTGGAAGACGATGTCGGGCTTGAAGTGCGCGATCAGGCTCATGACGCGCTGGCGGTCGCGGATATCGGCGATGCGGCCGACGACCTCGGCCTCGCTCTGCTTGGCCTTGAGCTGCTCCAGCACCGCATGCAGCGCCGGCTCGGAGTTCTCGATCACCAGCAGCCGCGCCGCGCCGAAGATGACCGCGCGATCGCAGATCTCGGAGCCGATCGACCCGCCGCCGCCGGTGACGACGACCGACTTGCCGCTGACGAAGTCCTCCAGCCGGCGATAGTCGATCTTCACGCTCGGCCGCAGCAGCAGATCCTCCACCGCCACCGGCGCGAGTTGCACCGCCGGGCCGTCGCGGTCCAGCGCCGGCAACTGGCTCATGGCCAGCCCGAGCTTGCGCGAGCGGATGAGCAGCGCCTCCGGCCGCGCTTCCGGCGACAACGCCGACTGCGTCAGCACGAGCCGCGTGACGCGGGTGCTGCGGGCGGCGAGATCGGCGACCACTGTCTCCAGGTCGTCGATGTCGCCAAGCACGGGGATTCCGCGGATCGACTGGCCGCGATCGGTCGGCGATGGCGACAGCACGCCGATCGGCCAGATCTTCTTCACCGCGCCGCTTTCGATCGCGCGTAGCAGCACTTCCGCGTCGGCGGCGCGGCCGAGCACCAGCGTCGGCGTCGCGTCCGCGACCCTGATGCGCTGAAGCATCTGCGCGTAGTGGAAATAGCGGTAGGCGACGCGCGTGGCGCCGAGCAAAAATATCTGGAAGAACCAGTACAGAAGGATCGTGATCTTGCCGAAGAAGAACGTGCCGTAGAAGCTCGGCGACAAGAGGACGTAATCGAGCGCGAGCATCGACACGGCCAGCACGGTCGAGGCGCGGAAGATGTTGTAGAGATCGGGGACGGACGTGAACCGCCATTTGTTGCGGTCCAGCCCGACGATGAAATAGACCACAGCCGCGTAGACGACGAGCGCCGGCGTGAACATCAACAGGCCGTGCAGCTTGTTGGAGAATTCCTGCTCGGGGAAGCGCACGACGAACGTCAGGAAAATCGCCGCGGCCGTGGCGAGAAGATCGTGCAGCACGATCAATATCTGACGCGGCGTCAGCTTCGTGAGCCGGTTCATTTCGCGGGCTTCCAGGCGGAACGCTGCTTCACGCTACGTGCCGGCAGGCGCAGGAACGTGGTGGCGAAGGCGTAGAGATACCAGCGCAGATAGGCCGGCACCCAAGACAACACCTTGAACCGGCTGGCGCCTTGCGTGCGTTCGAACCACTGCGCGGGCACGTCCGCGACCGGCCAGCCGAGGCGATGAGCTTTGACCAGCATTTCCAGGCTATAGCAGAATCCGCTGTCGGACTCGATCTCGACATTGTCGAGCACCCGGCGCGAAAACAACCGGAAGCCGTTGGTCGCGTCGCGGGTCGGCAGCCGGGCGATGTGATAGAGCGTGAATGCCGCGGTGCGCACCAGCGCGGCCTTGATCCAGGGGCACCCCTCCATGCAGCCGCCGGGAATGAACCGGCTGGCGCAGACGATGTCGGCGCCCTCGTCGGCCTTGGCCACCATGGCGTCGATCATGCCGGCGTTGAAGTCGTCGTCGGCGGGAAACACCAGGACGTAAGGCGCGCGGCTGGCGGCAAAGCCGCTCATCACAGCGCCGTGGGCGCCGCGCGTCCGGTTGCGGACGAACTCGATCTCCAGGCCTTCGACGCGATCCGGATTGGCCTTGATCGTGGACAGCGTGTCGTCATCCGGCCTGTCGTAGCAGATGAGGATACGCGACGGCGTCGTCACCTGCCGGCGCAGCTCGCCGAGCGTGCCCAGGATGATGCGTCCCTCGTTGTAAACGGGGATGATGATGTCGAGCCGCGGCGCCATGCTCAATTGATGATATTCCCGGACTTCAGAAAGCCCCACACATCGACCACCGGCTTGCCCTTCAAGTCGGCCTCGGCATAGGCCGAGTGCGGCGTGCACAAAATGAGGATGTCACTGCGTCCCACCACCTGATCGAGCGGCAAAAGCTCGGGATCGATGGTGACGAAGGGATCGGTCGTCAGCACGTCGCGTGCCGACATCTTCAGCGCGCGCTTGAGCTTGTAGCTCAGCGAGGCGCGCGTATCGTCGATCTCGGCCTTGAACGCCATGCCCAGCAGGCCGATGGTCATCGTCGAAATATCGTAGGCCCGCCGAAGGTCTTCGACGAGTTGCAACACGAGGCCTTCGTTGACCTGCATTGCGGCGTGACCAAGGCCGAACTGATTGCGCGCATAGGCGGCGAGTTGCATCGTGTCTTTGAAGAGACAGGGGCCGGCGGAAAATCCCGGACCGGGCAGGCTCTTGAGCCGCGGATAGTTGTGCTTCATCGCGCGCATGACCGCCTGGTAGTCGGCGCCGGCCGCCTTCGCGATCATGTAAAACTGGTTGGTGGCGGCGAACTCGATGTAGCGATAGGCATTGCTGAACAGTTTGGCGAACTCCGCCTCGAGCGGCTTGACCGTGACGAGTTCGGGCGCGATGCGGCTGAACAGATCGTGCGCCTCCTCCTCGGCTTCGGGGCTGGTGCCGGAGACGATCTGCGGCATCGAGCGCAGTTCCTTGACGCCGTAGCCCTGCACCACGCGCTCGGGACAGAACGCCACTTTGATCTTGCGCCCCAGCCGCTTGAGATAGTCGTCGAGCCATTCGGTCGAGCCCGGATAGACGGTCGAGCGCAGCACCAGAAGCTGGTCGTCGGAAATATGCGGCAGGAGGTCGTCGATGCAGCGCTGCACGACGTGATGCACGGGATTGAGGAATTCATCGACCGGGGTGCCGATGGTGACGATGACCGGCCCGCGCTTGCTGATCTTGTCCGGTCCCGACGTGAACACCAGCCGCTTTTCCGCCAACGCCTTCGCGAGCAGCGGCGCGGCGCCGTATTCGATGAACGGCAATTGCCCGGCGGCGAGGGTCGCGAGCACAGATTCATTGAGGTCGTTGACGTTGACCGTCAGCCCCGCCTCGGCGAAGGCAAGCACCAGCGGAATGCCGACATGGCCGGCCCCGCCGACCACCGTCAGGTCGGCGTCTACCGTGTCGCTCTTGGCGGCGGGGATCGCCGCAGTGGAAGGATAGTTCACGCGTCACCTTTCAACCGGTCGCGGGACATTTTAAAGGAAAATGCGCCCGTTGCGGACCTTGCCGCCCCGAGAAGGCGCAAAATTCACCGTTTCCAACAGCTTAGCTAGCAAATTCCGGACGGCGGGCAACAGCGTTTTTTTGAGCGGATGGATGCCTGTGCATCGGGCGGTGAGCCAGGGCCGGCCGGCCATCTGGCTCGCGCGGACGGCGCAGGGCGCGCCGGGCTAATGCGGCGCGAACGGGTCCGACGACCGGGCCGCCCGGAGGGCTTTGATCTTGCAACGGATATGGAAAAAATATTCGAACTTCATGGCCGCGTAGACGAAACCGGCATAGCCGTCGAGAAAGCCGCCGCGCACGACATAGGTGGCGAAGAAATATCCGGGCGCATACCACCAGTGGGCCATGCCGGTATATTTGATCCGCTGCCGCCGGGTGAGCGCCGCCCAGGCCGCCGCATCGCCGCGCAGCGCCAGATAGCGGCGCGCCTCCCACGAGGAATACTCGTTATGGCGGGCGATGAAATGATGCAGCCCGCGAAAATCGCGATGCTCGAGCGGCGCGGCAATTTCGCCGACGGGTCCGTCGAGCACGGGATGCTCGTGGATCTCCATGTCGAACGCGCTCCAGCGCGCGTCGTCGATGCGCTCATAAAGACCGGCATCGACGCGGAACAGCGCCAGCTTGCGCTGCCTGACTCCGTGGCCAAGGACGCGGCCGAGGAAATGATTGCGATAGCTCAGCCAGAACCCGGCGGCATCGGTCTTGGTCAAGACCGCGCGCAGCTCTGCTTTGAACGCCGGCGTGACGATCTCGTCGGCGTCGATGAACAGCACCCAGCGCGTGCGGAACGGAAACGTCTGCAGCACCCAATTCCGCTTCTTGGGAAATCCGCCGCTCCAGCGGAATTGGATGACGTTGACGCCGCCCTTCTGCGCGATCGCCGCCGTCGCATCGGTGCTGCCGGAATCGACGACGACGACGTCGGCAAATCCGTCGAGCGCGGCAAGGCACGATGGAAGAGACTACTCCTCGTCCTTCACCGGAATGACGGCGGTGACGGGTATGAGGCCGGTCTCGGCCGATGAGGCGGGCACCAGGCAAGGTCCAGAAATATTCATCGATGCCAGTCTTATTTTCGCGCGATCGCGATCATGGATTTGGCGAGCGGCGGAATTCGGCCCACGCGGACAAACTCGATGTCTTGAAATCCGGCCTCTTGCAGAAGCGCGCGGAGCGTACGAACCGAAAAGAACTTGATATGGCCGCCGTCCCAGAGCGCGGTGAGATGGCTGTCCCATTGGCCGGCCACAGCCAGCGCGAGATTCTTCCAATAGCCGTGATACGGCGTCGAAACGACCGCGATCCCTCCGGGCTCGACCAGGCTGTACAGCGTCCGCGCGAAGCGGCGCGGGTCAAAACAATGCTCGACGACTTCCAGGCTCACGACCAGCGGGAAGGTACCGTACGTGGCGGCGAGATCGTCATAGGCGCTTCCCACCGCGAAGCGGATGCCCGGATACGCATTCCGCGCCAGCGCGATCCCGCGAACCGAAGGATCGACTCCCACGACCTCGAAACCGCGTTGCGACAACATGTTCGCGGTCGCGCCGCTGCCGCAGCCGAGATCGAAAGCGCGCCGCTCGCGTAAGCACGCCGTGTCGGCGATCCGTTGAACAATGGGCCACAGATAGGGATTAGCCCAGGTCGGGCCCGCATCGGCGAAACGATAGTCGTGTCGAAGCTCCATGCGTGGCGCCATTGCCCTATCAACCAGACCTGACGCACGGCCGCGCCGCCAATATGCTTTCGTAGGCCTCCGAGAGCCGCTCTGTCGCGGACGTTCCCCATTCCCTGTCGGCCAAGTGCCGCGCGGAGGCACATGGCACGCCGGTCTCATTCGCATAGGCGAGAGCCGCAGCGAGGCCTCCCGCGATCGCGCCCACGTTCTGCGCCACGCGCCACACAGGCGGCGCCGTCCAATGCTGGCCCATGTCGACCCCGTCGCTCAGCACCACCGGCACACCGGCGGACAGAGCCTCGGCGGCAGCGAGACCGAAGTTCTCCTTGCGCGACACCAAGGCGACCACATCGGCGCGCGCATAGACCGCCTTGAGCGCATCGCTTTCGAGCAGGCCCGTGAACACGACATGCTCCGCGATCTCCCTGGCTCGCTTTGTGGATTCGCTGCTCTTGGGTACTTTCGCCCGACGACTGGCCGACCGCCGCGCTCTATTGCGGCATTCCTTGCCAAAGGCGAGACGCGGCATGACGAAGGCACGATCGCAAGCCCGATGCCGCAGCGCAGCGATCATCTCGCCTGACCGGACCTCGCCAATAATTCACAGGAAAATTGCGTCCCCGCGCCGCCGCGGGCGTGATTCCGTTGGCTCGCCGCAAGTCCGCAAGCTATGGGGATTCAAGGCAGGTCAGCATACTGGGCGCTAGCAATGGCTCTTGGTCCCGCGATTCAGAGCGGCGATTTGTACACGTTGACTGGAATTATGCGCGGGCCGGGCCGCTATGCGACCCCGTCATTCGAGCGGGTCGAGCGTCTCATCGAGAACGGCCTGATCAAACGCAGCCGCGGCACGCTGCGTGTGACCCTGAAAGGCCGCATCGTCGCCTGGCTGTACCGTCGCACGGCCAAGGCCGGCGCTGCGGGCTCTCAGCGCAATCCGCATCGCATCTAGGACGGGCGCTTCGGCAAAGGCGGACGCGCGGCGGGCGCTTTGCCATAGCGCCAGAGCCATGATGGCACGCGCAGCAGCAGATAGAGGAAATGCCAGCGCCGCGGCAGCGGACAACGGATGACGTCGGCAAGCCCGACCGACACGATCCGGCATTGCGCGGCCACGTAAGCGAAGTCCTCGCCCAGCAGGAAGCTCGTAAAGAAGAAGCGCGCTTTGCCGGCAAAGCTGGTGCCGGCCTCGGGCGCGCGCAGGGCAAGCCATGCGATCCGCACCAGCCGCCGCACGCGCCCGCTGCGCATCAGTTCATCGTCGAGCGCCACCGGCAACGTGCGGGCGAACAGATCGCGGCACAACAGCAGCGCCTGTCCGGCGCAGAGACCGGCGCCGCGCGCCCGGGCGTGCCGGTAGAGCCGCACAAGCTCGGCATCGCTTTCGCTCGCTACGAGGGCGTTGAGATCGCTGAGCCACTTCAGCCGTGACCAGGAATGGCTGGCGCCGTGCACGCACAGATACGCAAAGAGATCGTCCCTGGCCAAGATGCGCACCACGCTGCCGGGAAACAGCGCGACCTCCTGCGCCGGCGGCAGCGCGCCGAGCCCGTCGAGCAGCAGCGGATTGTCGGTAAACTGCCAGTGCAGTTCGACGCTCAGGCGCGTGACGCGATGCACGAGCACGGCTTCGCGCGCATAGACGATGAGCATGCGCCGCTGCGCCTCGTTGAGCTGCACCATCGGTTCGGCGAGCGCGTAGCCTTCGGCCTCGAGACGCTGCATTACCGCCAGCGCGCATTCGCGCGGCACATAAATATCGATGTCGCGATTGTGCTTGATCGTGAAGGAGCCGTAGGCGCGCTGCGCCAGCGCAACCCCCTTCAGCAGCAGCAATGGAATGCCCGCGGCGTCGAAGGCGCGCTGGATGCGCACGATCTCCGCGGCCATCGCCAGATTGCGCCGCGCGATATGGCGGCTGCGCCCGGCCAGCCGCGCCGCGGCCGGCGGCGGCACATCGATGCCCGCCGTGGTCGACGCCTCGTGCACCAACGCCTCGACGCGGTGACGGCGCGCGAGGCCGAGCACCGCGGGCCAGTCGACGCCTGCGGCCGCGACATCGCGCAGGGCGGCAGCCGCCTCCGCGTCCATCGGACGGCGGCAGCAGGCGGCCACCAGCGCGAACGCGCGCGGCTGTGCATGTCCCGCGATGCCGGCAAGGCGCCTCGTGTTCTCAGGCATTTGGTCCTCTACCACGCCCGCGCGCAACGCGGAAGCCGCACACGCGCCGACCCTTGCGCGTCCGCCGATGCCATGCGAAGGCTTGCCCGCTTCCGGGGCAAAATTGGACATCGCAAGGGATCACGCAATCGATGCGGCGCCTGTCGTTGTTGCTGCTCAAGGCGGCGGTTTCCATTCTGCTGCTCTACCTGTCGCTGCGGTCGGTCAATCTCGCCGTTGTCGGCGCAAGCTTGAGCCGGTTCCATCCGGGCTGGATCGCGCTCGCGCTGCTCGTCCTCACGCTCCAGGTCGGCCTCATGGCCATCCGCTGGAGCGAAATCGCCGCCATCTGCGACGCGCGCCTGCCTTTGCCGCAGGCGACGCAGATCAGCTTCATCGCCAGCTTCTTCAACCAGGTGCTGCCCTCCTCCGTCGGCGGCGATGCCGCGCGCATCTGGATTTTGGCGCGCCGTGACGGCGACTGGGCGAACGCGACCTATTCGGTGCTGATCGACCGCATCGTCGGCGTTCTGGTGCTCGCACTCATCGTCATCGCCTGCCTGCCGTGGTCGATGGAGCTGATCCAGGACCCGCTCGCGCGCGCGGTGCTGCTGCTGATCGGCGCCGGCAGCGTCGGCGCCGCCGCCGTGTTCCTGGCCATCGGCATCTGGGACTGGCCTTTGCTCGGCCGCTTCATGCCGACGCGCCATCTCGTCGCCGCCGCGCGCAAGGCCTGGCGGCTGTGCCGCACCGGCCAAGCCATGACGACCGTCACCGCCTGCTCGGTGGCGATCCATTTGCTCACCGTCACCTCCGCCTGGTGCTGCATGAAGGCGGTCGCCGCACCGGTCGGCTTTGCACCTGTGCTGTTCCTGTTGCCGCCGGTGCTGCTCATCACCACCATCCCGATCTCCATCGCCGGCTGGGGCGTGCGCGAAACCAGCATGGTCGTCGCCTTCTCCTATGCGGGGCTTGCCCAGAGCGACGGCCTTACGCTGTCGATTCTGTTCGGCGCCGTCAGCTTCGCGCTCGGCATCATTGGCGGCGCGGTGTGGATCGTCAGCGGCCTCAAGATGCAATCCTTCGCGCCGCCGCACGAAGCCGTCGCCGACAACCCATGACCGAGACGCGTCCCTTGCGGCCTGCGGCCTTCCTCGATCGCGACGGCGTGCTCAACGTCGATCACGGTTATGTCTATCTGCCCGAACGCCTGGAATGGATCGCCGGCGCGCCCGAGGCCGTACGTCTCCTGAACGAGGCCGGCTACACGGTGATCGTCGTCACCAACCAGTCCGGCGTCGCGCGCGGCTACTTCGACGAAACCGCCGTGCACACCTTCAATGCGCATCTGCAGGCGGGCCTCGCCGCGCACGCCGCGCATGTCGATGCCTTCTATTATTGTCCGCATCACCCGGACGGCACCGTCAAGGATTTCGCCATCGATTGCCTCTGCCGCAAACCCGGCACGGGCATGCTCGAGCAGGCCGCCGCCGATTGGCCGATCGACCGCGCGAAGAGCTTCATGATCGGCGACCGCGACGGCGACGTTGGCGCGGCTTCAGCCTTCGGCATTCGCGGCATCAAGTTCGATGCGGCGACGCAGTCGCTCCTCGACATCGTACGGCGGGAGATCGGTGTTTCACCTCGCTAGAGCAACCTGCCTTTGCTCGCACCTTGCTCCGCTCATTCCCGCGCAAGCGGGACTCCAGATAGTGCAGGAAATCAGACCTTGAGAACTGCGTCCCCGCTTCCGCGGGGACGAGCGGGCGATTCCACCCACTGACACCGTCCCGCCTCGAAGCGCAGCAGCCGGTCGCACAGGGCGAGGCTTTCCGCCCGATGCGCGATCACCACGATCGTCGGCCGCGGCGTAAGATTGCGCAGCCGCACGAAGATCTCCTGCTCCCCGGCGACGTCGATGGCGCTGGTCGCCTCGTCGAGCACCAGCACGCGCGGCTTGCGCAGAATCGCCCGCACCAGCGCCAGCCGCTGGCGCTCGCCGCCCGACACCAGCGTGCCGCGCTCGCCGACGACCGTCTCGAGCCCCGCCTCCATGCGCCGCACCCGCGCATCGGCGCCGGCGAATGCCAGCGCCGCCCAGATATCGGAGTCGCTTGCGCGCGGGTTCATCCAGCACACGTTGCGCCGCACCGTGTCGTGCGAGAGGAACGCATCCTGCGACACATAGGCGATCGCGCGGCGCCACGCCGCCAGCGTCGCGCCTTGCAACGCAGCACCGCCCACCGTGATGTGCCCCTGCTGCGGCGGAAACAGTCCGACGAGAAGATCGGCGAAGGTGGTCTTGCCCGCCCCCGACGGCCCGGCAATGCCGATGAAATCGCCGGGCGCGATGCTCACGCTCACATCGCGAACGCCGCGCGCAGCGCCATCGTCATCCTCCACCGCATGCGCGAAGGACACCTGCGTGAAGACGATTGCGCCCTCGGGAACGTGCGCCGCATCGGCCACGCCGGAATGTTCCGGCGCAATTGACGCCAGATCCTGTTCGAGATCCTTCACCGCGCGATAGGCCGGCAGAACATTGGCGAACTGCTGCGCGCCCTGCTGGAGTTGCAACGCCGGCCCGCTCATCCGCCCAATGACGAGCAGCAATGCGATCAGCGTCGGCGGCGCGACGTGGAACGCGCCGAAGCCGACGAGCACAAGCCCGCCGGCCGCCAGCGCCGACACCGTGGAAAAGGCGAGCCGCGTGCGGCTTTGCTGACGCATGAAGTCGATCTGCCGGCGGCTGAGGTCGTGCAGCGTCTGCCGGAATTCGGCGAGAAAGCCCTGCTCCATGTTCTGGCTCTTGGCGAGCTTGAGCCCGCCGAGAAACTGCGTGGTCGAATTCAACAGCGACAGGTTCGCCTGCGTGACGACAACGCCGCTCCGGTGGGCGCCGCCGATCGTCGTCACGAAGATGAAACCGGTCAGCGCCAGCAGCACGAAGGCGATCGCCGCCAATTGCGGCGCCAGCAGGAAGACGAGCGCGCATTGCGCGATCAGCATCACCACAGCTACGGCCACCCGCAACAGCAGGTTCGCTGCCGCGCCGATACGCTGGATGTCGCCGCTCATGAGATGGGTGATCCGCGCGTGACGCAAACCGGCGACCTGATCCCACCGCGCGGCGGCGAGCGCCTCGGCAATGCGCAGGCGCTGCGCCTCGACGAAGCCGGTCTGCAACTCGGTCACCGTGCGATCCCGCAAAGCGACGATCGCCCCGCGCGCGATCATCATGAGGCCGAAGATGCCGAGCAGCACGGCGAGCTTGCCGACCGGTGTCTCGACGCCGGCGCCAGCAAATAGCGTGGCGGCGGCGCGCTCGAGCCGTCCGAACGGCGCGCCCGCGCCGGTCACGATCCCGAGCAGCGGCACGATCATCGCGAGGCTCAGGCCTTCGAACAGCCCGCCCAGCGCCATCAGCAGCGCGGTCCAGACGCCGCGCCGGCCGGCGAAGCACGCCACGTCGCGCAGGAACAGCCGCGCCTGCATCAGCACCGCGGCATTCTTGCGGGTCGTCGGACTGGGAGAGCGGCATCGGCGGGGGACTCGAGTTGCACGTCAGGCGCCGATCATCGCAAGCCATCGCAGCCGCCACAACCACCGGTCGCGTTACTTGCTAATCCCTCCCCTGAAAGGGGAGGGTGGCTCCGCGCGGAGCGCAGTCGGGTGGGGTTACGCCGCGGTCTATCGCACGCGCCCCCACCCGGCCGCTTCGCGGCCACCCTCCCCCGCAAGCGGGGGAGGGATAAGAAAGAATCGCACCGCGGCAATCGCTTACAGTGGGCATAAAATATTCCTATTTTTGTCTTGACCGCTGCGATGGCGCGCCGAAAGGCGCCGCATCTTCTCAAAAGGAAGATGCGCATTGAACTACCCGACGCGCTTTCTCGGCGCGCCATCCCCTCTTTATTTGAGGGCGAAGAAATAGGACGACGGCCTACCCGGGGCCGCAAAGAATACGGGCGATTTTGTGCGGCTGTTTGACATTCAATCGGTGCGACGACGCGGAGCGGACCACATCCTCCGCTCATCCCCGCGAACGCGGGGATCCAGACTTTGCCGCACAAAAGAAAGAACTGGATTCCCGCGTCCGCGGGAACGAGCGGAGCAAGAGGCACGCGCGCAACACGCTCACTCGCCCTCACACCTTCAAAAACCGATATCCCGTCTGCTCCAGCACCAGACAGGTCAGCCGGCCGCTGGCGAAGGCCTTGGTGTCGATATTGATGCGGTTTTGCAGCACCTCGGGCTCGGGCGTCGGCGTGTGTCCATGCACGACGATCTTGCCGAAATCCGCGGAGCTCAGGAGAAACTCCTCGCGAATCCACATCAGGTCTTCGTCGTGCTGCTGATCGAGCGGCACGCCGGGCCGCACGCCGGCATGACAGAGAAAGAACCGCCCATGCGTGAACGACGTGCGCAGCGAGCGCAAAAAGCTCACATGCTCGCGCGGCAGCGCCTCGCGCAGTTGCTCCGAGGCCAGCGCATTGGCGCGGCCCACGATATGCCGCACCGTAACGCCGTAGCTATGCAGCGTCTGCTCACCGCCTTGCGGACGCCATTGCGTGCCGACAGAAGGATCGACGAGGAACGTCTCGAACATGGCTTCGTGATTGCCGCGCAGCGCCACATAGGGCGTGGGAAACGGATTGCCGGCGAGACAGCCGATCACCCCGGACGAGTCGGGCCCGCGGTCGATGTAGTCACCGAGCGTCACAGTCAGCGCATCGCCGCCGTGCGCCTCGACGTCGCGCGTGATGGCTACGACCGCCCGCTCCAGCAAATCGAGCCGGCCATGGATGTCCCCAATGACATAGAGCCGGGCATTATCGTTGGGAATTGCCGCATCCTCCGCTATGACAGTCCGCGTTCGCCATACGGCGCGCACGTTATGTCAGTCCCTCCAGGGGAGAGCCAACACTTTTCGGTTCAACTAGTAAGCACTTTTGCCATGCCGGATTCTACAACGACTAGCGCCAGCGGCGGACCGTCGCAGGCGCGCATATTCACGTCTTTCGTCCTGCTCTGGTTGGCGGGCAACGCGTTGCGGCTCACGCTGCTGGCGGTTCCGCCCGTCATCCCGCTGATTCACGACGAACTGCATCTCAACGGTACACAAATTGGTGTTCTCACCGGCTTGCCGCCGATGCTGCTCGCTTTCGCCGCGGTGCCGGGTTCGTTGCTGATCGCGCGTCTGGGCCTGCGGGCCGCGCTGGCGGTCGGGCTTGCGCTGACCGCAATCGGCGGCGCCCTGCGCGGCGTATTCCCGGAACTGACCTGGCTTTATGCCATGACCATCGCGACAGGGGCCGGCGTCGCGATCCTGCAGGTGACTATGCCGTCGGCGGTGCGGGCCTGGACGCCGCACCGCATCGGCTTTGCCACCGCGGTCTACACCAACGGGCTTCTGATCGGTGAAATCATCCCCGTGGGGCTGACTTTGCCGCTGGTGCTGCCACTGGTCGGCGGACATTGGCAATGGGCCTTCGTCGTGTGGGGCGCGCTGGTCGCCATCATCGCCGTGCCGGTGCTCGCGCTGGCGCCGCCCCCTGCATCGGTCAACGGAACGGCCAAACGCCGCTGGTGGCCGGATTGGCGGAAGAGCCTGATCTGGCGCCTCGGCTTCATGCTCGGCACCACGAACGCCGTCTACTTCACCACCAATGCCTTCATTCCGGACTTCCTGCGCGGCAACGGACAGGGCGAATGGATCAGCGCCGCACTGACCGGCTTGAACATCGGCCAGCTTCCGGCCTCGTTCCTGTTGCTCGCCGTGGCCGGGCGGCTCGAGCGCAAGATCTGGCCTTATGTCGTGTGCGGTGTGCTGAACGTGGTCGCGGCCCTCGGCATCGTGTACGGCACCGGGCCCTGGGCGGTCGCCGCCGCCAGCCTGCAAGGCTTCGCCAATGCTTTCGTGCTGATCCTCGTGCTGGCGTTGCCCCCGCTGCTGAGCCCGCCCGACGACGTGCACCGCGTCACCGCTGCGATGTTCACCATCAGCTATAGCTGCGCGGTGATCGTGCCGATCGTCAGCGGCATGCTCTGGGACCTCAGCGGCATTGCCGCCTCCGCCTTTCTTCCGATCGGCCTCTGCGGAATTCTCCTGGTCATTCTCGCACCGGCGATCAATCATATACCGCGCACAGGGAGTTAACGCGATGCGGCCGATACCGGTTGGAGCCAAAGGAACATTCACATTGCGCGTGATGCCGGCGCATCTCGCCAACCAGTTCAAGGACGCCGCGCTGCCGCAGGTCTTCGCCACGCCCATGATGGTGACGATCATGGAGAACGCCGCCCTCAACGCGGTGCGCGACTACCTCGATCCGGGCGAGAGCGCCGTCGGCACGGTGGTGAACGTCAAACACCTCGCCGCCACCCCGGTCGGGCACCGGGTGACCGCCGAAGCCGTGGTCACTAAAGTCGATGGCCGCCGCATCGAGTTCACGGTGACCGCGCGCGACGAGACCGAGGAGATCGGCAACGGCACGCACGAGCGCATGGTCGTCGACATGGCCCGGATCGACAAGCGCCTCGCCGCCAAAAAGGCGGGCTGAGGCCACGCACGCTTTCTCCGGATTTGAAATTACTTCGCTTGCGGCCGCCGCCGCTCGATCGGCTCGATATCGCGGTACTGGCGAACCCAGCGCCTGTCGATCCAGTCCTTGAGCATCCACACCCACGCGCCTTCGACTTTGAAGAAGCCGCGCGAGGCGACGGCATAGCGCTCGCCGGTGGAGATCAGCGCCAAGTGACGGCGTTGCGGACGCCAGGCGGCCAAAGGTTCGCCGAGCGCGCGGCGGCGCAGATTGTCCGCCAGCGGCGGTCCGGCGCGCACCGCATAGACGCCGGCCTTTTCACGCGGCGATTCGATGAGCATCGCGCAATCGCCGGCGGCGAAGACGTCCGGATCGTTGGTGACCTGCAGCGTCGGGCCGACGGCGAGGAAGCCATGTGGGTCGAGCGCCAACCCGGTTTCGCGAAACCAGTCAGGAGCCGCCGCCTCGGTGGCAATCAATACGGCATCGGCGGCGATCGTTCCGCCGCCCTCCAGGTCGATGCCGCGCGCGGTGATGGCCCGCGCCCGCCGCCGTTCATGCACCGCGATGCCGCGCTCAGCGAAGACGCGGCGAAACGCGGCGCGAACGTATCTGTTGTGGGTGGCAAGAATTTCGTCATCGGTGACGAGCGCGAAGGTAAGAGCAGCGTTCGTTTCCGCCATTATCCGCGTGCGTATCGACAACAGCAATTCGACGCCGCCTGCGCCCCCGCCGATCACCGCAATGCGCCTCGGGCCAACGGGGCGCCGGCAGCGCGCGATCAGATCGCCAAATCTTGCCAGAAACGAACCGATAGGCTTGACGGCGATGGCGCGCTCCGCGCCGGCAATCGCCGCCAAAGCTGGCGCAATGCCGACATCGATGGACAGAATGTCATAGGCGACGCTGGGCGCACCTGCGAGAATCACACGCTTGTTCGTACGATCAATGCCGACAGCCTCGGCATGAACGAACCGCGTGCCGGTCGCAGCGGCAAGCCGCACAAGGTCGATCTGCGCCTGCTCAGGCGCGTAAAGGCCAGCGACGACGCCCGGCAGCATGCCTGAATAAAGAGATGATAAATCGCGGCTGATGAGCGTCACCTGGACGCCGGGCACCGGGCGCCGCGCGAGCGCGGCGAGGACACGCACATGGGCATGGCCGCCGCCGAGAAGAGCGATATCGATCTGCCTGGACATGTTCAGCGCAAAAGACCTCGGGCAACGCAGCCCATCGACATTGAGAACACGTCGCCGTGTTCCTGGGAACAACTCTCCGTCGCGGTTACGGCGCAAGCGTGATCGAACTATCGCGTAAACTTCGTCGTAACGACATGCCCTGCGTCACGACGCCCTCAAGATTCATTGATGGCTTGAGCGCAAAAGCACTCAAACTGCCGCAAGCTGTGACAAGCGAACCACCGCGTCGTTCTTAGCTATAACTGAACCCGGATGATGCGCTCGGATGGATCCGGTCTGCTTAAAGACAAAGAGGTGGCTCATGCGTCGCGCATTACTCGCGCTTACGATTCCTGTGTTGCTCGGCTGGAACAGCGCATTCGCACAGATGGACACAACTACGGTGCCCAGCCTCGAGGCGACCTCGCCCCTCGGAATAACGGGCGGAACCGTGGCGCCGACCGGACTACCACTGGGTTCGACAGAGATCACGACGCCGGGCGTCAGCCCGATGGGCTCCGGTGCGTACGGCACGGCAAACGGCACAAGCATAGCCAGTACGAACACGGCCGGCATGTCAGGCATGGTCACCAGCGCGTCGCCGTGCTCGATCACGTCAGCTCCGACGACTCCGCTCACCAATTCAACAACCTCGGTCTTTGACGGCGGCGGACTGACGACGGGAACGACGCCGGGATCGACCGGAACCTCAATGGGAACCATGGCGGCAGCCACAACGGGAACGTCAATGGGAGCCGTGACGGCCGGCGCACCGACGGAAGTCGGCACCTCCGTGATGGGATCCGGCACGTCCGGATGCGGC
Source organism: Pseudolabrys sp. (assembly GCA_036264375.1). GTDB lineage: Bacteria > Pseudomonadota > Alphaproteobacteria > Rhizobiales > Xanthobacteraceae > Pseudolabrys. Next base: position 32,964 of record DATARB010000142.1, read on the forward strand.
AGCGGAAGCACCACCACAGCCTCTACCGCCACGTCGACAACGCCGCTGACCGCAGGCGGCGCCGCGCGCGCAGGTATCCCTCTCAGTTCGTTCCAGATCAACAGCCCTGGCGTCAGCCCGCCGACGACCCTTGCGGGCCCTAACTCTCTGGCCGGTACGTCGGGCTTGGGTGCGGCCATGACAGTGCCGCTTGAACCCAGCACCGCGCCCGTCGGCGCGCCAACAATGATTGCGCCGTCTACTACTACGGCCACAACGGCGTACAGCGCGAACGGGTGTCAGATCGGTTCAACTTCCCAAAGGGCAGGCTGTTGACCCGCAATATTCCGCATCAGGAGAAACCAATGCGACGGAAATTCGTTGTTTCTGCCATCCTTTCGGTTGCTGTCGTGGCCGGCGCGGCTTTTTTATTCGTGCCCGGCTTCATGGAGAAGACCAAAGCCGCTCCTGAGCCGGAGGGGCCGCCGCCGGTGCCGGTCGTCGCAGGCACCGTCGCCCAGCATGACGTTCCCATCTACCTGATCGGCGTCGGCACGGTGATCGCCTACAACACCGACGTTATACGTGCCCAGATCCAGGGACAGATTGTCAGCATCAACTTCAACGAGGGTCAGACGGTCAAAGCCGGCGATTTGCTCGGGGTGATCGACCCGCGCCCATACCAGGCCCAGATCGACCAATACACTGCTAACCTGGAGCGCGATCAGGCGCAGCTCCAGAATGCGGTCGCCAATCTCAACATCTATCAGCCGTTGGCGAAGAAGGGGTGGGCAACGCCGCAACTGCTGGACACCCAGCAGGCGCAGGTCGGGCAATTGCAAGCGGCCGTGAAGGCCGATCAGGCCCTGATCGAAGCCGCCAAGGTGCAGCTCAGCTACACACAGCTCACGTCGCCGATCAACGGCGTGACCGGCATTCGCCAGATCGACGTCGGCAATATCATCAGTCCGTCGAACACCAACGGTCTCGTCGTCGTCACCCAGCTCGAGCCCATTTCATTGATCTTCACGCTGCCGGAGACGGTCCTGCCGCAGATCCAGCACGAGCAGGAGGCGACCAAGGCACCGCTCAAGGTCGTCGCCTTCAGCCAGGACAACAAGTTCAAGTTGGCCGAGGGCTCGCTCGCGCTTGTGAACAACGAAATCCTCCAGACGACGGGCTCGATTCAACTGAAGGCGAATTTCGCCAATAAAGACCACAAGCTCTGGCCCGGCGAGCTCGTCAACGCTCGGCTGCTCGTCGATACACGGCATAACGGCCTGACCGTTCCGGCCTCGGTCGTGCAGCAGGGTGCGCAGGGCGCTTACGCCTACGTCATCAATCCCGATGGAACGGTCGCGACGCGGCAGATCAAGGTCGCTCAGATCAGCAACGGCCAGGCCCTGATCGACTCAGGCCTGAGTGCGAACGAGCAGGTCGTCGTCGATGGCCAATACAAGCTGAAGCCCGGCACGCATGTGACGGTTCTCCACGGCACCGCGGCGCAAGAAGCCGAGCAACAGAGCGCAGAACAGGCTCCGATCCCGTGAACATATCCGCACCCTTTATCAAACGTCCGATCGCTACCGCGCTACTGATGGTTGGGCTGTTGGCCGGCGGCCTCGTGGCTTATCCGCTCCTGCCGGTGGCCTCGCTGCCGAACGTCAACTATCCCACCCTCACGGTCACGGCACAGTTGCCCGGCGCGGACCCGCAGACCATGGCGGCCACGGTGGCATCGCCGCTCGAACTGCAGTTCGGCGAGATCCCCGGCCTCACGCAGATGACGTCCTCGAGCGCGCTCGGCTATACGCAAATTACCCTTCAATTCGATTTGAGTCGGCCACTCGATGGCGCCGTCAGTGATACACTGTCGGCAATCCAAACTGCGAACGCCTACCTGCCCAAGGACCTGCCGTATCCACCCATGATCCGGAAGGTCAATCCGGCCGACACACCGATCTTCGTGCTCGCGGCCACCTCGGACACCCTGCCGATAACCGATGTGGACGCCTACGCACAAAATATCCTGATGCAGAAGATCTCGCAGATATCGGGAGTCGGCCTCGTGGGCATCGGAGGTGAGGAGCAGCCGACGGTCCGCGTCCAGGTGGACCCGGACGCGCTGGCAGCTCGCGGCATCAGCCTCGAGGACGTGCGCAACGTGCTCAACCAGGCGAATGTCGACCTCCCGAAGGGTCAGCTCAACAGTCCGAGCCAGACGTTCACGCTCAACACCAACGATCAGCTGTTCAAGCCCGACCAATACGCCAACTTGATCGTCGCCTATCGCAACGGGGCGCCGGTCTATATTCGCGATATCGGCCGCGTCATCAGCGCCGGCCAGAACTTGCTGATCGCCGGCTGGTACAACAACGAGCGTGCGATCATCCTGGCGATCCAGCGCCAGCCAGGAGCCAACGTCATCGAGACGGTGCAGCGGATCAAGGCGATGATGCCGGTGCTCCAGGCGTCGATTCCGCCTTCCATCAAGCTCAGTGTCGTTTCCGACCGCACTCAGACCATCCGGGCGTCGGTTGACGATGTGCAGTTCACGCTTCTTCTGAGCGTCGCGCTGGTCGTTATGGTGGTGTTCATATTTTTGCGTAGCTTCTGGGCGACCATTATTCCGGCCATCACGGTGCCGCTGGCGCTGATCGGCACTTTTGGGGTGCTTTACGAGTTTGGCTACAGTCTCGACAACCTCTCGCTGATGGCTTTGTCGATCGCGGTCGGATTCGTGGTCGACGACGCCGTTGTCGAGATCGAGAATATCATGCGGCACATCGAGGACGGGATGTCGCCGTATGACGCGGCGATGAAGGGGTCCGGCGAGATCGGCTTCACCGTCGTGGCGATCACGTTCTCACTGATCGCCGTGTTCCTTCCTCTCTTCCTGATGAGCGGCTACGTCGGATTGCTGTTCCGCGAATTCGCGATAGCCGTGAGCGTAGCGCTACTTCTCTCGTTGCTGATTTCGCGGACGCTCACACCGATGATGTGCGCATACCTGCTCAAGCCGGAGACTAAGGAACACGGACGGCTCTATCAGTGGTCCGAACACGCTTTCGATGCCTTGCTCAATGTCTATGAGGCAGGCCTCAAGATCGTGTTGCGGCACCGCTTCCTCACGCTCATGTCCTTGTTCGCCACCATCGCGCTAACCGGATATCTTTATGTGATCATTCCCAAGGGCTTCTTCCCGCAGCAGGATACCGGATTGATCATTGCGCAGTCGGAGGCAGCGCAGGACATTTCCTTCGCCGCCATGCAGGAGCGCCAGCAGGCAGTGCTCAATGTCATCGTGAAGGATCCAGCCGTCGCCTCCGTGGGTGCCGCGGTGGGTGCGGGCGGCGGCCTCTTCACGCTTAATGACGGCCGCGTCTACATTCAGCTCAAGCCGCATGGGCAACGCCCTTCGGTTTGGAAGGTGATGGCTCGGTTGCAAAAAAATCTCGCCAATCTGCAGGGAATCACACTCTACATGCAGGCGGCGCAGGATATCACCGTTGGCGCGCGGCTGAACAAGACCCAATTCCAGTATACTTTGAACGACCCCGATCTCGGCGAGCTCGACCATTGGTCGGCGTTGTTCCTGGACAAGCTCAAGGCCATTCCAAGCATTACGGACGTTGCCACCGATCAGCTCAATTCCTCGCCGTTGCTTGACGTCACCATCAAGCGCGACGTCGCATCGAGCTATGGTATCTTGCCCTACACCATCGACAACACGCTCGATGACGCCTTCGGCCAGCGCATCGTCTCGACCATATATACCACTCTGCAGCAGTATCACGTCGTTCTGGAGGTCAACCCGCAATTCCAATACAGCCCCGAAGCGCTCAACCGTATCTATGTCAAGTCATCGACCGGGCAGCAGGTGCCGTTGTCGACGCTGGTCGACAGCGCCATCAAGGTGGCGCCGCTTGTCGAGAACCACACGGGCCAATTCCCGTCGGTGACGCTCTCGTTCAACCTTGCACCAGGCGCCGCAATCGGCGATGCGGTCAGCGCCATCCAGAAGGCTGAAAAAGAGCTGAGCCCGCCACTTTCACTCCAGACGAGCTTCCAGGGCAACGCCCAGGCATTCGGCGAGTCGCTGAAGAGCACGCCGATCCTCATCGTCGCCTCGATCTTCGTCATCTATCTCATCCTCGGCATTCTGTACGAGAGCTTCATTCACCCGATCACTATCATCTCGACGCTTCCATCGGCCGGTGTCGGCGCGCTGCTGCTGCTGATGGCGGTTCACATCGATCTGAGCGTCATCGCGATCGTCGGCCTCATTCTGCTGATCGGCATCGTCAAGAAGAACGGCATCATGCTGGTGGATTTCGCTCAGCAAGCCGAGCACGAGCAAGGGCTATCGGCGGAAGAGGCGATCTATCAGGCCTGCGTGAAGCGCTTTAGGCCGATCCTGATGACCACGATGGCGGCCATGCTTGGTGCAGTCCCGCTGATGCTCGGTAATGGGAACGGCGCGGAGATCCGGCAACCGCTCGGCTATGCTATCGTCGGCGGCTTGGCTCTATCGCAGGTACTCACGCTGTACTCGACCCCGGTCGTCTATCTCTATTTCGACCGCTTACAGACGTGGCTTTTCCGCGGCCAGAAGAAGCAGATGAAGAAGGAAGACACCGGCGGCCACGGCCATCCGGTGCCGGCGGAATGATCGCAGGAGTGGATATTGGCTCCGCCTATTGGCCCGGCTTGGGATCGGGAACGACTGCCGTCGTCTCGATCTCCAGCCGCGCCTCGCGCTCGACCAGGCTGCGGACCTCAACCAGCGCCATCACAGGGTAGTGCGAGCCCATAATCGCGCGATACACCCCGCCCAGTTCCGCGAGCGAGCGGCGATATTCGTCCATGTCGACGACGTACCAGGTCATGCGCGTCACATGTTCGGGCCGCGCACCGCCCGCCTTCAGCACGGCAATAATATTTTCGAGCGCCTGCTTCACCTGCGCGACGAACCCACCGGGAAACTTACCGTTCACGTCCCAGCCGACCATGCCACCGACAAAGACCGTCTCGCCGCGCGCGAGGATGCCGTTGGAATAGCCGCGCGGGCGCGGCCAGCCTTCGGGCAACAGCACGGTGTGGCCGCCCGAAGGGGCTGATGGTTTATGCGCGGTCTGCTGCGCCAAGGAAACCTCCGCTCAATGTCGTCGTTGTCTTCGATGGATCAGGACGCCAACTTCCGGGCGTCGCCTTGCGCCGCCATCCGCCGCAGTTCGAACCGTTGCAGCTTGCCGCTCTCGGTGCGCGGCAGGCTGGCCACGAACTCGACGGCGCGTGGATATTTGAACGGAGCGATGCTCTCTTTGACGTAATCCTGCAAGATGCGTGCGAGCGCCGCATCGCCGGTCTGCCCGGACCGCAGCACCACATAGGCCTTCACGATCTGCCCACGTTCCTCGTCAGGCGCTCCGACCACGCCGCATTCCGCCACAGCTGGATGCAGGAGCAGCGCCGATTCGACCTCCGGACCGGCGATGTTGTAGCCGGCCGAGATGATCATGTCGTCTGAGCGCGCCTGATACCAGAGATAGCCGTCGGCATCCATGATGTAGGTGTCGCCGGTGATGTTCCATCCGTTCTCGACGTAGTTCTTCTGCCGCGCATCGGCGAGATAGCGGCAGCCGGTTGCGCCGCGCACGGCAAGCCGCCCTGGAGTGCCCCGTGGCACTTCTTTGCCGGCCTCGTCGATCACCTTCGCCTCGTAGCCCGGGATCGCCCTGCCGGTGGCTCCCGGCCGCGCTTCCTCCTCGCGCGCGCAGACGAAGATGTGCAGCATCTCGGTCGAGCCGAGGCCGTCCTGCATGACGATGCCGGTGGCGGCGCGCCACGCTTCGAACGTCGCCTTGGGCAGCGTCTCGCCGGCCGATACCGATTTGCGCAAAGAGGCGATGTCGTGATCCTTCACTTTGCCGGCCATGACGCGATAAGCGGTGGGCGCGGTGAAACAGATCGTGGCTTTGTATTTGGCAATGGCCGGCAGCAGGTCGTCGGGCGATGCCCTTTCCAAAAGCACCGTCGATGCGCCGACCCGCAACGGAAACAGCACCAAGCCGCCAAGCCCAAAGGTAAAAGCGAGCGGCGGCGAGCCGATGAAGCGGTCGTTTGCGTTTGCCCGCAGCACGTATTTGCCGTAAGCGTCGCAGATCGCCAGTATGTCACGGTGGAAATGCATCGTGCCTTTTGGTTCACCCGTGGTGCCGGAGGTGAAGCCGATCAGGCAGACGTCATCAATGGCGGTATTGCAGGCGGCGAAGGTCTCATAGCCGGGCTTGTCCATCATCGCCTCGAGGCCGCCGGACGCTCCATCGCCCCAATAGACGATGCGCTCCAGGTCCGTCGTGGCTTTCGCCTTCTCCATCTCGTCGGAGAGCCGCGCGTCGCAAAGCGCCAGTTTGATCCGCGCCTTGTTGATCGGATAGATCAACTCCTTGACGCGCAGCAAGGGCATCGTTGCGACCACGACGCCGCCCGCCTTGATCACGGCGAAATAGGCCGCGACCATCATCGGGCTGTTCGGCGAGCGCAGCAGCACCCGGTTGCCCGGCACCATCCCAAGATCGCGCGTGAGCACATTGGCGATGCGGTTCACGCGCCCGGCGAGCTGGCCGTAGGTCAGCGTCTCGGCTGGCGAGATCAAACAAGGCCTGTCGCCGTGGCCTTCGGCGATCCAGCGGTCGACAAACTCCGTGATGCAGTTGAGGCGCTCGGGATAGTGAAGCTCGGGCAGCGTGAACCTGAAGTCCGGCCACTGATCGCGCGGCGGAAGATTGTCGCGCGCGAAGGTATCGACATGCGCAGAAGGAGTCATGATCGTTGCTCCTTAATCATGGAAACCATCGCTCATTCGGCGGCAAGTGCTGATTTCGCTGCCCGGCTCTTCAGCATCTCGCGCGCAATGATGATTTTTTGAACCTCGGTCGCTCCCTCATAAATCCTTAAGGCACGAATCTCGCGATACAGCTCCTCGACCTTGACACCCTTGGTGACGCCAAGGCCGCCGAAAAGCTGCACCGCACGATCGATCACCTGTTGCGCCGCCTCGGTGGCGAACATCTTGGCCATGGCCGCTTCGCGCGTCACACGCGCTGCGCCCTTATCCTTGCTGTAAGCGGCGCGATAGACGAGCAGCGCGGCGGCATCGACATCGGTCGCACTGTCGCCGATCGCGGCCTGCGTGAGCTGCAAGTCACCGAGCGGCGCGCCAAACAATTTGCGCGAGGCCGCGCGCGCGAGCATCTCATCGAGCGCGCGGCGCGCAAAACCGAGCGCTGCCGCGCCGACGGTGGCGCGGAAGATGTCGAGCGTCGCCATCGCCACCTTGAAGCCTTCGCCCGGCGCGCCCAGGCGATTGGCGGCCGGCACCCGGACGCCATCGAAGCGCAATGTCGCCAGCGGATGCGGCGCCATCACCTCGATGCGCTCGGCGATGGAGAAGCCCGGCGTGTCGGCATCGACGACAAAGGCCGACAGTCCACGCGCGCCCGGTGCCTCGCCGGTGCGCACGAACACGACGTAATGGTCGGCTATGCCGCCGTTCGAAATCCAGGTCTTGGCGCCGTCGATGCGCACATGATCGTCGCCGTCGGGCACCGCGGTCGTCGCGATGGCAGCGACATCGGAGCCCGCCTCCTGCTCCGACAGCGCAAAGGCGGCGATGGCCTTGCCCTCGCGCACGCGCGGGAGATAGCGCGCCTTCAACTCCGGCGAGCCAGAGAGCGTGATTGAGCCGGTGCCAAGGCCTTGCATGGCGAAGGCGAAATCGGCGAGGCCGTCGTGGTAGCCGAGAATCTCGCGCGCCAGGCACAGCGTGCGCACGTCGAGGTTCGGATGGAGACCGCCGAACTCGGCCGGCACGGTCGGCGCCAGGAAACCCGCCTCCCCGAGCGCTTTCACGCGCGCGCGGCAGGCTTCGTCGACATCGCCATGCGGCAGCGACGGCAGTTTAGCTGCCGCCCACTCCGACAGAGCGAGCGCGAAGCGCCGGTGGCCGTCGTTGAAGAACGGCCAGCGCAAGGTCTCGATGAGGGTGTCGGTCAGCGCCATTCAGTTGCCCTCGAACACCGGCGTGCGCTTGTTGGCGAAGGCGTGATAGGCGCGGGAGAAATCCTCCGTCTTCATGCACAGCGCCTGCGCGACCGCCTCGGCGTCGATTGCACTCTCGATCGACATGGCCCATTCCATGTCCAGCATGCGCTTGGTCATGGCGTTGCCGAAGGTCGGGCCGTCGGCCAATTCAGCTGCGAGCTTCGCCGCCTCGGCAAGCACTGTCTCCGGCGTGGCGAGGCGATTGAAGAAGCCCCAGCGCTCGCCCTCCTCGCCCCCGAGCGCGCGGCCGGTATAAAGCAACTCCGCGGCGCGGCCCTGGCCAATGATGCGCGGCAGGATCGCGCAGGCGCCCATGTCGCAGCCGGCAAGCCCGACGCGGTTGAACAGGAAGGCGACCTTGCTCTTAGGCGTGCCGATGCGAATGTCGGAGGCCATCGCCATGATGGCGCCGGCGCCGGCGCAGACGCCGTCCACCGCCGCAACGATCGGATGCGGGCAGGCGTGCATCGCCTTGACCAGCGCGCCGGTCATGCTGGTGAATTCCAGCAGGCCCGTCGTTCCCATCTCGATCAGCGGACCGATGATTTCGAAAACATCGCCGCCGGACGAAAAGTTGCCGCCGGCGCCAGTGAGGACGATGGCTTTGACCTGCTGATCCTTGGCGGCAGCGCGGAAGATGTCAGCCAGCTCCGCATAGCTGTCGAAGGTGAGTGGGTTCTTGCGTTCGGGACGGTTGAGCGTGAGCGTCAAGACCTTGCCGGCGGCCTCGCAGCGCAGATGGCGCGCCTGATATTGCGCCAGCGGCAGCGTCACGGGATTGACGGCGGTCATCGTGCGTCTCCTTGGCCGATCGTCTTGCGCGCCGAAGCCTTGGCCTTGCCGAGGAGACGCATCAATGTTTCCTGGTCACTCGCCGAGAGTTCGCCAAGAATTTCGGCGATCCAGCTCTCGTGCGCGTTGGCCATCGTGCGGAAGCTGCGGCGGCCCTCAGCGGTGAGCTTGACCAGTTGGGTGCGGCGGTCGTTCGGCGCCGGCTGGCGGTCGAGCAACCCTTGCGTCACCAAACGATCGACCAGACCCGTGATATTGCCGTTCGACACCATCAGGCGCTGCGACAGCTCGCCGAGCTTCATGCCGGCCGGCGCCTTGTCGAGCTGCGCCATCAGGTCGAAGCGCGGCAAAGTGATGTCGAAATTGTCACGCAGACGGCGGCGGATTTCGCTTTCGATCAGCGTCTTACAACTGAACAGGCGCAGCCAGAGACGCAGCTCATCCTTGTGATCGCTCGGGCGTTCGATCACCTTGGTTTCGGCATCGAGTGGAAGCGCGGTGCCGTTACCCATATGTCAGACCTCCCCGCCCGCAACGGTCATTGTCGTGCCCGTAATGCCGCTGGCAGCGTCCGAACAAAGGAACGTAACCGCCGCCGCGACCTCTTCGGGCGCGATCAGCCGGCCAAGCGGGTTCTGCCGCGTGAACTCCTCGAGCGCGTCGCCCTTCGAACGGCCGGTCTTTTCGATGACACGCGCGATGCTCTCGCGCATCAGGTCGGTGTCGGTGAAGCCCGGGCAGACGGCGTTGACGGTGACCCCGCTCCTCGCAGTTTCCAGCGCCAACGAGCGCACAAGGCCGATGAGCGCGTGCTTGGCGGCGCAATAGGCCGATACGTATGGATAGCCCTTGAGACCCGCGGTGGAAGCAATGACAACGATCCGGCCAAATTTGCGCGCCGCCATATCGCCGATCACCGCCTGCGCAGCATGAACGGTACCCATCAGATTGAGATCGAACATGCGGCGGAACATGTCGGCGCCGCTCTTGGCGAAGGGCGCGGACTCGGCGCCGCCGGCATTGGCCACGAGGATGTCGATGGCGCCGCGCTCGTCGACGGCCCGCTTGATGCCGTCGGCAAGCGCGCCTTCGTCGGTCACATCGGCGGTGAAATAACCCGCCGCGTCCTTCTGCTGCACGGCTTCGCGCAACGGCGCCTCGCTGCGGCCGGTAACGGTGACGGCAACGCCTGCGGCGGTCATTGCCACGGCGATAGCGCGGCCGATGCCGCGTCCCCCGCCCGTGACCAACGCATGCTTTGCCGTGAAGCCGTTCATGGCGCCCTGCCAAGTACACGGGTCTCGCCGTGCTTTCGCGGATTATTTTAAGCTTAAAACTTATCCGGCTCAACCGGCCTCGAGGAAATTATTTTAAGCTTGAAATAATTTCCCCGCCTCCTAAACTTCAGAGCTATGTGGCGCCCGCCCGAACGCATCCGCTACGAGGCCACCTTTGGCCGCGTGCCGTCGCGTGAAGAGGCTGAGAAGTCGCGACTTTTCTCTCCGGTCAGGGTCGGCCCGGTGACATTGGCGCAACGCACCTGGGTACCGGCCATGGTGCCGTGGCGGGCGACCGAGGACGGCTTCGTCACCGACGAGGTCATCGCCTGGTATACGCGCTTTGCTCGTGGGCGCCCCGGGGCCATTGTCGTCGAAGCCACCGGCATTCGGGATATTCCCAGTGGTCCGCTGCTGCGCATAGGACACGAGCGCTACCTCCCTGGGCTGCGCAAACTGGTCGATGCCGTGCGCGAGGCGAGCGCCGGCGAAACCCGGCTGCTCATCCAGATCATCGACTTCCTGGCGATCCGGCGCCGGCCCGATCCGCAGAAATTCCTGCAACGCTTCCTCGCCGTCACCGATGCGCACCGCCGCGCGCTTGGTGACATGACACTAAGCGATGATGCCGTCCGCGCGCGTCTGGTGGCGATGGAGCATTTCGAGCTGACGCAAATACTGAGCGCTGCCGAGATGGAGGCGCTCGACTATGGCACCCGCGAGCGCGTGACCGACACGCATCTCGACCACATCCGCACCCTGCCGCAAACCCTGCCCCCACTCTTTGCCGATGCGGCGGCACGCGCGCGAACCGCCGGCTTCGACGGCGTCGAACTGCACTACGCGCACGCCTATACGATGGCCTCATTCCTCTCGCGCACCAACAGTCGCGACGACGGCTATGGCGGTTCACCTGAGAACCGCATGCGGCTGCCGCTCAAAGTCTATGCCGCGGTGCGCGAGCGCGTCGGGCAGGACTTCGCCGTCGGCTGCCGCTTCCTCGCCGACGAATGCATCGCCGGCGGCAGCGAGGTGGACGATACACGCACATTTGGCGTTGCCTTCGCCAAGGCCGGCATGGATTTCCTCTCCACCTCACGCGGCGGCAAGTTCGACGACGCCAAGCAGCCCAGCGTCGGCTGGGCTGCCTACCCCTACACCGGGCCGAGCGGCTACGAATGCATGCCGCAATACATCTCCGATGCGCGCGGCCCGTTCGGCCGAAATGCCGCCGCGACCGCCGCGATCCGCGCCGACATCCGAGCAGCCGGCCTTGAGACGCCGATCGTCTGCGCCGGCGGCGTGCACAACTTCGAGATGGCGGAGACGATGCTGGCCGACGGCGTCTGCGACATCGTCGGCGCGGCGCGGCAATCGCTCGCCGACCCGGACTGGTTCCGCAAGATCGCGCTCGGGCGTGGAAGCGACGTGCGGGTGTGCGAGTTCACCAACTACTGCGAAGGTCTCGACCAGAAGCACAAGGCGGTCACCTGCCAGCTCTGGGACAAGCTTGATCTCGACGCGCCGGGGGTGCGTTTGTCCGCCGACGGCAAGCGGCGCATGGTCGCGCCCGATTGGGACCATGCTACTGACGTGAATGGCTAAGGCTCACGGCAAAACGGAACGAACAACCATGCGCATCGTCTGTGTCGGCGGCGGTCCGGCCGGTCTCTATTTCGGCCTGCTGATGAAGAAGGCCAATCCGGCGCATCAGGTGTCGGTGGTCGAGCGCAACAGGCCTTACGACACCTTCGGCTGGGGCGTGGTTTTCTCCGACGCAACAATGGAAAACATGCGCGCCTGGGACGACAAGACCGCGCGCGAGATCGAGATCGCCTTCAATCACTGGGACGACATCGAGGTGCTGATCAAGGGCCGGCGCATGCGCACCACCGGCCACGGCTTTGTCGGCATCGGGCGCAAGCGGCTCCTGAATATCCTGCAGGCGCGCTCCGAGGAGCTCGGCGTCGAGCTGGTCTTCGAGCGCGAGGTCGACAGCGATCTCGACTTCCCCGATGCCGACCTCATCATCGCCTGCGATGGCATCAATTCCAAGCTGCGCAACCGTTACGAGGCCGCTTTCGCGCCCGACCTGGTCGTTCGGCCGAACCGCTACATCTGGCTCGGCGTAGAAAAGAATTTCGACGCCTTCACCTTCGACTTCCGCCGGACCGAGCACGGCTGGTTCCAGGCGCACGTCTACAAGTTCGACGACAAGACCTCGACGTTCATCATTGAGACAACCGAAGAGACCTTGCGCGCGCACGGCCTCGACACGGCCGGCCCGGACGAGTCGATTGCGTTCTGCCAGACGCTGTTCGACGAACTGCTCGAAGGCGCGCCGCTGATGACCAATGCGCGGCACATGCGCAGCTCGGCCTGGCTCAATTTCAACCGCCTGGTCTGTGGGCACTGGAGCCACTTCAACGGCAAGAGCCACGTGGTGCTCATGGGCGATGCGGCGCATACCGCGCATTTCGCAATCGGCTCCGGCACCAAGCTGGCGCTGGAAGACGCCATAGAGCTGACCCGCCAGTTCGAAAAGTTCGGGCACACCGCCGACAAGATTCCGCAGGTGCTCGCAGCCTACGAAGAGGTGCGCCGGGTCGACGTGGCGCGCATCCAGAACGCGGCGCGCAACGCCATGGAATGGTTCGAGGTGGTCGGCGGCCGCTACGCCGACACGCTCGAGCCCGAGCAGTTCATGTATTCGTTGCTGACGCGCTCACAGCGCATCAGCCACGAGAACCTGCGCCTGCGCGACAAGGCCTGGCTCGAAGGCTACGAGCGCTGGTTCGCGCAACGCTGCGGCCTCAACGTCGCACCGAACGGCCGCCCGACGCCGCCGATGTTCACCCCCTATCGCGTGCGCGGCGTGACGCTGCCGAACCGAATCGTGATGTCGCCGATGGCGATGTATTCGGCGGTCGACGGCGTGCCAAACGACTTCCATCTGGTGCATCTTGGCAGCCGCGCCCTCGGTGGCGCGGGGCTCGTTTTCGGCGAAATGACCTGCGTGTCGCCGGATGCCCGCATTACGCCGGGATGCCTCGGCCTCTGGAACGACGAGCAGGCGAAAGGCTGGAAGCGCCTCGTCGATTTCATCCACACGACACAGGCTAAGGCCGGCTTACAGCTCGGCCACGCAGGGCGTAAAGGCTCGACACGACTGGCCTGGGAGGGAATTGATCAGCCGCTGACCGGGGACAACTGGCCGCTGATCTCGTCCTCCGCGATGTCCTATCTGCCGGACGGCGCGGTGCCGCGCGAGATGACCCGCGATGACATGGAGCGGGTGAAGGCCGACTTCGTGGCCGCCGCCAAGCGCGGTGCGGGAATCGGCTTCGATGTGCTCGAACTGCACTGCGCGCACGGCTATCTGCTCTCGAGTTTCCTCTCGCCGCTTACCAACCGGCGCACCGACGACTACGGCGGCTCGCACGAGAATCGCGCGCGCTTTCCGCTCGACGTCTTCACGGCCATCCGGGCGGTCTGGCCGGACGACAAGCCGATGTCGGTGCGGCTCTCCTGTCACGATTGGACGGAGGGTGGCAACACGCCGGAAGATGCCGCGATTTTCGCGGCGATGTTCAAGGGCGCCGGCGCCGATCTCGTCGATTGCTCCTCAGGCCAGGTCGACAAGGCGGAGCGGCCGGTCTACGGACGCCTGTTCCAGACGCCGTTCGCCGATATGATCCGCAACGAAATCGGCATCGCCACTATCGCGGTCGGCGCCATCTCGGAAGCCGATCACGCCAACTCGATCATCGCCGCCGGGCGCGCCGACCTCTGCGCGGTGGCGCGGCCGCATCTCGCCGATCCCGCCTGGACGTTGCATGAGGCGGCAAAGATCGGCGTGAAGACCGTGCCCTGGCCGAAGCAGTATTTCGCGGGCAAGGCGCAATACGAGGCCAATGTCGAGCGGGCGGCCACGGCGAAGCCATAGGCTACCCCCTCGCGACAGAGCGTCCATGCGTTAGACGAAGTGGAAATCGTTGGCGCTGAGATTGGCTATGCTCGTATTTTTAACCGTGATCGTATCGTTCGCATCGGCCGTGATGACGACATCGCTGCCGTCCTGCGCCATATGCGCTTGCACGGCGCTGAAATCCGCGAACACGGTGTGGTCGAACTGGATGATGTCCTGTTCCGCACTGTTACTGTGAAAGTCGGCGATGACGTCGTTGCCAAAATTCGGCGCAAAAATAAAGGTGTCGTTGCCGGCACCGCCGTTCAACGTGTCATTGCCCCCGCCACCAGTCAGCTTGTCATTGCCGTTTCCGCCCGACAGGTACTCGTTGCCGGTGCCGCCGACCAGCGTATCATTGCCGTCGTCGCCATAGAGCTGGTCCCCCGCCGTACCGCCTTTGAGCGAGTCGTCGCCGGCGCCGCCATGCATGATGTCGGCACCGCCGCCGCTGGAAAGATAGTCGTTGCCGTCACCACCGTTGATGGTGTCCGTGGCGAAGTTTCCATAGAGCTGGTCATTGCCCGCCCCGCCATCGAGCAGACTGCCGAAAGTCTGGCTCCCGGCCTTGATGATATCGTTGCCGGCGTCGCCATAAAGCTGATCCATCGCACCGGCGATGCCGGGACCGCCGTCGATATAGTCATCGCCAGTGCCGCCGTGGATCACGTCTGCGCCGGCGCCGCCGTTGATCGTGTCGTTGCCGGCGCCGCCGTAGATCGTATCGTTGTCGCTTTGCATGCCGTAGAATAGGTCCTGATGGCCGGTCATATCGAAATGGATGGTCCGGTTGCCATACAGGGTCCACGTTCCCGGCGAACTCAGGTTAGTCGAATCGGACACGGACAGCTCGTCGCCGTTCACCGTGATGTTCTTGATGTAGAGATTGCGGTCGCCGTCCGCGTTGGACGTGTCGTTGATGAACGCAACGTCGAGACTCGAGACCGTGCCAGGATTGTCGAACGTAAATGTGTAAGTCTGATACTGGGTCGAGTCTGCCGCATTGTGATACTCGACCGTGCTCCCGACCTGCTGGCCATTGATCAGAAGCTCCATCTGCGCGCCCACACCGTCGACGACGGAGCCGTATCCTGTGACTGTCACAGTTGTTTGCGTGAGCGGCGCGATCGTATTGGGACCGCCGGTAATCGTATCGTTCCCAGCGCCGCCAAGAATGATGTCGTTGCCGAGGCCGCCCGACAACGTGTCCGAACCGCTGCCGACATCGATATGATCATCCACCGCCGAACCGTTGACTGTGAGCGCCGGCGCCGTTTGCCCGCCGCCGAACCAGTCCGTGATGACGTCCTGCGCCGGCTTGCCCATCGGCGAATAGCCGGTGGGCGAATAGGTATTGGTCAGATCCCAGTCCCAGATCTCGGCGCCCTTGAACCAGCTGCCGCCCTCGGAACTCCATACCTGGAAAAAAGCGTTGAAGGCATCGGCCTGTTCCTGCACATCCGGCGTGCTGCCGGTCCCTCCTCCAGGGCTGATATTGGTCCCGTCGAGGCTACGGTAACCGGTCTCGGTGAACAGAACCGGCTTGTCGTAGTCGAGCGACAGCGAATGAAAGAAGTCGACCGGCGACTGATAGTCCATCGCCGCCGCCCAATAATTATCCTCAGGCACGCTGTTCCATGCCGTGACCATGTCCCGCACGGTCGGATCAAGCGACGAGGTCAGCGGCGGATAGGCGTTGATGCCGATCTCGTCGACCTGATTCCAGAAGCTCACATTGTGGGCTTCGTCGGTGGCCGCTGAATAAGTGATGGTTCCGCTGTAGACCGCGCGCACGTCGTTGATCAGGGTGGTCCAATAATCCAGGTACTGCGGGCCGCTCAGGTCCTGGAGTTCGTTTCCGATTGAGAACGATTCGGCGCCCGCGGCCTGTGCGACCTTGGCGAAGTCGACGATCTGAGCTGTATAAGATGAGAAGAAGGCGGCCGGATCGGAGGGATCGATTTGCGCCTGGTTCGTGCCGTCAAGACCGGTGAGCATCGGCTTGAGCAGGACCGACAGGCCGAGATCGTGCGCGTCGGCGATCGCCGTCGCGATGCTGGCGTCGCTCTCCGTCTTGGTCGGATCGTCAATGACGTCGTTTGAAGTTCCCGTCTGAACATAAATGCGTGGTGCCAGCTCGATCGAATTGGCATTTGTTCCGGCAATCTCTTGCATCGCGGCTTGCGCCGAGTTGCTCAGGAACTGACCATTATAATTCGAAAGGACTCCGAAACCCTGTACGTCAAAGACGCCCGCCATCACACACTTCCCATTTCCACTGCCGCCCACGTCCAGACTTTATTATCGTTATCCCGAGAACACGTTCGGTCTCACTCCGTTCCTCTGTCAAATTTGACATCGCCCTTAGACGCATCTGAAACACAAGCACTTTCGTCTTCTGTCATGCGCATCGAGTCGAAAGTCGTGCACATAGAGTCGAATACTAATGTCGCGAGTCAAACATTTGACTGAATCGCGCATCATTCTCGCCACGAGTGTGGACAATCTCGCCAAGCCTCGACGCAGCATAACTCGACAAAAACGATAAGACCCCTCTGTTCCGGATAGCTCCAATCTTAGCGACCGCGGAGCGCAAGCCCGGTTCTGTGTCACTTCGATGAGCGGTCGCATCAGTGTCGCGAAGCCGAATCAATGTCGATCGGCTTCACGACGAATGGGGAAACGCGACAATGACATTCCAGGGCGATGACTTTCTCATCAATTCCACAACGTCCGGCAATCAAACCAATCCCACACAAACCGTGCTCGGAAACGGGGACATCCTTGTCGCCTGGGAGTCACAGGAAGGCGCCGACTATCCTGATGAGATCCGCGCACGCATCCTGAATCCCGATGGGTCGGCAAGCTCGCCGGACTTCATCGTCAACGCCACGACGGGCGACCAGAACGGGGTGAAGGTGACGACCTTGCCGGACGGCGACGCGCTTGTGACGTGGTCGCCAACCGATCTGACAACCGGCGAAGCCGATGTCGACGCGCGTATCGTGCACGCCGATGGCAGCAGCGGGCCCGAGTTCATCGTCAATTCGCCGACGACGAATGCCGAGATCGGTGGAACCGCCGCTACGCTGGCCAATGGAACAATTTTAGCCACTTGGACTACCGAATATCCCGACGAGGGCAATGCGGCGGATGTCGTTGGCCGCCTCCTCAATGCCGACGGCAGCGCGGCCAGTTCCGAGTTTGTTATCAACAGTACGCTTCCCGGACTGCAATACGCACCGTCGGTAGCCGCGCTGCCTGACGGCGACGCTTTTGTCACCTGGGTGTCGTCGAACGAGCAGAGCAACGGCTATTACGAGATCTTCGGCCGCATCCTGAATGCGGACGGCACAGCCAACGCGCCCGACTTCCAGATCAATAGCTCGACCGGCCTCAATAACCTCGGCCCGACCGCCACGGCGCTGACCGACGGCAGCGTGCTGGTGACATGGAACTCCGGCGAAGAGATTCGCGGGCGAATATACGATTCGGATGGGGCGGCAAGCGGACCGGACTTTATGGTCAGCGCCGCGGGCAGCGGCGAGCACGCCTCGGCGGACGCGTCGGCGACCGCGCTTCCGGACGGAGGCGCCGTTGTTGTCTGGGACACTTACGATATCACAACCGGCTACGACATTTACGCGCGTGTCGTAAATGCCGACGGCTCCATGAGCAGCATGAGCTTCGTGGCCAACTCAGCAGTGGGGCTGACCGAAAGTGATCCGCACGTCACTGAGCTGTCCAACGGGGAGCTCTTCGTGACGTGGACCTCGTATGATGACGCAACGCGCGATCAGGACATCCATGGCCGGCTCCTGGCGCTCGACAACACCGTCACAGGAACCGCCGGCAAGGATGCGCTCTTCGGCACCGCCGCGGCTGATCACCTTTACGGCGGCGGTGGCAATGACGATCTAACCGGACGGGCGGGCGACGACTTCCTGTCCGGCGGGACCGGCCACAATCTTCTGTGGGGTAACCTCGGCAACGATACATTCCTCGGCGGCCCGGGAACCGACACCTTTGCCGGTGGCGCCGGAAACGACACCGTCGTCTATGACCAGTCCGCCGCCGGGGTGACCGTCAATCTCTCGACCCACATCGGCAGCGGCGGCGATGCGGCCGGCGATACGTTCTACTCGATCGAAAACGTCATCGGCAGCGGGCACAACGACACGCTCATCGGAAATGCTGCCGGCAATCGCTTGGAGGGTGGCAGCGGCAACGATGTGCTGAAGGGCGGCGCCGGCAACGACATCCTGTTCGGAGGCGCCGGAAAGGACGTTCTTATTGGCGGGACCGGCGCCGACACGTTCGTCTTCAAACAGACCAACGACAGTACGCCTGGTCAGGCAGACCGGATCATCGACTTTTCGCACGCTCAGGGCGACCACATCGACTTGGCGAGTATCGACGCCAACACACATGCCGCGGGTGATCAGGCCTTTACCTATATCGGGCGCGCCGCATTCACCGATGTCGCCGGCCAACTTCACTACGCCAATCACATGCTCGAGGGCGATACCAATGGTGATGGAAAGGCCGACATTCAAATCCATGTCAACGTGGCGAGTTTGTCCGCGGGCGATTTGATTTTGTGAGGACCGCAATCGCGGCCTGCGCCGGCCGTCGCGTGGACATCGGACTTCATAGGGGATCGCGCGTGAAAGTGCCTGCCGATTGTCTCAAGGCATGCCGCGGCGCATTGACGGCGGTCGCCGTCTACAGCGGCGCGATCAACGTCCTGATGCTCACCGGCTCGCTCTTCATGCTCCAGGTCTACGATCGGGTGCTGCCGAGTCACAGCGTGCCGACGCTGGTCGCGCTTCTGATCATCGTCGTCGTGCTCTACGCGGCGCAGGGCCTGCTCGACATGATCCGCGCCCGCATCATGGTGCGCATCGGGCGCTCGCTTGACGACGGCTTGAGCGGCAGCGTCTTTCAAGCCGTCGTACGGCTTCCGTTGCAGGCTGGTGGCAAACCCACCGGTTTGCAGCCGCTGCGCGATCTCGATCAATTGCGCGCCTTTCTCTCGAGCAGCGGCCCCACCGCCCTGTTCGATCTGCCATGGATGCCGCTCTATCTCGCGCTTTGCTTTGCGTTCCACGTGTGGATCGGCGTGACAGCATCGGCTGGCGCATTGATTTTGGTAGTCCTCGCGCTGCTGACGGAACTGCTGGTGCGCAAGCCGACCAAGGACTCCGCCGGCCACAGCATGGCGCGCTTGACGCTCGCCGAATCAAGCCGCCGCAATGCCGAGGTGCTCGCCGCCATGGGCATGGCGCAGCCGCTCGGCACGCGCTGGTGCGACGCGAACGCGCGCTACATGAACGGCCAGCAGCGCGCCTCGGATGTTTCGGTGACGCTCAACGCCTTTTCGAAGGTGCTGCGCATGCTGCTGCAATCGACGGTTCTCGCGGTCGGCGCCTACCTCGTCATTCAGCAGCAGGCGACGGCCGGCATCATCATCGCCAGTTCGATCCTCACCTCGCGCGCGCTCGCGCCGGTCGAACTGGCGATCGCACATTGGAAGAATTTCTTGGCGGCGCGGCAAAGCTGGCGCCGCCTCTCCGATCTGCTCGCAAAGCACGCGGCCGAACAGGCGCCAATGGCCCTGCCCGCGCCATGCAGAAGCCTTTCGGTTGACGCCATCAGCGTTGCCCCGCCGGGATGCCCGTCGCTGTCGGTGCGCGGCGCGACGTTCGCGCTCAACGCCGGCCAGGCGCTCGGCATCATCGGGCCGAGCGCGTCGGGCAAATCCTCGCTCGCCCGCGCGCTCGTCGGCGTGTGGGTCCCTGCGCGCGGCAATGTGCGGCTCGACGGCGCAGCGCTCGATCAATGGTCGGCGGAGGCGCTCGGCCGTCATGTCGGCTTCCTTCCGCAGGACGTGGAACTGTTCGACGGCACGGTGGCCGAGAACATCGGGCGATTCGAACCCGAATCCGACCCCGGCGCCGTGATCGCCGCAGCACGGGCGGCGGATGTCCATGACATGATCCTGACGTTGCCGGATGGCTATGACACTCGCATCGGCGAGGCGGGACAGGTTCTCTCCGCCGGACAGCGGCAGCGCGTGGCCCTCGCACGCGCGCTCTACCGCGACCCCTTCCTGGTTGTGCTCGACGAGCCCAACTCCAATCTCGACGCAGACGGCGAGCGCGCGCTGACCGCGGCCATCGCCGGCGTGCGCACGCGCGGCGGCATCGTCGTCGTCGTCGCACACCGGCCGTCGGCGCTAACGGCGGTCGATTGCGTGGCGGCGATGGCGCACGGCGAAATCCAGGCCTTCGGCTCCAAGGATGAGGTGCTGCGAAAAGTGCTGCGGCCGCCACCGCCCGCGAACAGATTGAACGTCGTCACCGAAGCAAAGTTGACCTCGTCATGAGCGTTGTGAGTCTTCCGGCATCCGGCCACGCTCTCCGGTCCGCGCGTCATCACGCTGTCGCTGGAGCGATTGTGCTGCTTGTGGTGGCCGGCGGTTTCGGCGGCTGGGCAGCACTGACGCAGATCGCCGGTGCGGTGATCGCGCCGGGCGTCGTCGCTGTCGATACCGACGTGAAGAAGGTGCAGCATCCGACCGGCGGCGTGGTCGGCGATCTGCGCGTGCGCGACGGCGACGCCGTCAAAGCCGGACAAGTGGTCGTGCGGCTCGACGATACGGTGACGCGCGCCAATCTGGCGATCGTGGTGAAGAGCCTCGACGAGCTTTATGCGCGCGAGGCGCGGCTCGAGGCGGAACGCGATGGCGCCGACAGGCCGGTATTTCCGCAGAGCCTGATCGCCCGCGCCGACGACCCAGAGATCGCCCGGCTGATGACCGGGGAGCTTCGGTTGTTCGATCTGCGCCGGACCTCGCGGCAAGGGCAGAAGGACCAGCTCCGCGAGCAGGTCGCGCAGCTCAACGAGCAAATTCACGGCCTGCTCGGCCAGGCCGAGTCCACGCGCCGTCAGATCACATTGGTTCATACCGAACGCGACAGCGTGCAAGATCTCTGGCAGAAAAATCTGGTGCCGCTGTCGCGTATCACCTCGCTCGAGCGCGAGGCCGCTCGATTGGACGGTGAGAGCAACCAGCTCGTTGCTTCGGTCGCGGAGGCAAAAGGCAAAATTTCGGAAACCGAGCTCAAGATCATTCAGGTCGATCAGGATCTGCGCAGCGACGTCGCCAAGGAGCTGCGCGAGATCCAGGGCAAGATCGCCGAGCTTGACGAGCGCAAGGTCACGGCCGAGGACCAGCTCAAGCACATCGATATCCGTGCGCCGCAGGACGGCTTCGTGCACGAACTCTCGGTGCATACCGCCGGCGAGGTCATTTCGCCGGGCGATAAGATCATGCTGATCGTTCCCGACCACGACGCGCTGATGGTGGAGGCCAAGGTCGATCCGCGCGACATCGACGAGCTGACGCCGGGGCAAATCGCCCGCTTGCGCTTCTCCGCCTTCGACGCGCGCACGACGCCGGAGATCAATGGCACCGTCGCGACAATCGCGGCCGATACCACGCAAGACCAGAAAACCGGCACGAGCTATTATCAGATCCGCGTCCGCTTGCCTCCCGAAGAAGTCGTGCGGCTCGGCAAGGACAAACTCGTCCCCGGCATGCCGGTCGAAGTCTTTGTCGAGACCCGGATGCGAACTGCCATGTCGTATTTGGTGAAGCCCCTGCGCGACCAGATCGCGAAGGCTTTCCGGGAGAAGTGAATGCGCTGGTCCTGCTGACAATCACGCCGCAGGCGTCCCGCGTGCCTGCTTGCCACGGCGCAGGGCGACGATTTCGGCCAGGATCGAGATGGCGATCTCATCCGGCGTAATGGCGCCGAGATCGAGGCCGGCCGGTGCCTTGAGCTTCGCCAGCCGCTCGGGCGCGACGCCGCGGTCGCCAAGCGTCTTCTTCAGCGCTTCGGCTTTGCGGCGGCTGCCGACGAAAGCGACATAGTCGACATCGACAGCGAGCGCCGCCAGCAACGCGGCCTCATCGCCGCGGCCTTGCGTGGAGACGATGACAAAGCGCGAGCCGGATTCTTTCACCGGCAGTGCGTAACATTCGATGCGACGGTCCACCTCGCCAAACGCCGGCTGCTCCGCCGCCGGGGCGCAGGCGGTGACGGTGAACCCGCTGCGGCGGGCCAGGTCGGCCACCGCGATCGCCACCGGGCTTGAGCCGAAGACCACCACCTGCGGCCGCGGCAACACCGGCTCGATGAAAATGTCCATCGTGCCCTGGCTCGGGCACATGTTCTTGGCAAAGCGCACGCCGCCCTGCTCTTCGCCGGGCGTATGGCCCTGCTCGGTCAGCGCATCAGGTGGCTGCACCGAGACGAGCCGAGATTGCCCATCGGCCAACGCATCCTTCGCCGCCTTGATCACCGCCGCCCGCGCGCAGCCGCCGCCGATCCAGCCTTCCGAAATGGTGCCGTCGGGCAGGATCATGGCTTTCGCGCCGGCCTTGGCCGCTGTCGCGGCGACTGTGCGGACGACGGTGGCAAGCACGAAAGGCTCGCCGGCATCCTTGCGGGCGGAGATGATGTCGAGAATGTCCGAGGCGTGCTGCATGACTAGATTCTCGCGAGATAGGGCTCCAGCGCGGCCAGGCTTTCGAGATTGTGCGCGGGGGCGAACAGGTCGATGTAAGGCAGCGCGGCGCGCATACCGCGCGCCTGGGGGCTGTAGTCGCGCCAGCCGATCAGTGGATTGAGCCAGATGACGCGGCGGCAGCGCCGGTGCAGGCGGCGCATCTCGGCGGCAAGCTGCTCGGGCTCGCCCGTGTCGTAGCCATCCGAGACGATCATGACCGCGGTGCGTGAATTGATGACGCGCCGCGCGTGCCAGCGATTGAACGTGGCGAGGCTCTCGCCGATCCTGGTGCCGCCGCCGATGCCTTGCGCCATCAGCGACAGACGGTCGACTGCGCGTGCAACGTCGCGATCACGCAGCGACGCCGAGACGTGCGCAAGCCGTGTGTGGAAGACGAAGGCCTCCGCCTCGCGGAAGGCATCGACCACGCCATGCAGGAAGCGAACGAAGAACGCCGTGTAGAGATCCATCGAGCCGGAGGCGTCGAGCAGCACGACCAGCCGCAGCGGCTTGATCTTGCGTCGGCGCCAAGCGAGGTCGATGGGCGTGCCGCCATGCGCGACGCTGCGGTGGATGGTGCGGCGCAGGTCCAGCCGCCGGCCCCGCCTTCGCGCCTGCTCGCGGCGAACGAGCCGCGCGCGCATGACGCGCGCCAGCCGCGCGGCCAGCGCTTGGGTTTCGGCGATGTCCGCCGGATTGGTGATGTGACGTAGATCGGTCTTGGCGATGTTCTCCGCACGCGTCGCGCCTTCGCGCCGTCCGCGTCCCTGCGCGAAAACGGCGTCCTCCCCCGCACGGCGCGCGGAGTGATCAGGCTGCCCGTGCTGACCTTGGTGGTGTCCGGCTTCGGCGATCCGGCGCAGCGGCGCGGTGCCCGC